>NC_017542.1:4480000-4842500 GCF_000237325.1 Paenibacillus polymyxa M1
ATGTTCTGCAAAGGAAGTATTCACAGGAGCATTCCCCCAATTCTGAGGAGATCCAATCCCCGGATACCACGAGTTCGGCATAGCATTTATTGGCGGACTGTAATCAAATGCCGGTTGCTGTAATGGCCATGAGGAATTCTCCATCGGCTTCGAGCTGGTGCAGCCACAAAACTTTTCGGTTACGGGTTGCTTCTCGATATGAACTGGAAACTGCGGTTTAGGTGCAATCGGTTGGGTGACTATAGGTTGCATTTGTTGAGGTGGGGCAGGTTGAGTAATTATGGGCTGCAATTGAGGTGGAGCAGGATTTACGGGCGCCATATTGACGGGTGCCATAGGAACTTCAGGCAGTTTTAATTCAGGAAGCTTAGGAGGATTCACTGTTTCTTTCGGCTGTGTCATTTCTTCTTTAGGACTAGGCATATTCTCCGGTTTAGGCTGTGTTAATTCCGCCTTGGGCTGGGTAAGCTCTTCCTTGGTTGGGGATTCAGGTTTAGGCTGTGTCATCTCTTCTTTCACTGCGGTATTTTTCTTATTCACAGAAAGATCAGATACGCTTTCTTTGTAGTGTGGAATATTAACTGTTTCTCCAACCAAAAGTGCATTCGGGTTTTTAAGCTGGGAATTGGCATCAATAATTAACTTAAGCGGTACATTCCACGCCTTGGACAACTTCCACAACGTATCACCTTGCTTAACTTTGTGTTGATAGACCGTTGACGGCTGTGTTTCCATCGTAACAGGATCTGTCGGAATTTTGATTTTCTCGCCGATGCTCAACTGATTAGGGTCTGCCAATTGGGGATTGGCGGCAATAACTTTCTCTAGTGTCACATTATACTTCTGTGCCAGTAAGTACAGAGTGTCACCTTTTTTGACGATGTGTATTTTCACAGGTCACAAACCTCCTAGACTTTCGTTCGGGCGGGATAAACGCCCGGCTTCTGTTATTACATCCTATGCACCTCCCGGGCGAATGACCCCCTACAAACAAAAAAATCCTCTCAACCGAATACTCTTACAAGCATTCAGTCAAAAGGATCTCGTATTCTTTTAGTCCTGCCACACTTTATAGCCATCCTGATCCACAATCTTCCGGAACTCGGCCAGGAGCTCTAAAGTCACTGGACCAGCAACACCGGAGCCGATCGTACGACCATCTACTTCATAAGCTGCAATCACTTCTGCAGCGGTTCCCGTAAAAAACACCTCATCCGCCACATATACATCATGCAATGTAAAAGGTTGCTCCTTAAGCGAATATCCAAGCTTGGCACACAAATCGATGATAGCATTACGTGTAATCCCCTCAAGCGCTCCCAAATAACAAGGCGGTGTATATAACACTCCATTTTTGACAATGAAAATGTTATCAGCAGAACCTTCCGTCACATATCCTTGGGAATTGAGCATAATAGCCTCACCTACACCAGCATAATTAGACTGGATCTTCACCAGGATATTGTTGAGGTAGTTCAATGATTTTATCTTTGGATTCAAAGCATCCGGGATGTTGCGACGTTGAGAGACAGAAATTGTCTTCAGACCTGTCAAATAAGCTTCTTCCGGATAAATGGCGAGCTGCTCGACAATAATGATGACACTCGCCTTTGCACAACGAAGGGGATCCAAACCTAGATTTCCAGCACCCCGGGATACAACCAATCGGATATATCCATTGCGCATTTCGTTAAGACGAATCGTTTCAGCCATTGCTTCCAACATTTCATCAGGAGACAACGGAATGTTCAACTGAATAGATTTCGCAGAATCATACAGCCGCTCTAAATGCTCCTTACATTTAAAAATATTGCCGTTATAAATACGAATACCCTCAAATATACCGTCTCCGTACAGGAAACCATGATCATATACGGAAACCTTTGCGTTCTCCTTAGTCACATGCTGTCCATCCAGATAGATCCATTGTTCTGCCATTACAACCACACCTCCGATTAATGTTCCTTCAAAATAGGTTCGATTGCTGCTTCAACATACTTGTAGCTTGGATAAGAGCCAAGAATACGTACATGGCACCCCAAAGCCTCGATCTCTGCAAAGGCTGCCGGAAGCAAAACGGAATGCAGAGATTCCAGAACTTCAATGTAAAAATAATAATTCCCCAATTGCTTTTTGGTCGGACGCGATTCAATACGAGACAGATTTAACCTGCGCCATGCAAATGCGGATAAAACCTGATGCAGCGCTCCTGGGAAATCCTGCGGCGGCGTAACCAGAATACTGGTTCGCTGGCCTTCAGGCGTACGCGGGAACCTTACAGGTTGATGTCCAATCAAGACAAAGCGGGTGAAATTGTTATCATGATCCGTCACTTTGCTGGCCAAAATATCTAATCCGTGTTTGATAGCCGCAAGCTTGGTTCCAAGTGCGGTCCAACCTTTACCTGGGTTATGTTTAACAATTTCGACGGCCTCTGCCGTACTTCCTGCACTCTCCAGCTCGGCTTGAGGAGCGAAAGTTTGTATGAATTCTTTACATTGGGGAAGCGCTACAGGATGGGACATAATTTTGACCACTTTGCTCAAATCAAGCTTGTCCTGATCCCCGAGAAATTCACTACGATGTCCAATAAGATTTTGAATTGAAGGATATACCCATTCCGCCTGCATTGGAATGTCTACCTCATGCACAAGCCAGTCCATATGCAAACTTACAGAGCCATCAATCGTATTTTCTATAGGAATTACACTATAGTCTGCCTGTCCCTTGTCTATTGCCTGAAATACGTCTGCTATATGCTTGTAAAACAGTAGTTCACAGGGTGTATCTCCTAACAAATATTTAATTGCTTCATGAGAAACAGTCCCCTCAGGAAGAAGTGCAATTCGCATCATATCGTAAGTTCCCCTTTAATCATATCCATAAAAGGGTGTGTATTCCCTTCCGTATATACTTTAGCCCCTTCAATCTCCGGGCGCAAATTTAAAACAGACGCCGTGATCCCTTCTTTGTTCATTGTCTCCGTTAAATACTGTTCAAGCTCCGCTTTACGATTTTCCCGTTGATCCGTCAATGCCAGCAATGTCGGTCCAGCACCGCTAAGGGCCACGCCCAATGCACCATAATGGTACGCATTCTGTAGGATCTCTGTCATACCCGGTACAAGTGCCGCGCGGTAAGGCTGATGAAGCTGATCACGCATCGCTTCGGCGATTAGATCTGTTCGCCCCGATGCCAATGCCGCTACCAGCATTGAAGCATGGCTAATATTATATACAGCATCCTTCAAGGATACATGGGTAGGCAGGACCTCTCTGGCCTTCGACGTGGACAGTTGAAAATCTGGAATAACTACCATTACCTCTAGATTAGCATCCGGTTCAATCCGTAAGTGCTTGGCATGTTTGCCATCCCACACGGCAGTAATAATACCGCCAAACAAAGAGGCCCCGACATTGTCCGGATGCTTTTCAATAGCGCTTGCCATATCAAATAGCTTGGAATCCGACAGGGGCGAGCCAATCAGCGTATTAGCAGCCACCAAGGCACCTACAATAGCGGAAGCGCTACTGCCCAAACCACGGGTAAGCGGAATATCCGAGTACATCGAAATTTCCAGCTCAGGAACAGATACACCTGCTTCACGAAAAACCATTTGTGCTACCTTGTAAATCAAATTGGTTTTATCTTGGGGAACGCCATTCATTTGATCCCCGTACAGATGGAAAGCTGTCTGCTCGGCCTCTTTTAATTCAATCCATGCGTATAGAGACAACGCCATGCCCAATGTATCAAAGCCAGGTCCTAGGTTAGCCGTACTCGCAGGCACGCGCACTCTTGCTGTTTTCAAAACGGTCATACAGATGATTCCTCCTGCTTTTATTAACTATCCCTCTACCCGATATACACTCTTGATGCGGCGAATCACGTCCAAAGTTTCAAAATGCTCCAAAACCTTTTTCATACTTGCTTTACTAGCTAAATGAGTCACGATAATAATCTCAGCATCGGGATTAGTCTCATTCGGCTGCTGCACGACAGATGCCAAACTGACATTGAATTCAGCAAATACCTGCGTAATCTGTGCCAATACCCCTGCTTTATCATCTACGTGTAAAAGCACGAAATTTTTGAAATACACGTCTTCGTCATTGCAAATTTTTTTAGGATTGTAGGGTACGATTGCTTTTAGCCCATTTACGCCAAGTTTGAGGTTTTTCACTACAGCTACCAGGTCAGCCACTACTGATGTAGCTGTTGGCATTTCGCCTGCACCTGCACCATAAAACATGGTTTCTCCCACTGCTTCACCATGTACATAAACTGCGTTGAATACCCCGTTCACCGATGCCAATGGATGCTGCTTGCGCACCATAGTCGGCTGAACATTAATCGTAAATTCATCACCTTGGCGTTCTGCAATACCAAGCAACTTCATTTGATATCCTAGTTTTTTAGCAAAGGCAATATCTTCACTGGTTACCTTTGAAATACCGCTCACGCTTACATCCTTGAGCTCTACATTAGAGCGGAAACCAAGGGTTCCCAGTATTGCCATCTTGCGCGCCGCATCCAATCCTTCGACATCTGAGGTCGGATCAGATTCTGCGTATCCAAGTTCTTGAGCTTCCCTAAGAACCTCCTCGTACGAGGCTCCTTCCTGACTCATTTTAGTTAAAATAAAGTTTGTTGTACCGTTCACAATCCCCATAATGCGGGTAATACGGTCAGAGGAGAACCCTTCAATGAGTGTACGAATGATCGGGATACCGCCTGCCACACTAGCCTCATAAAAAATATCACATTGTTTTTCCTGTGCTTTTGCCAATACTTCAGAACCGTGCAATGCCATTAAGTCCTTGTTGGCTGTCACAATGTGTTTGCCTCTCTCTAGCGCTTCTAGAATGTACTCCTTCGTCTGATCAATCCCACCCATGACTTCGATAATCACATCAATTTCAGGGTCTCGAATGACTTCCCACGGGTCCTCAGTAAGTTTGGCGGTGTCTACTTCTATGGAACGATACTTATCTATGTTTTTTACAGCTATTTTTTCAATGATGATCGGTGAACCTACTTGTCTGCTCAAGTCTTCCTGATTGCCCTCAACGATTCGAACGACTCCCGTACCTACAGTCCCTAAGCCTAACAATCCTACTTTGACCGGTTTCATCCATTCCCCTCCTGCTAACTTTTATCTAACGAACTGTATCGCCTCAGCCTTGCCCAATCAGGCGGACCCGCTTGACTCCAGAAATGCTTTCCAAGCCCTCCAGCAGAACACCCAATTCATCACTAAGCCTGGACATTTCGACTGAGATAACTACATTGGCTCTACCTTGCAGTGGAATACTTTGCTGGATCGTCAGCACATTACCTCCGTAATCCGCCACTCTGCCGAGCACCCTGGACAGCATGCCGGATTGATGCTCTAGATCGATAGAGATATTGACAATTCGCTCACGCTCCAACTGGTTAACCAAATGTATGCCATCTTTATATTTATAAAAGGCGCTTCGGCTTAGCCCAACTTGCTCCACAGCATCATGTACGGTTTTAACATCTCCCGAAGCCAGCAGCAGTTTTACCTGTATGGTCTTAACAATAGCTTCAGGCAAAATATCTTCCCGTACCAAGTAATAGCGCTCTTTCAAGAACGTCCTCTCCTCAAAGACTTATGTTTTTGTATAGAGGACATTATATCTAAACTCATGAAAATCGGCAAGCTAACAATACAAAAAAACGGCTACTGCCTTCTATAGAATTCCCTATAGTACAGTAACCGTTCAGGTTTTAAAGCTTTATTTAATTTTTAGTAGTAGCTGCTGCCTTCTACGAATTCGAACTCGAAATCAGCGATGCGTACAGATGTACCATCTGTGGCACCACGTTTGCGTAGCTCAGCATCCACACCCATATGACGCAATGTTCTTGCTAATTTCAAGATGGCATCATGCGAATTCATCTGCATGCGCTTCATCATGCGCTCAATTTTGGGGCTGTGCACCACGAATGTGTCGTTTTCACGTACAATCGTAAAGCCCTCGTCTTCGGCCGTATCCAACTTAAATACCTTGCGTTCATTGACTTCTGCTACTTCCTCAACAACCGGCTCGTCCGGTATTTGATCCAACAGATCAGCAGCCCGATAGAGCAGTTCCTTTACACCCTGACGTGTCAGAGAGGAAATAGGCATGATTTCAAGGTCAGGACGTATCGTAGCAATCTGCTCTTTGAAGTGAGCAAGATTTTCTTCAGCTTCCGGCATATCCATTTTATTGGCCGCCACAATTTGTGGACGCTCAGCCAGAGCTGCATTATATTGCTTTAATTCATCGTTTATTTTGGTCCAGTCTTCAAACGGGTCACGTCCTTCAGAGCCGGCCATATCCACAACATGGATAATAATTCGCGTCCGCTCAATGTGCCGCAGGAATTCATGGCCCAGTCCAGTACCTTCATGGGCTCCTTCAATCAAACCAGGCAAATCGGCCATCACAAAGTTCCGCTGATCGCCCACATCCACGACGCCCAGATTTGGGGTAATCGTTGTAAAGTGGTATGCGCCAATTTTGGGTTTTGCAGAAGATACAACTGACAACAAGGTAGACTTTCCTACACTAGGAAATCCGACCAAGCCTACGTCAGCCATCACTTTTAACTCAAGCGTAATATAACGTTCTTGCCCCTCCGCACCGTTTTCAGCCAATTCAGGCGCTGGATTACTCGGTGTTGCAAAACGAATATTGCCGCGTCCTCCGCGTCCTCCTTTAGCTACAACGACCTGTTGGCCATGACGAGTCATATCTGCCAGTACTTCACCTGTGTCATCATCCATGATAACTGTGCCCGGTGGTATACGGACAATCATGTGCTCAGCGTTGGCTCCGTGTTGGCTTTTGTTGCGACCTTTTACCCCACGCTGGGCTTTAAAATGCCGTTGGTACCGAAAATCCATCAAGGTACGCAAACCCTCATCTACACGAAAAATTACATCTCCACCGTTCCCTCCGTCACCACCAGCTGGGCCGCCATTAGGAACATATTTTTCACGGCGAAACGCAATTAATCCGTCTCCACCGTCACCGCCTTTAACAAAAATCTTCGCTTTATCTACAAACATGGTTACACCTTCCTTATGTCTGGCACTGCATTCGAATTTGAAGCATATCGCCCGTAGGGAGCTTCTCTGTTCGAAGGCGTTCACTTCCAAGTACGGATCTGACCTGCTTTAGTATATTTAAATCGGCAGGTATGTCACTTCCTTCAAACCGGACGATAACATCATCCTGATCCATACCGAAATAAAGTGTCAATCTGCGCACTTCTCCCCAGGACGACCGGCCCCCGCCATATTGATACGCACGCACCGTTTGTATGACAGCCGAGGCAAGCGACTCGCCGTCTTCGGGAGACATGACAGCGTCTAACTTTAAATCCTCCTCAACCTGTACCGACAATTGTAAATTTCCGGCGTTCACGCGAAAAGACTGCAAATAAAACACCAGCGAGGGAATACCCAGCTTAGATATTTTACTGTCTTCCGACACCCGCCCCTTTATTGTTTCCACATAAGCAGCTGATTTATCATGCTTATTCATACGAATATAGCCATAAAGCACCTGTAAATCATTCATCCAGTCATGCCGATGATGGTTAAGCGTTGCTATCGCTGTACGCTCAAAAGAACGCAAAGCAGCTTTCCGCTCATGTTCAACCTGTCTATGTGTATACCACATACCAAAACAAGCAGCAGCTACAGCCCACACAGCTAGTATGATAATCGTTAATGCTTTGGGATAGAGCAGTGAAAAAACCAAAGGAATCAGAATGGAACCCAACGCCAGATAAGGCGCTCTTTTCCGCTGGAACATGGCTTCTCTCCGTTCTGCGATAATTAAATGGACTAGTCAACAACCTTTATCCAGTATAGCACAGACTAACTTTCCAGTTCATTACCATCATGCAAAAAAGCCTCCGACAAAAGTGCCGGAGGCTTTTCAGCGTGTCTAAGCCGCTATTAAGCTTCTACAGTAGCTGCTACTGGAGCAACGTCGATCGGGTAGATGCTCACCTTTTTGCGATCACGGCCCCAACGTTCGAACTTCACAACGCCGTCCACTTTCGCGAACAGAGTGTCGTCCTTACCGATGCCCACGTTCGTGCCCGGGTGAATTTTCGTTCCGCGTTGACGAACCAAGATGCTACCGCCGGTAACTGCTTGACCGTCAGCACGTTTCACTCCAAGACGTTTCGATCTGCTGTCACGTCCGTTTTTTGTGGAACCTACACCTTTTTTCGATGCGAATAACTGAAGATCCAATGTCAATTTCAACATGATGTCTACCTCCTTCTTTGTTTATTTTCTATTTGAATATACTTACCGTATGATTCAGCAATGCTTGTCAGCATAATCACCATGGACTCCAACAACAGTTGGACCTGTGCGTTCGCATCATGATAATTTTCAGGAGAAAGATACGCGCTTAAAAAGCCGTTTTCCATTTCCGTTTCCATTTCAACGTCCGTAAGAGCTACAATCGAATTGACAGTTCCTACTGTTACCGCTGAAACACCAGCACATACGATATCCTCGCCAGATTTGGCAAAATTCGCATGACCTTTAACAGAAAACCCCTGTATGCTGCCATCCTCCAGCCGTATAATACGCACGATAATCAATTATCGCACCCTCTTACGCTTGGATTTTTTCAATCGTCACTTTCGTGTACGGTTGACGATGACCTTGCTTCACATGGTAGTTCTTTTTAGGTTTGTATTTGTATACAACGACCTTTTGACCTTGACCATGCTTCTCAACTTTAGCTGTTACAGAAGCTCCAGAAAGAAGCGGTGTACCTGCTGTCAAGCCATTGTCGCCGGACACTGCCAGAACACGATCGAACGTTACAGTTTCACCATCATTAGCTTCCAACTTCTCGATGAACAATACATCGCCCTCTTGAACTTTGTATTGCTTACCACCAGTTTCGATAATTGCGTACATTTGCTTGCACCTCCTTATGTCTCAGACTCGCCTAATTGCAGGTGGCAGTTTCCTTAGGATACTGCACTTCAGTACCTGATTGGAGCGGTTACAGCATGTGCAGCCAATCTTACGCATCACACATACTAAATGATTATAGCACAAGCTTCGTACACATTCAACCTTTAGTTTTGAAATAATTTTGATTACGCACGTTCTACACGAGAGTCTTTTCTTCACGCACTTTTTTGCGGGTCATTTCCAGTAAACCTAACCGCGTCCAACCGACAACATATGATTTAGTCCGGTCCTTTTTTAATCTTGCCTCCAGCACAGAAGATACTTCCCTACGATTCTCCTCTTGTTCCATATCGATGAAATCAATGATGATAATACCTCCAATATCACGTACACGTACCAGGCGGGCAATCTCTTCTGCTGCTTCAATGTTAGTCTGGGTCACCGTCTCTTCCAGATTACTGCCGCCCGTAAACTTCCCAGTGTTCACATCAACGACGGTCAATGCCTCCGTATGATCAATGACAATGTATCCGCCACCCTGAAGCCATACCTTTCGTGCAAAATCGCGCTCCAGCTGCTCATGAATGCCATAAGCTTTGAAAATCGTTTCTTCTGCACTGCGAAATATACTTACATGAGCTTTCGCAGAACCAATCTGCTGCAGCATTACTTCTGCATCCTTTGCTTGCTCCTCACTGTCAATGACCAGTTCATCCTGCTCAGGTGTAAACACATCGCGAATTAAACGCTGAACGATACTCAGATCTCGGTGCAATTCACACGGTGCGGAGTGTTCACCCGCTTTGCGCTGAATAGCCGCCCATTGCTTACGTAGTTGATTCAGATCATTTTCAATCGCCTCTATACTCATTTCCTCTGAAACCGTACGAATGATGACCCCTTCCTCACCCGTGCGCAGTTGCTCTCCCATGGCTTTCAAACGGGCACGTTCTCCCTCACGCTCAATCTTCTTGGATACGGCCACATAATCAGCACGGGGCATGTAAACAATCCAGCGGCCCGGAAGTGAAAAATGAGTGGTCACCCTGGCTCCTTTGCTACCAACTGCCTCTTTTAATACCTGTACTACGATTTCCTGCCCCACCTTTAACAGTTCAGAAATGGACGGCTTTACCTCTGGCTGCTTGTCCAAATGAGCATGAAGTACGTCATCCACATACAAAAAGGCATTCTTGCGCTGTCCAATGTCAACAAAGGCGGCTTGCATTCCTGGTAGCACATTGACCACCCTCGCTTTGAAAAAAGAACCTAGAATTCCCCGTTTTCGCGGTAGTTCAGCCGCATATTCAACCAATCGTCCCTCTTCCAACAGTGCCATTTGGGTCATCTGCTGTTGGCATTGTACAATCATTTGCTTCATGGTTTTTCAACCTCTCTGAATACAGCCTCTTCCTTATTTCATAAACATTATTTTGGTTTGGATTCTCCACCATTTGGCGGGCGTGCCGCAAAATAAGAACGTATAAGTCGTTGTTCCGGCAATACAGCTACAATCCGTCCCTGTTCATTCATAACGTAAACCATATGATATCGATCTCTTCTGAAAAGACGCAAAACAGGCTCCAAATGTTTCACGGGCAGGGATACAATAGGTAAGGCAATGCTTCCTTTAGCCGCTTCGCGGTAAAAAAGCTCGTCCCTCCCCAGCAAAAAACGTATAAAACGGTAAGGGATATTCCGATAATCCACAATATTAGAATAAAGCAAAAAAATCCCTACCGCCAGCAGATTTAAATGTAAAGGCTCATCTTGCCTTAATAACGGCGAAATACCATACAGGCAAAATAGCAGACTTGTTATGATACTGGCTCTAAAAGTCCATACTAATGTGCGGTGATAAGAGAAGAATAAGCTAATCAGCGACTGCAATATTTTTCCACCATCAAGCGGTAAAATTGGCAACAAATTAAACAATGCAATAACAGCATTTCCCTGAATTATATAATTTACATAATCATGCTCCAACCCACTCACATTCCTAAGCCACAAAAGAATGATGATCATGATTCCGTTTTGCAGGGGGCCTGCTAGAGCAATGACAATCTCCTTCCACGCATTGAGCTTCCCTTGATCCTCAATGACAGCCACTCCTCCAAAGGGTAACATCTGTATGGAAAGTAACCGCGCCCCCAACAACGAAGCAGCTGTCGCATGACCTAGCTCATGTATAAACACCAGTGTAAATAAGGTCATGATCTCGATGAAATGTCCAGTTAATACAGAGGTCAGCATAACCAGTACAAACAGTGGATGCAGTGATAAGGTCACCCCTCGGACATTAATCAAGGGCTACCACTTCCGACGGGTCAATGTATTGATCCCCTCTTTGAATTGCCAAAAATAAAGTCGCCGCCTCGCTACCGCCGTGACTTGCTGGCAATACACCGATCTCTTCACCCTCCTGAACCCAATCGTTCACTTTTAAGGTAGAGCGTGAGAGCCTTCCGTAAGTTGCTGTGATACCGCCAGTGTGACGAATTGTAACTGAAATCCCACTTTTGGGATGGTTTAATACGTCTAATACACGTCCTGCATCTATACTTTTAACAGCGATTGCCCCGTTATCGGCAACATTCGGCGTAATCTCTACTCCTTTAAGACTCAGTACAAACGGCTGTGTTATATTGCCTTCAATCGGTGGAGAGCCCTTTCGACTTGCGTCTACCTGTTTCGTTTCATGCTCCTCGCCAAAAATCGGTAAGAAGGAAGGAGCTCCGTCAAAATAAGTTTTATACCATTGTCCGGCGGCTGCAAAATCCATGTCCTTATTCAAGGCATCCGCGACAAACATTCTCAAATTTACTGCATAGGGAATATCCCAGCGAAATAAGCCCCACACCACTCCAAATAACACTGCTGCTATGACAGTTCTACGCCAAAAGGAACTCCAAAAAGACGGACCACGATTTGCCCCAAAAGATTGCTGCCAACGTTGTCGATCATTTTTCCACTCAGTTTCTGGGTCTCTGGGCGAGTTGGCACTGACTACAGGCATCGATTTCATTTCTCTGTACCCGTACCTGTTCTGATCTATGCCTGAGGAATACGCCTCCGCTTTGTTTCCCTCGATTAGCTGCTGTATACGTTCTTTTCTGCGCTGCTTGATTCCGGAATTTTTGTCCATCCTGTTCAGCCCCCTCAGCGAGGTAAGTTTATTACATCTTATGAGGACGGGCTTCAACTTATGTTGTCCGGTTGGGGATTACATACCCTAAAAATCAAAAAAACCGGCGCTAGCGCACCGGATATGTTTTGCATTTATAACATTTATGTAATGATCTAAATTTACGAACCAGAATCATAGAAATTTAAAAAAGCAAACCAAAAACACTTAAATAAGTGGTGACTTATTTAAGTGTCTAGTATTACAAATGAATGCTACTGTAACACTTCCCTTAGAAATCAGTGAAAATATCTCACTAGAAAGGGCCAAGCAACCACCAGCAATAACTTCCTGTTTTCCTTATCCACCCATACCAAAAAACTTCTTAAAGCGTGTCATCACACTCTTCTTCTGGTCCAGCTGCATAAGAGGCACAGTATCGCCCAAGATTCGTCTCGCAATGTTCCGGTAGGCAATCGCTGCCTGCGCATCCGGATTCATAACCGTAGGCTCTCCTGTATTAGCTGCTTTAATTACCATTTCATCATCCGGTACAATCCCAATAAGGTCTATGCTAAGCACTTGTAAAATTCCGTCAATATCTAACATATCTCCGGATTTAACCATACTATTGCGAATGCGGTTAACCACCAACTTAGGTGATATCACATGTGAACTTTCCAGTAAACCAATTACCCGATCTGCATCGCGTACAGCAGCATTTTCTGGAGTAGTCACAACAATGGCCTGATCCGCACCGGCAATGGCATTTTTAAAGCCTTGCTCAATACCCGCAGGGCAGTCGATCAATATATATTCAAAATCCTTTTTAAGCTCCAAAATAATATCCTTAACCTGCTCCGGCGTAACAGCACTTTTGTCCTTGGTTTGAGCAGCTGGTAGCATATACAGCTCCTCAAAACGCTTGTCCTTAACAAGTGCCTGGTTCAGACGGCAACGACCTTCCGCTACATCAACAAGGTCATAAATAATCCGGTTTTCCAGACCCATCACAACGTCTAGATTACGCAAACCGATATCCGTATCCACCAAACACACCTTTTTGCCGAGCAGTGCAAGCGCTGTTCCTATATTGGCTGACGTCGTCGTTTTGCCGACGCCGCCTTTTCCTGAAGTGACGACGATAGCCTCTCCCATGTGCTACACCCCTTTGAACACGTTAAAATCGCGGCCCAGACGCACAATATTGCTCATTTTATCTATTTGCATAGCGCCATCCTTGAGATACGCAAATTCCATGCCGGATTCACGTGTCTCCCATTCATCTGGTGGACGGCTAATCATTTCGGAAATTCGCAGCTGTGTTGGTGCAAAATAGGAGGCCGCGATAATCGCTTCACTATTTCCCTCCATCCCTGCATGCGCCATACCCCGCAGAGCGCCAAGGACATAGATATCACCGGTACAAGTTATAATTCCACCCGGGTTAACATCTCCCAAAAAGAGTAAGTTTCCATCGTGATGAAGCACTTGTCCTGAACGGATAATCCCTGTCACCGTGTGAATGGGGGGCTTGCCCTGCACTACCACAGGCAATCCGGGTGATTCTACAGACCTGATGAGCAGATTCCCCTTCTGCTTCAAAATCTCCAGAATACTTTCCTTTTGCTCCTCAGTTACTTCCCGACTTCCCAGTTTAATATCCACATGAATGATCGGACCAGTTAAAATATTTTGATGACTGTGCTCCAGCTTAAAACGCAGCTCACCCAGCAAATCCTCAAATTCGCATTGATCGTCCAGCAGGAATACCAGGCCATCTTTGATGCCTTTAATCGTGACATGATTCGATTTCACCGCCATTAGCCTGTCCCTCCTATCTCAATCATTTCGTCCCCGGGACGTCAAATCCCTGCTAACCCGGACAAAATGTGTGTAAAAAGACCTAGACAGTCTCTTCCTTTTTCACACGGGTACCCAAACGCTGCAATTGCTTGCGAACTGGGACATAAATGATGAGGGCGAACAGAAAATGGATAAACAAATCAGGAATCATATACTGAGCAAGTGCCCAATTGAAAGTCTGATGATTCAGTTGAAACAGCTGATCAATGGCAAAAAGCATAGAATCCAGCAGGAAACTACCGATCAATACGGCCGCCATCATAATGGGCATCGGTGCACGTCTAGCAGTAAACACAAGCCCTAATAAGTATGCAGACAACCCCATTGCAAAAGAATAAGGGCCAATGATAAACCCGTAGTACACTACATCATGAATAAGTCCAAAAACAATACCTAGCACCAACGCTGTATGACGGCTGTAATACACAGATACAAACAAAATTACGACATACACAAAATTTGGAACCATTCTTGAATGCCAACTATCCGGGAGAAGCCACGGAAGAATCGTTCCTTCAGCTATAAACAGGACAAACAGCAGCAGTATCAGAACCTGACCGCGCATCTTCATTATTCCGGTACCTCAGGAGTGTAGAGGACGAGCAGTTCTTTCCAATCCACAAAGCTGGCTGCCGGTTTAATAATCGCTGTCCGTGTTTTGCCGAACTCTCCAACCTGAATTTTCTCCACCGTTCCAATCATTAGGTTTTTGCGGAACTTCCCGCCTGCACCAGACGTAATAATCTGATCACCCTTTGCGATTGGATCTTTTTCTTCAATGCGAGTCATTTGAAATGTGTTCGTACCCGGATCATAGCTTTCAATCATACCAAACGATTGATTTTCCTTACCCAAGACTGTCGCTGCAATGGCATAAGAATTCGGATTTTTAGGATCCAATGTAGTCAACAGCGTAACGGTAGACGTAAAATTCCCCGTGCGGCTAATGACCCCAACAAACCCTTCAAGTGAACTGACCTCCTGACCGACCTTGGCTCCGTCCTTCTCACCAATATCAATCACGAGTGTTTTGGAATCATTGCTAACACTGTTCACTTGTGCAACACGATAATCATAATTATTTTTCGCCTTTTGCGTTTGGGTGAACTTCAGTTCATTCTGCAATCTAGCATTTGTTTCAACATAATTATGAGTCTGAATCTGGTCACGAGTCAGCTTGGCCACGGCTATTTTTAAGCGCTCATTTTCTTCGTAAATACTACGCATATTACCGATATCTTCAAAGAAGCCCGCTATTGCTGAAGCGGGCCTGTAAAAGATACCTTGCACAAAGCCAATTGAATCTCTGGCAAACTTCTCGGGCCAGGTTAAGGAATTTCTCTGTCCAAGTGTAATCCCCATAAGGGCAATAAACAGAACGATTCCGATCAATAGAACAAATAGTCTTTTATTGCCAAACAGCTTAAACAGTTCCTACACCCCCGATTCAACGTTTGGAACGGACGGCAGAACTGCTGCGCGATTTGAACAAATGGATATTTTCCAGTGCTCTACCCGTACCGATTGCCACACAATCCAGAGGATTTTCCGCTACGATCACCGGCATTCCGGTCTCACCTGCCAACAGCTTATCCAGGTTGCGCAGTAGTGCTCCACCACCAGTCAGTACAATTCCTCTATCCATGATGTCCGCTGCCAGCTCAGGAGGGCATTTTTCCAATGTTACTTTAACTGCATCCACGATCGCATTAACGGTATCCGATAATGCTTCGCTAATTTCATCGGAGGTAATCGTAATTGTCTTCGGCAAGCCTGTTACCAGATCGCGTCCGCGGATTTCCGATGTTTCCACTTGCTCTAATGGCATAGCTGAACCAACTTCCATTTTCAGCTGCTCAGAAGTCCGTTCACCAATCATCAGGTTGTATTGACGTTTCACGTATTGAATGATGGACTCGTCCATTTCATCGCCAGCTACACGTACAGAACGACTTGTTACGATCCCTCCCAAGGAAATGACCGCAACTTCGGTTGTACCTCCACCGATATCGACAACCATACTGCCTGTAGGCTCCCATACCGGCAGATCAGCGCCAATTGCCGCTGCAAACGGCTCTTCAATCGTGTACGCCTCTCTTGCGCCTGCTTGCTTGGTCGCATCTTCAACAGCACGCTGTTCCACTGCAGTAATGCCCGAAGGCACGCAAACCATCACGTTCGGATGGCGCGGAAACAATGAACGTTGTGCTTGCGCCTGACGGATGAAATATTTGATCATCGTTGCAGTCGTATCAAAATCAGCAATGACACCATCCTTCATTGGACGAATTGCACGGATATTTCCCGGTGTGCGACCGATCATTTTTTTCGCAGATTCCCCAACAGCCTCAATGGTTTTTGTATCTGTACGCAAAGCAACTACAGATGGTTCACGAACCACGATTCCCTTACCTCTTACGTATACAAGCGTGTTTGCCGTTCCTAAGTCAATTCCCAAATCTTTTGTAAAGCCACCCAGCATGATGTTAATCTCCTTTTCTCTTCCCTGAAATCTGTTATCCCTGTATAAACGGTTTATTCAGGCCGGTTTATCCGGTCATGTTTAAATGTTTGATTTAAATATTATATTATATCAGACCTTGTTCCTTCAAACTTACAAAGGTCCCGTCCCCGATCACAATATGATCAAGCACGTCGATGCCCACGATGTTGCCCGCTTCCATCAGGCGGCGAGTCAACTGGACATCTTCCGGGCTTGGCTTCGGATCACCGCTCGGATGGTTATGAGCGCAAATAATCGAAGCACTGCTACACTTGATTGCAGCCCGAAATACTTCACGAGGATGCACGATGGCGGAATTCAGGCTGCCCATAGATAGCGTTTCCTGAGCAATGACATGGTTTTTGGTATTTAAAAACAGGCAAACAAAATGCTCTTTCTGCAAATAGCGAAGCTGTTCAAACAGCAGATCTGCCACATCCCGTGGGCAACTAATCACCGGGGTCTCCAAGTGGCGTGACAATGCTAATCGACGCCCGAGTTCGATCCCCGCTTTTAGCTGTATCGCTTTAGCATTTCCAATGCCCTTAATCTGGGTCAACTCGCTCAGACTCATATCCACCAGTTGACGCAAATTCCCTGCTTGCTGCAAAATACGCTGCGCTAAATGCAGAGATGATTCACTTTGTGTTCCTGTACGCAGTAGTATTGCTAGCAACTCCGCGTTGCTCAAGGCATCCGCCCCATATGTCATCATGCGCTCTCTTGGTCGTTCTTCATGGGGGAGGTCGCGAAGCATCAGTATTGGCGACTCCAGCATATGTTTATCCCCTTTTATGGACGCAGCACATTCACTCCAAAATCGGACAGCATGTCCGACAGCAAAGAAAGCGGCAATCCTACGACGTTAAAATAACAACCCTGAATAGATTCCACCAACGTAGCACCCATGCCTTGAATGCCATACGATCCTGCTTTGTCAGACGGTTCTCCAGTATTTACGTATGCCACAATTTGCTCTTGGTTCAGAGGCTTCATTGTGACCTCCGTTTGGCGATGTCTAACAAGCATCTTGCCGGTTCCGGTATGTATGCAGGCTACCCCAGTGTACACACGGTGTGTTCTTCCCTGCAATGCAGTCAACATACGAACCGCGTCCGCATGGTCAGCAGGCTTGCCCAATACCGAATCCTCCAGCACGACAATCGTATCACTGCCAATCACCAATCCAGCTTCCTCGGACTGTGCGGCAGTGCGCACGACCGCTTCGGCTTTGCGGGCTGCAAGGGTCTCCACGATTTGCTGAGGCGTCCAGCTCTCAGGCGTGCTTTCATCCGCATGACTCGGCACCACCTCAAAGGGGAGTCTCAAATATGCGAGTAATTCCTTCCTTCTTGGTGAAGTCGATGCCAGAATAATGCGGGGCGTAATTTTCCCGTCCATAAGGGAAGCTCCTTTTCATCAGTTAGAGCCTGCGATACAGCCAGAATGCGGCGATGATGCCGATCAGACTAAGCAGGCTCAATTCAAAATTTATCGTTATGTTGTAGCTGATAATATCCAGATCCGCTCTCGGCGACCAAGATATCGTAGTGGGGTGGGTCAGAAAGGAAAGGACTTTGACCGATTGAAGGGCCTTAGCAATCCAGGCACCCAAAAGCCAACCGAGCAACAAAAACAGTATAAGCATTCCTACATTTTTTTTCATCCTGATCTTCCCTCGCCATTTTTTGACACCTTCATTATTATACGGTGATTTGTACTGCAATACAAACAGAAATCCGGCATGGGGAACTATTTCCAGTTCCTTGCCGGAAAGTATGGTTAGTCTACTGTTTTATGAATTGGATAAATTCCTTCTCACGCAAAACATATTCCATCATGGAGGACTGAATCTCCCAAATGTGTTCCTTGGCTGTGTTCTTGTTATATTCTCCAAGTGCAGAGACTGCGCTGTTCATCGCCTTTTCAAGCGAAGTTGCGGTGGCAGCCGCTTCCTTCGGAAGACCAGTGGGAAGTGCAGCGATATTTTGTGTCCACTGCTGATGCAGGTCGTTCAGCTCGCTCATGTCGGAGGCTGGCACCGTACTTGGGCCTTCTTCTCTGAGCAAAGTTGAGGAAAGTCCGCTCAGCTTGCCCACTAATGAGTTGCTTAACTGAAAAAAGGTAGTGAGTTTATCACCATTACCTCCGTAAGCCGCTTTTTCGAATCCGGGTAATTCGAGCTCGCGGACATACAATTCCACTCCTTGTGTCTTCAGTTGATTACTAAGCAACTTGGCTTGCTCCCTATCCGACGATATTCCTGCATATACTCGGTTTTGATCCTCGCTATCCCCTCCTGCTGCAATGCCTGCCTTCAACAGTTCTTCCTTTGCCTGTAAAGCCCTCTCTGGAGTGCTGAAAACCCCGTATTGCAGCAAGTAATAGGTTTGTGGAGACACTTGAGTAGCTACGACGGCGACAGGGGCAGCATTCTCTTTTGCAGACGTTGTATCGACATCAACAGATTCTTTGAAAACGGGTACAGCCTCATTATCCAAAGAATCAGATCCCGGGACCATACTACCTCCGTTAAACAGTAACAACATAATATATCCGAACATGCCCCCAGTCACCAACGCACTGGCTACAGAACCGATTAACCTCCATCTGGAAGGGTGAGGTGGACGCTTTCTATACTCTTGACCGGAATAATAGGCCTCCTCAACCTCAACATCATCCTCTTCTGGACTTTCCGGTAGAACGTCCGCATCTGACCAGGAAGCTGCCGAACGACCAAAAGGGTCGTCCCATCCCTCTTGTACCCTCAATGTTGGAGTAAAACGCCGAGTTGCAATGCGTTTATTCGTCTCCACAGGTTTGCCGAGCTCTGAATGTTGTGTAGTTCGAGTATGTTTCTCCATACTACTAGTCCGTTCCATTCCTTTACGCTGGTTATCAGTTTGATAAAGCTCATCATCGTGGTGTAACTCCGTATCTCTAATCATGTCACGCTGTCCGTTCGTAAACGACTCATTTTTGTTCGGAAGCACCTGTAGCTTATCCTCCCGGCTTGTTTCCGGCAACTGTTGATCGAACCGGAATGTCATCTTGGCCTTGTTCATGGATGCACTCCCTCCTTGTCCCATACTTCCTCATAGTCTGTTGTATGAATTAAAGCAAGGAATTATGTCCCGACATTACAAAAAAAGGGTATCCCGCCACTTTCGTGTTCGGAATACCCTTTTAAAATATTTAAAATTCATTAGTGTAATAGCTGCTGCTAATACGTATTACACTTGTTGCCCGCGAAGATGGCGTGCTAACGCGTCGCCAGCTTTCCAAATATCCCCTGCTCCCATTGTCAGCACTAGATCACCCGGCTGTAACCGATCTTTCAGCTCTTCGATCACGGCTTCTTTGGTCGGTAAATAGATTGCATTCGCATTGCTGTTTTGGACGATTAAATCCACCAGTTTGGAAGAATGCACACCTGCAATCTGTTTTTCTCCCGCTGGTGAATAAATATCGGTAATGATCACTTCATTAGCCTCGCTAAACGCACGGCTGAACGCATCCAACAGGAAAAAGGTACGGCTGTAGCGTTGTGGCTGGAACACGGCAATAATACGCTTCCCAGTCGCTCTCGCTGCACTGATCGTAGCCTCAATCTCTGTTGGGTGATGCGCATAGTCATCAATAATCAAAATGTCATTGCCTTCACCTAGCACTTGAAAACGACGTTTTGCTCCGTGAAATTCCACAATAGTTGCAGCAATTTGATCAAATGGAATCCCTGCTTCCAAACATGAAATCACGGTAGCCATCGCATTATACATGTTATGTTTACCCGGTACAGACAATTCAATAGTTCCGAGTGCTGTTCCCTTACGACTCATCGTAAAGCTTAATCGGCGGTCACCTAGTTGGATATCTGTCGCCATGTAATCCGCTTCATGCTCTACTCCATAAGTAATGACCCGAGTTTGGAGCTGAGGCAACATCTCTCGGATGTTCTGATCATCTGCGCATACAATAGCTGCTCCATCCGGCCGAATTTGACTTAAAAACTGTACGTAAGCACTTTTCAGCCGATTAAAATCTCCATCGTAATTTTCCAAATGATCCGCTTCAATATTGGTTACGATACCCTGCCAAGGATGATATTGCAGGAAAGAACCATCGCTCTCATCCGCCTCGGCAACGACAAACTCGCTTTTACCCGCTTTGGCGTTCGTTCCCAAATTCGTGATTTCGCCGCCAATAATATACGTTGGATCAACGTTACATCTCTCCATAACCAGAGCGATCATGGAAGAGGTCGTCGTTTTCCCGTGCGCACCCGCAACCGCTATTCCCTTACGTTCGTTAAGCAAGCGAGCCAGCATCTGCGAACGGTGCAGTGTTGGAATATTCAATTCTTCCGCTGCCACCCGCTCTACATTGTCACGTGACAATGCTGTTGAATAGACAACAATATCTGCGCCTGCAATATGTTCAGGCGTGTGTCCAATATATATTTTCGCGCCTTTTGCCGCCAGTTTTTCTGTCAGCTCCTGTGATGCCACATCTGAGCCAGTCACGGTATAACCCATCTCCAGCATGACCCGAGCAATCGCGCTCATCCCGTAGCCGCCGATACCGATAAAATGAACATGTTCCGAAGTAATCAACAAATTTCACCAACCTTTTTCCGAATCGGTTTGATACATAAGGGTAGCCCGTACATCCGCAATAAGATACAGCGTGCCGGACACCACCCCCAGATCTTCCGCTTCCGTATGTGACTGAAACAGACTTAAAGCCTTTTTCCAGTCACCTTCTACAATAATTTTTAAATCCGTTTTGGCATAAGACGGCCGCAGCTTCTCCACGAGATGAGCCAAATCAGCGGCATTCATTTTGCGGCGAAAATCGGGCTCGGTCAGTATAAGCGTATCCACTAGTGGCAGTATATGCTGCAAGTATGCCTCATGATGCTTGTTTGACAGCATTCCCATCATTAAAACCAATTTTTTGTACGAATACACTTGTGGGAGACTCTTGGCCAGCGTCTGAGCCCCTTCTGGATTATGAGCCCCATCAAGGACAATTCTCGGCGAGGTACTGACTTGTTCGAGACGCCCTGCCCAGGCAGCTTGCCTAAAGCCCTCCAGCAGATCCGCATCATCCAACACAAAAGCCATATACTGACGTAGGACTTCAAGTGCCATCATAGCTCCTGCCGCATTAGAACATTGATGCTCGCCTAACAACGTGATGTCGATTTCCATATGCCGGAAGGGTCCAGCGAATGAAAAGGTCTGACCTGTTTCATTCCCATTTAACCGTTCATACGTAAATTGTTCTCCTGCCAGGTACAAGGTAGCTCCTTGCTTGGCCGCCGTTTTACGTATGACCTGAATAGCCTCGGGCTGGGAAACACAACTGACGACAGGTACACCTGGCTTGATGATCCCAGCCTTTTCTCTTGCAATCTGTTCCAGTGTATCTCCCAAAATGTCCGTATGGTCATAGCCGACATTCGTAATGACCGAGACGATAGGACTCACGATATTAGTTACATCCATCCTTCCCCCGAGACCTGTCTCCCATACCACAACATCTGGAAAAGCTACCGTAGCATAGTACAAAATAGCCAACGCTGTGGACACCTCAAACATCGTGGGTGATCCCAACTCACTATCAGCGATTTCTTTCACCAACGGATACAAGCGATTGGCGAGTGAAACCAGCGTTTCATCTGGAATATCGGTCCCGTTGAATTGAAAACGGTTCGTAAATCGGGTGATGTACGGAGAAGTAAAGGTCCCAACATCGTATCCACATTTCAGAAGCACAGAGGTTAGAAAGGCACAAGTCGAGCCCTTACCGTTGGTTCCCGCAATATGAATAAATTTCAGATGTCGTTGGGGATCACCCAGTCTACTCATCAGCTGTTCGATTCGTTCCAGTCCGGGTCTAATGCCAAACGGAATCAACCCGTTAATCCATTCCACTGCTTCATCATAACTTTGTAAAGGGGCTATGTCGCCGCCCCTGATCGTATCTGACATCCTCTTCACCTTCAGGTCATTTTATTGTGAGTGAAATTATCCCTTGAGTTCTTCAATACGTGCGATAACTTTAGCGCGCTTATCTGAGTAATCGGCTTGCTTGGCCTTCTCTTCCTCGATGACTTTGGCTGGTGCCTTTGCCACGAAGCCTTGGTTGGAGAGCTTTTTCTCCACGCGCTCCACTTCACTGTTCAAATGCTGAAGTTCTTTTTCGAGTCTGCTAATTTCCTGGGCAATATCTAGCAGTCCGGCTAACGGCAGGTATAGCTCTGCGCCGCTAACAATAGATGTCATGGCTTTATCTGGAGCGGTGAACTCTAATCCCGCGTCGAATTCAGACGTATTACAGAATCGACGTACATACTCCCCATTGCGGTTAATGATATCAAGAACGGCTTGATCGCCAGGTTTTATGAGCAATTCAATTTTTTTACTCATCGGCACGTTGACTTCAGCGCGGATATTGCGCACAGCACGAATCACGTCGATCAGCAAATTCATTTCAGCGACCGCATCCTTATCCTCGAAAGCAGGATCGTAAGCAGGCCAAGCAGCCAGTGTGATCGTTTCTCCCTCATGCGGAAGATGCTGCCATATTTCCTCGGAGATAAAAGGCATGAACGGATGAATCATGCGCAGTGTCCGATCCAAAACATAGGCAAGGACGGATTGTGTTTTCTTTTTCGCCTCTGCATTATCGCCATATAGGGAAAGCTTCGCAAACTCAATGTACCAGTCGCACAAATCATCCCAAATAAAGTTGTACAGAAGGCGGCCTGTCTCGCCAAATTCATAAGCATCTATTAGACGCGTGATGTCGCGTGAAGTTTCGTTTAGACGGTGCAGAATCCAACGATCAACGGTGCTCAAGTCACCGGTAATGTCTATATCTGCCGCAGTGACGCCTTCCAGATTCATCAGCGCAAAACGTGATGCATTCCAGATTTTATTGGCAAAGTTACGCGCCTGCTCCACACGTTCCCAGCGGAAACGAAGGTCTTGTCCTGGCGTGCTGCTGGTGGAGATCATATAACGCATAGCATCGGTACCATATTGTTCGATCACATCGAGCGGATCAACACCATTGCCTAGGGATTTGGACATTTTTCTTCCGTCCGCGTCACGAACCAGACCGTGCATAAGTACGTCCTTGAACGGAATCTCTTCCGTAAATTCCAGCGCGGTAAAAATCATACGCGATACCCAGAAATAAATAATGTCGTAGCCTGTAACTAGAACATTAGTCGGATAATAGCGTTTGAGATCCTCTGTCTGCTCAGGCCAACCCAGGGTCGAAAACGGCCACAAAGCAGAGCTGAACCAAGTATCGAGTACATCCTCATCCTGTTTGAGCTTTCTACCAGCATATTCAGGCAAAGTGGTAGGGTCCTCCGCCGATACAATCACTTCTCCGGTTTCTTCATCATACCAAGCCGGAATACGGTGTCCCCACCATAATTGACGGGAAATACACCAATCTCGCACATTTTCAATCCAATGCAGATAAGTACGCTCAAAGCGATCCGGCACAAAGTTTACACCGTTGCCAGCCTTCTGTGCTTCAATCGCCTTAGCTGCCAGAGGCTTCATTTCCACGAACCATTGGGTGGACAGATAAGGTTCTACAACTACACCTGAACGCTCACTATGGCCTACTTGGTGTACATGCTCTTCAATACGAATTAGTACACCCTGCTCTTTCAAATCAGCGACGATTTGCTTACGGCAATCGCTGCGATCCAGTCCCTGATATTTGCCTGCTTCAGCATTCATGGTTCCCGTCTCGTCCATCACCGTAATTTGTGGCAACTGGTGACGTTGTCCCATTTCAAAGTCATTCGGATCGTGAGCCGGTGTGATTTTAACAGCGCCGCTACCGAAATCTTTATCCACATAGTCATCCGCAATGACCGGAATTTCACGCCCGATGATTGGAAGCACAAGCGTTTTGCCGATCATTTGCTTGTAGCGTTCATCTTCCGGATGTACAGCTACAGCCGTATCGCCCAGCATCGTTTCTGGACGTGTGGTGGCTACAGTAATAAATCCGCTACCGTCTTTCAGTGGGTATTGCAGGTGATACAGATTTCCATTCACCTCTTTGTATTCCACCTCAATATCCGACAACGCAGTACGTGCAGCAGGGTCCCAGTTAATGATGCGTTTACCGCGATAAATCAGGCCCTTTTTGTACAGTTTAACGAATACTTCGCGTACCGCTTTGGACAGTCCCTCATCCAATGTAAAACGTTCACGAGAATAATCGAGAGAAAAGCCCATTTTTTCCCATTGGTTGTGGATATTGTCCAGATAAAGATCCTTCCACTCCCACACTTTTTCCAAAAACTTCTCACGGCCCAAATCATAGCGAGTCAGGCCTTCTTCACGCAGCTTCTGCTCTACTTTTGTTTGAGTAGCAATACCTGCATGGTCTGCCCCTGGCAGCCACAAGGCATCATAACCCTGCATCCGCTTGGCGCGGATAATAATATCCTGCAAAGTAAAGTCAAGAGCATGTCCAATATGCAACATACCCGTAACATTGGGTGGTGGAATAACGATTGTAAAAGGCTCTGCCTCTGGATGTTGCCCGGCGCGGAAATAGCCCTTCTCCATCCACGTTTTGTACCATTTTTGTTCTGCTGATTTGGGATCATACGTTGTTGGCATTTCCAAGGTTGTCTTGTTGTCTTGTTCTGACATATCAGGATACCTCCATGATTTTTCAATTGGCAAATAAAAAAAGCCCTTCATCCTCAAAGGACGAAAGGCTGTTCTCTCGCGGTACCACCTTTGTTTCACCCCTAGTGTATGTATCCACTGATCCATTACACATGGTGTGACACTTTATGCAGATAACGGTTGCGGACCGGCCTTATTCTACCGTGAACCTCTTACCTTCCGAAGGAATGAAATGAGGAACCGTTCAAACAGGCGACTCCCGGGTGACTTCGGCCAGTAGCTTCCTGCGGAACCTCACAGCGCTGCAATTCCACTCTCTGAAGGGCTTGCTGCCTACTCTTCCCGATCTCAGTCTTTCAATAACTATACCACATCATACATTTCCCATTGACTATAGTCAACACCCATTTCTCATTGACTATAGTCAGCACTTCGTCGCATGTTTCAGCAACCGAATCAAGGGATGTACAATACTTGCCCTTCTTCTACATGATGCTCTGCCAATCTGTTATACAATTGAAGCTCCCGTGTGCTGAGTTGATAACGGTCTGCTATCGTTTCCAGTGTATCCTCGCGCTGTACAATGCATAACCTTACCTTGCGGAAAGGCGTTTCATCCTGTGTATGGAAAAAAAGATTTTTCCACTTGGCATCCTCACGCTCTTCGTCGACTTTCTGATCCTGACCTTGCGGTTCATGTTCCAGCTGCTGCTGGTGTTCCGCTTCTTTTACCGAACGGCTGGATTGAAGCAATGATGAGTAGACAACCGGGTCCGGCTCGTCTGCTCCTTCATCCTTTTTACTGTTAAAAGCCACGCGCATCTCTGGCTTTTCCTCAGTAAAGGTATCATGAACTTCATGGTTTACCTGTTCTGACGCCTCAGGCCTGAAGTCAAAGTCATTCCCCTGACTTGCTTCCAACTGCGGCTCCAAATAAATCTCCGACTCTGTGTCAGAATGCGGCTCCGACAGCAAAGAGTCGTATGCTACATTGGGAGATGTAGAAGATACTTTAGGCTCATCTCCTACCGTCCCTACTGCCTCTTGCTGAATTCCCCACACTTCCGGTGACTCCTGCTCATGCTTCACTTCGGAAGAACTGTCTTCAATTGCTTTTCCCGTCCATGGCTCATAATATCGATTCGGATCTACTATCGGGTCATAAGTCTGCTGCTCCAATGATGACATCTGTTCAAGTTGATCCTCTGACGACTGTTCCCAGTAAGCTGACTCCTGTTGCGCTGCTACTGTGTATGAAGTTTCCGAGTCTGTATAGTTGTTGAATGCCGAGTCTTGGGTAGAATAGGCCTCTTCGTGACGATGCTCCCCATCGCCGGAAAGAGATGGAGCCGGATGTTCAGGTGCATGCACCACAGTAAACTCCTCATCCAGCCAAACCGCTGTCTCCTCTGCATGAGAGCTTTCCACCCCATGCAAAGAAAGAACCCCTGTAATGTTTAGACTGCGTAAAGAGAGCAGGTCCACATCAAAATTTTCAATCTCCACAGAGATATCTTCCAATCTTCCTACCCGATTTAGCGGAATGGTAATTTCCACAGGGATCAAATGATGAAGCTCGCTCGTGATCTGTTCAGGTGTGCGGTACACGCCCTCCAGCAGCAAATGCCCTCGCAAAGCGGCATGGTCGCCGTGGGTTACAACCTGAATGCGTGGCAGAAGCTCAATTTCCTCCAACTCGGCAATCCCGGCAGCTTCCTCCGTCAAATGAATGCGTTCATAAATATCAAAACGCAAGCCTTGCGGCTGATCATTCTGTTGTTTATTCAAGGATGGCATCCTCCTTTGGGCAGCCTCCGCACATCCTCTGACTCGTGTCAGGCGCACGGAAACTCCATATTGCAAACCGTTTCTAGGTTCAAGTATATGCGCCAAAATAGAAGGCATGCCATCTTTTATAGCTGTTTGTGCAGCTTTTGAAAATCATCCGGCCAAGCATCCTCCACGGTTATCGTTTCGCCGCTCAGCGGATGACAGAAGGTAAGGCGCTCTCCGTGAAGGGCCTGCCTACCAAAATCAACAGCACGACCGCCGTATAAAACGTCCCCAAGCAAAGGATAACCAGCATGACTAAGATGTACGCGTATCTGGTGCGTCCGGCCTGTCTCCAGCGTCAGATACACGAGACTGACCGCACTCGGACCACTCCCCCATACTTCACCAACTTCCACATGGGTAACCGCCTTCTGCCCGGTTGGGGATACACGGCGGCGCTGTTTATGATGCCTATCCTTGCCAATCGGCCAATCCAACGTCCGCAGCGATGGAGGTACTTTCCCTCGTACCAAAGCTACATAACGACGACCGATGTCCTTAGCTCGCATTTGTTCGTCCAGCTTGAGCAACGCAAATTCATTTTTGGCATATAGCACCGGGCCTGTCGTGTCCACATCGAGACGATGTACATGCCGTACTGCTGTATGAATGTCGTTAATTTCATAATAGGATGCGACAGCATGATCCAACGTCAGCGGACTATCCTTTACACCACCGTCTGGATGGACCGCCATACCCGCTGGTTTGTGTACGACCAAGCAAAAATCATCCTCGTATAGTATCTTCAAATCATACCAACGTGGGATGACGCCGAGGTCCACTACAGGAAAAAGGGCCAGCCGCAGCCGGTCCCCTGTAAGTTCAATCCCTTTTTCATGCCGTAGCCTGCGCCACAGCTTGTCTGGTAATCCCAGACGGTTCAGCAACCAGCGGTCCACAGCTTCAGCGCGATTTTCATCAGTTGCAATTTCTCGCCCCGGTGTGACTTCCAGCCACGGCCCTCTTCTTTTCCAGCTGCCTTTCCAACTCATAGACGTTTGAGCGCGCGATAGTTCGCTTCAATGGTAGCATCAATATCCTCAACTGTATGCACACCTGATACGAACATGCCCTCAAATTGAGATGGAGCTACACTAACGCCCTCATTCACCATTTCAGTAAAGTAACGGCGGAAGTGGTCCTGATTACTCGTTTTAGCAGTGTCAAAATTGACAACCTTCTCGTCTGTGAAGAACGGACACACCATAGAACCTACACGGTTGATCGTGACAGGAATCCCCAGCTCTCGCGCGTTACGTTCGAATCCGGCCTGAAGTCGTGCTGCCCGCTCTTCCAGGCGATCATATATTTCTGATGTCAGCAATTTAAGCGTCGAATAACCTGCTGCCATAGCTAGCGGATTTCCGCTAAGCGTACCCGCTTGATAGATGGGGCCAGATGGCGCGATTTGCTCTAGAATATCGCGACGACCGCCATATGCACCTACAGGTAAGCCACCACCAATCACTTTGCCTAGACACGTAAGATCCGGCGTCACACCAAAGCGCCCTTGAGCGGAATGAAGTCCCACCCGGAATCCAGTCATCACTTCATCAAAAATTAGTAGACTTCCGTGCTGCTGGGTTACCTCACGCAAACCTTCCAAAAATCCAGGCTGTGGCGGTACAACACCCATATTGCCGGCCACCGGCTCGACAATAATAGCAGCAATCTCTTCACCAAATTTCTCAAAAGCCAGCTTCACCGATGCCAAATCATTATAAGGGACGGTGATTGTATGTGTGGCCACGACTTCAGGTACACCCGGACTATCAGGTAGACCTAAGGTCGCAACACCAGAGCCCGCTTTAATCAGCAAGCTGTCCGCATGACCGTGATAAGAGCCTTCAAATTTAAGAATTTTGCTACGTTTTGTAAATCCACGCGCGAGTCGTATCGCACTCATCGTCGCCTCGGTTCCCGAGTTGACCATGCGAACAATGTCCATAGAAGGAACACGCTCACATACGAGTTTCGCCATTTCCGTTTCCGCCAACGTTGGGGCTCCGAAGCTGGTTCCTTTTACAACAGCAGCCTGTAAAGCTTTAACCACTTCGGGATGCGCATGGCCCATAATAAGCGGTCCCCATGAACATACATAGTCTAGATAGGATTGACCGTCGATATCATATACACGCGATCCTTCTCCACGATCGATATATACCGGTGTTATACCTACGGATTTAAAAGCTCGAACCGGACTGTTCACGCCACCCGGAATATACTGTTTTGCCTCATCAAAAGCTGCTTTGGAACGCGTATCCTTGCGTACTGTTCGTTGTTCGTCGATCATTCTAATCACTCCTGTCTTCTAAAAAATACACTTATTGCTTCAACCATCTTGCCGCATCCTTGGCAGAATAGGTAATAATCATATCCGCACCGGCACGCTTCATGCTTGTCAGAATCTCCAGTACCATCGCTTTTTCATCAATCCAGCCTTGGAGGGCTGCCGCTTTGACCATTGCATATTCACCACTTACGTTGTAAGCCACCATAGGCAAATCAAATTGGTCCTTAATGGTGCGCATTACATCCAGATAAGAAAGAGAAGGCTTCACCATCAGCATGTCCGCACCCTCCATCACGTCAGACTCCGCTTCCCGCAACGCCTCACGTGCATTGGCAGGGTCCATCTGATAGGATTTGCGGTCACCGAACTGCGGTGCAGAATCAGCAGCTTCCCGAAAAGGACCATAAAAGGCAGACGCATATTTGACGGAATACGACATAATCGGAATATGTGAAAAACCTTCCAGATCTAGTCCTTGCCGAATCGCCTGTACAAAACCGTCCATCATATTAGAAGGAGCAATAATATCTGCACCGGCTCTCGCCTGAGAAACGGCTGTACGTACCAGCACCTCCAGAGATTCATCATTCAATACTTCACCGCATACCTCACCATCATGCTCATGCATGTGCACCATACCGCAGTGTCCATGGTCCGTAAACTCACACAAGCAAGTGTCTGCCACGACCAGCAGTTCGGGATAACGTGACTTGATCAAACGAGTAGCTTCCTGAACAATACCGTTGTCCACAAAAGCTGAAGTCCCTACACTGTCTTTGGTTTCTGGTATGCCAAACAGGAGCACAGCAGGAATGCCAAGCTCACTAATTTCTTTCAGCTCTTCTTCCAGCCGATCCAAAGAAAAACGGTATACGCCTGGCATGGAGCTAATCTCCTGTTTCACTCCAGTACCAAATGTTACGTAGATCGGTTGGATAAAGTCAGCCGGATTCAATACCGTTTCACGCACCATGCTGCGAATGGCAGCCGACTGGCGCAAACGACGATGTCTAGTAAAAGGGACACTCATAGTTACAAACCTCCATTTTTTATACATTCATTTGTAAAAATTAAAATTTATAATGTCATAACCGTACTTGATTGTTTCCAGTCACATAGCGATTGAATTAGACTTTCAATGGTCGCCTTCTCTGACATCAAACTGACAGTCAAGCCAGCTTGGGTTGCTGTCTCACCAGTCAAGGGACCGATCACAGCGATCGTAACTCCCTCCAGCAGGGAGACTGGATCACTGATCCCCATTTGTCTGAGGGCTTCCAGGAAAAAGGTTACGGTTGAGGAACTGGTAAAAGTAATCGCATGAATGGCACGCTCCTCCAGCAACTTGAGCAGTTCATCATCCTGTGTGTTGGCCGCCAACACCGTTTGATACAAATCAGCCTCGGTCACACGAAGTCCCATTTCCCTCAGCTGATCTGGCAGCCAGGAGCGAGCGAGATCACCTCTTGGAAGAAATACGTTTTGCCCTGCTTGCAAATCTTGCTCAAACGCTTCAAGTAAACCCTCTGCCTGAAAAGGACCTTCGATCTGTTCTGCTACAATTCCGTGCGCCCGAAGCGCGTCTGCTGTAGCTGGTCCGACCGCGGCAATACGAGCTTTGTATAGCGCACGTACATCCTTGCCCTGTTCCTTTAAGTGAGTGAAAAAGTACTCCACTCCGTTAACGCTGGTAAAAAACACCCAGTCATATTCAGGAAGCCGCGCAAACGCCTCTTTGATTTTCTGTTTTGCCTGCTCGTCCGAAGGGACTACGGTCTGGATAACTGGGAACTCATAAGGTTCACCGCCAAGCTCCTCAATCCGGTGAACCAGACTGCTGGCCTGCGCGCGTGCGCGAGTAACCAAAATTCGCTTCCCGAACAAAGGCATATCCTCTGCCCATTTTAACTGTTCACGCTGATTGACCACTTCTCCGACAACGATGACGGCGGGCGGTTGGAAATTCGCTGCCTTCACCTTGGCTTCAATATCCGCCAGCGTGCCCACTAGCGTATCTTGCTCGGCGCGGGTCCCCCAACGGATCAATGCAACTGGAGTATCGGACGACTTACCGTGCTTTATCAGCTGATCACTGATATAGCCGATCTTCGCTACACCCATCATAAAGATCAGTGTCCCCGTTGCGTTCGTTACTTTATCCCAATGAATACTTTTATCGAGTTTATCCGGACTTTCATGACCTGTAATAATAGACAGCGACGAAGCCATATCCCGATGTGTAACGGGAATGCCTGCATAGGCAGGCACGCTGATAGCTGATGTGATGCCAGGTATGATTTCATAGGAAATGCCGTGTTTACGCAGCAGCCCGGCTTCCTCGCCAACTCGGCCAAAAATAGTGGGATCTCCCCCTTTGAGCCGGACGACTGTCTTTCCTTCCAAAGCTAAATCCACCAGCAGCTGATTAATTTCCTCTTGCTTCATGGTGTGACGATCTGGCAGCTTGCCGACATATATTTTTTGGGCCCCTGGCTTCATCAGCCCCAAGAGGCGAGGGCTTGCCAGTCTGTCATACACAATGACATCGCCCAGTTGAATGCACTCCCAACCCTTAACCGTAATTAATCTTGCATCTCCGGGTCCTGCACCTACTAAATATACCTTTCCCACCATTCCATTATCCCCTCACCTGCGCCAGAATCTGTTCCGCTCCTTTGGCTATCAAACTGGCCGCCACCGCTTCTCCCAGCTTCTGCGGATCATTTCCCTGGAGCGTTTCCTTCAAAATAACCTCGCCATCTGGCGAGCCTACCATCCCTGTGAGGCTGATTTCTTGACCAGCCCAGACTGCATGAGCGCCGATTGGCACTTGGCATCCCCCATTTAACACACCCAGAAAAGTTCGTTCTGCCTCAACCGTAGCCGAGGTATCCTGGTGGTTGTAGAGACGCAGCAATGCCAACAGCTCTTCATCGCTCGCACGGCATTCAATACCGAGCGCTCCCTGTCCCACTGCCGGCAAACATGCCTCCTCTGGTATATAGGACGTAATTCGGTCTTTCCAGCCCATCCGGTGCAAGCCTGCTGCTGCCAAAATGATGGCGTCAAAACCTTCCGTCTCCAGCTTTTTCAGACGGGAATCAATATTGCCACGTACTGGCTCCAATTGTAGATCAGGACGCATGGACTTGATTTGACTGGCTCTGCGCAAGCTGCTTGTGCCCACCTTGGCTCCTGAAGGCAAATCCTCCAGACTCTTGGCGCCCAATGTGATTAGGCAATCGCGTGGGTCCTCACGGCGCGGTACAGCGCCATTGACAAGACCCTCCGGCAATTCGGACGGCATATCCTTCATACTATGTACTGCCATATCAATTTCACCAGCCAGCATGGCCTGTTCAATCTCTTTGACAAAAAGCCCTTTGCCACCCACTTTGGACAAGGTTACATCCAGTATCCGGTCACCCTTGGTCAGGATTTTTTTGATGACAAATTGCAAATCCAATCCATGCTCCGCGCACAGCGCATTCAAATCCTCAATGACATGCCCGGTCTGAGTTAACGCCAGAGCGCTCTGTCTGCTGCCTACCACAATTGTTCGCATGTTATTCCTCCTGATTTTGCGCAATCCATAGATCTATTTCTTTTTCGGTCCAAGCCATAAATTCATGACGTCGTATTTGTTCCAAAATTTCGCTACTCGCCAAGCGTCTTAATAGTTTGGTCCTTTGCTGTGGGGAACTTATCTTGCGTTTGATGATCTGTCGCATATCGTGCATGAAATCCAGATAAGGCTCATATTCGCTACCGAACAACGTATCCAAGGCTGATGTAATATCAGCGGTCACAGCGGGGCCTGCCCCTTCTGTGGAAATACTAATCGTCAGTCTCCCTCGTCGGATGATGCCCGGCGTTATAAAATCTCCCTCTTCCGAGTGATCCGCCACATTTACCAGTATACCCCTTTGTCTGGCCTCATGCGCAACCTTATTATTCACTTCTCTCTGGTTCGTAGCGGCATATACAAGAAAGGCTCCCTGGAGGTCACCCTCGCGATATACGCGATTTACCCAGTGGAGCTGCTTGTGATCGGCCAGAACCTGTAAATCCGGCGTTATATTCGGGCTAATGACGGTAATGGACGCCCCACTTTCCATCATCCCCTTAACCTTTCGTTCCGCAATCCTGCCGCCGCCTACAACACAACAGAGCTTATTGTTACAATTCAACGAAATCGGGACAAAATGCTGCAAGTGGCTTTTCACTCTCCCGTCCACTGATGAAATACAGACCAGGAATTCAGCAAAAAATTAAGAATTAGTAGCGTGTAGCCAACCAAAGACCACTTTGCCATGACAAGGCCTGAACGCTGGTTCAATCTTTTGCTCACTAAAAATACAATATACACGCATAAGGCAATCGCTGTCATTAGCACTTTGGTATCTAGTAAAAGACGCCAGCGTTCCTCGGCAATAATAGAAATGACAGCCACGACAATAGAAACTCCCAGCAGAGGAGTACCAATTAACAGCGCCATATGTGTATACCGATCCATCATTTCCAGACTCGGCAGGCGCTTGATCGTGTCATTCCATTTCTTTACTTTCAATTTACGATGCAAAAACAGATACAATCCCGAAAATACAGCTGCTACCGTCATCGCGACAAATCCAAGATTAGCCAGCGCAATATGAATCAGAAGCAGCCCATGTACGGTATGCCAATTTCCAAGCGGGTTGTCGATCGGCTCCATCCATATATTGTTGAGCACAAGAACAGCAAAGCTAATGATATTAAGCAGCAATACTGCAAATTCCGATCGCTGATAACGTGACAGAAACAAAGAAATCAGCACCAGAATAAATGAGAACAGAAACAGAAAGTCGTAGGTCACGAAAATGGGAAGATGCCCTTCATTCCAGGTTCTCATTCCCATAAAAACAAGCTGGAGCACTACAACGACAAGAAGAAGCCCTGTACCTGTCCGTTTAGCATTCGCATTGCGACGAATTCCATCCGAAAATACAAACAGAAGGCTCAGGGCAAAAACATAAATCATTGAATCATATATAAGCATGCCTGAGGCCATGTCTGTTCACCCACCTTTACAGGCTGGCCGGCGCAAACGACGCTGGCAAAGCCTGAGCCTGACCGGTTTTTCCATGAACACCAGCCTCCGGTTTTATCAACGCAGATGCATCGCTTTTATCTACTTTCTGAGCGGCGTCCTCCAAACGATCCTCCAGAGCAAAAATGTGGCTAAACATGTCTAACGCCTCATTTCCCTGCTTTTGGACAGCCAGTTCCTTAACCCGATTGATCGGATCATGCATCATCTGATTCAGCATACTTTTCGTCAAGCGGCTTATCACTTTACGCTGCCGTTCATCCAGCTCGGGAAGCTTGTTATACAAGCTTTCCAGCGTATCCTGATGTATAGACTCCGCTTTTTCCTGTAATGCACGAATCACCGGACGCACTCCCATCGTTTTCAACCATTGATAAAACTCGCTAAGCTCATCTTCGATCATATGCTCGATTTTTGCAGCTTCAGTACGACGCATTTCCAGGTTGCTCTCCACGATCCCTTCCAGATCATCAATATCATATAGGAAAACATTCTGCAATTCGCCAATAGCCGGATCCAAATCGCGCGGAACCGCGATATCAATCATAAACAAAGGACGAGACTGACGACGTTTCATACTGGCTTCGACACGGTTGCGATCCAGAATATACCCCTGAGCACCAGTCGAGCTAATCACAATATCCACATCCGCCAACCGATTCATGCCTTCCTCCATCGTAACTGGTGTTCCGTTAAACTTGGAGGCCAGATCCTCGGCGCGGGACAAAGTTCGATTTGCTACAATAACCTCGGCAGCTCCGCCGCTGTACAAATGCTTAACGGTAAGCTCACTCATTTTACCAGCACCGAGGATTAGTACCTTTTTATCCGTAAACATCCCGAAAATCCGTTTGCCCAGCTCAACGGCTGCATAGCTAACAGATACGGCACTTTCTCCAATAGACGTCTCCGAATGGGCACGCTTGCCCAATGTGACGGCCTGCTTAAATAGCATATTAAACCACGTTGCTGTAATTTTCTGAGATTGAGCCTGGAGAAAAGCATTCTTTACCTGACCCAAAATTTGTGTTTCTCCGATGACCATGGAATCCAGACCACAAGTCACACGGAACAAATGCCGAATTGCCTGCTCGTCTTCATATATATATAAATGTTGTGTAAACTGATCACGAGGAATACCAAACCATTGCTCCATAAAACTGCGTATAAAATAACCGCACATGTGAAGGCGGTCGACCACAACATATATTTCAGTCCGATTGCAGGTTGCGACAACTACGCCCTCCAACACACTTTTGGTAAGTTTGAGTTGCTCCAGCGCTTTTGGCAAATCCTGTTCTGCAAATGTAAACCGTTCTCTGACTTCCACAGGCGCCGTACGATAATTCAACCCAACAACGACGATGTGCATTGTAAAATTCACCTGCCTAAACTGTAATAAGAATACTCATTGTTATCATAAACTATGTTAATTATATCACAGAAGTCCGAATCCCCTTCGGCTGTTTTATGAATTGTTTATGAAAATTGGATAGCTTTCATAAACATCCAGCACGTTCTGTATGTTTTAGTTTAGTTTGAACTACTTTTAAAACAAATAACCATGGAATTGTTCCATGGTTATAATATAGGACGCACAAAAGGCTCCATAAAAAAAGATTTATACCAACTCAGCTAACTTGCACTTCGGTGATTCCACCTGAAGTTCTCCCAAGCCGCGAATTAGCTTCTTCGCATATGTTTTTTTCGGTTTTAGAACGGATACCAGGTAATCAATAGCCAGCTGCGGATCAACAGTCTCACCGCAAGTATAACAATCAATAGCGGCAAACCCTCTCTCAGGATACGTATGAATAGAGAGATGACTCTCCGACAACAGTACAAGCACGGTAGCTCCCTGTGGTTCGAATTGCTTGGATTGAACGGACATCACCGTTGCTCCGCAAGCTTCAGCAGCTTCAACTAATTGAGCCTCCAGAAACTGCGCATCATTCAGTAATTCAAACTCAACACCCCAAGTATCTACGGCAACGTGTCTTCCGAAAGTTGAGTATTCCAATTCCATCTTTCGGTTCCCCCTTCCTAGGAATAAAATGTTTGAAAAAAATTTCATCCGCTAGGACCTACGTCATTCACTTCCCGAGGGATAACCTCTCGCAACATTCAATGTCCTGAGTGAATCCTGGTTCCTATATTCATTTTCAACGAGATTAAAAATAACATCTATGTGCAGCAAATGCAATCATTTTTTTGGAATAAAAAAGCCCCTTTCGGCAAAGAAAGGGACTACACTGTATAACAATTCATTCCATATATTCAGCCTTTTAAGCTTCCAGTGCAAATAATTTGGAGCAACTCATCCGAAGCTTATGGTCAATCTGTTCCAGCTCAGAGAAAGTACGCGCCAAATTCCGTTCGTCAAGTAACGAATTAATGAGGTTGTATATATCTGCTATTTCATTTTCGACGTTCTGATGTTGAAAAAGCTGCTGCAGTTCTTGCACTGTATTTCTATATTCAAACACCAGCCTAGAGCCTTCCGCATTCTTTTCCATAATTTTGCGGACCGCACCTTCATTATAAAAATACACCATAGTGAATCCTTGATACATGCGGTAAACAATACCTTCACCCTTAAAGCGAACAAATAGTTGGCGTATAAACAGGGTTAGCTGTGGATGAACTAAGCGGCAAGTTAATTCACAAACAAACGCTCCCTCTTTGGCTTCAAAAAATAAATGAACTTCCTCACCCGCAATATGCTCTAGAACGATTTCCTGTCTTCCGTTATCCAGAACTTTAATGCGGTAATGCACCTGGGGATCATCCACTGCCTGCAAAAATTCGTCCATTTGGGTTTCTGACAAGGTCAAAGTGGTTTTTACATACTCTGTGGCTAACCGCTGTGCCATACCAATCTCCTCAATTCTTTCCTGAACCTTTAGTGTAAGCTTTATACTTTATTATACATCAGACCTGTTGCGCTTTCTTGCGTATCAAATCATAAATATCCGCCATTCATCGAAGATAAACGGAAAATACCGTAATCGCAGCTGTATTATCCTCCATATGCTCACTTTTATGCTTAAATCCCACGATTTCCTTTGTTTATTATATATTATTCCTACCTTTTTAGTGAGTTTAATGTTTTTGAATCCAACATCATAAAAAAAAGGCGCCCTTAAGGACGCCCCTAACCTTACAATTCCGTCTGCTCTTCGTCGTCATTCTCGATATAACTGGAGATGACCGACCACAGCTCTTCCTTGCCCATGCCTTCTTCGGATGAAAAGGGGATAAACAAACCCCCGGGAAGTATTCCAAGTTCCTGCTTGATTACCTTATAGTGCTTTTCTCGACGTGTTTTAGGGATTTTATCTGCTTTTGTACCTACAACACAGACAGGAAGCCCGTTATGGCGCAGCCAGTCGTACATCATGATATCATCCTTGGACGGTGGGTGGCGCAAATCTACCATTTGTAGCACCAGCTTGAGCGGCTCACGTTCCAGCAAATAAGACTCAATCATTTGTCCCCAAGCCTTACGTGACGTTTTGGATACCTTAGCATAACCGTAACCGGGAAAATCGACAAAGTAAAGCTCATCATTAATCCGGTAATAATTGAGTTGCTGAGTTTTACCCGGCGTAGAACTGGTACGCGCCAAATTTTTACGGTTAATCATCCGATTAATCAGTGATGATTTTCCAACATTGGAGCGCCCCGCCAGAGCAATCTCTGGCAAAGCGTCCACTGGAAACTGATCCGGACCAACCGCACTTATTATAAATTCTGCTTTTGTTACTTTCATTGTGTCTTTAATTCCTCTCTAATGTACCCTTGCCTGCTCAACCAAAGCATGCTTTAACACCTGATCCATATGGGCAACGGGGACAAATTCAACATCCTGCCGGATACTGTCGGGAATATCCTTCAAATCCCGTTCATTATCTTTGGGAAGCAGAATTTTTTTGTAACCTGCCCGATGGGCAGCCAGCGATTTTTCTTTCAAACCACCAATCGGCAATACGCGACCGCGCAGGGTAATTTCGCCCGTCATCGCTACATCCTTGGATACATGACGGTTGGTCAAAGCCGAAATTAATGCAGTAGCAATCGTGATTCCGGCAGATGGACCATCCTTCGGAATTGCTCCCTCAGGAATATGAATATGGATATCATTTTTCTCATAGAAATCCAATTCGATGCCCAGATCGACTGCTTTGGAACGAGTGTAGCTGAATGCCGCCTGCGCGGATTCTTTCATGACGTCTCCTAGTTTACCCGTAAGAATCAGTTTCCCGCTCCCAGGCACGACCGTCACTTCAATCATCAGTGTTTCACCACCGACCTCTGTCCACGCCAAGCCTGTAACCGTACCGATCTGATCCTCCAGTTCTGCTACACCGTAACGGAATTTGGCGATACCCAAATAATCTTTCAAATTATCCGGTGTGATTTCAATCGGCCCTTCGCCACCGGATACAACTGACTTCGCCGCCTTGCGGCATAGAGAAGCCATTTGCTGTTCAAGATTACGCACACCAGATTCACGGGTATATTCACGAATGACACGCAGCAGCGTATCCTCCCCAATAACCAACTGTTCCTCTCCCAAGCCATGCTCTCTCTTCTGCTTGGGCAGGAGATACCGATTGGCAATTTCCAACTTCTCCAGTTCGGTGTAGCCGGGAATATAGAGCGTCTCCATACGATCCATCAGCGGACGCGGGATATTATGTGCAGCATTGGCTGTCGTTACAAACATCACGTTGGACAGATCAAACGGCAACTCAACAAAATGGTCACTGAACGTGTTGTTTTGTTCAGGATCGAGCACTTCGAGCAATGCCGCCGATGGATCGCCCCGGAAGTCGGAGGCCATTTTATCAATCTCATCCAGCAAAAAGACTGGATTAGATGTTCCTGCGGTCTTCATTCCCTGAATAATCCGACCCGGCATCGCGCCAACATAAGTCCGGCGGTGACCACGGATTTCCGCTTCATCCCGCACACCTCCGAGAGAGATGCGGACAAATTCCCGACCCATGGATTTGGCAATCGAGCGAGCCAGCGAGGTCTTGCCGACTCCTGGCGGACCTACGAGACACAGAATGGGTCCCTTAATGGTCTTCACCAGTTTGCGCACGGCCAAATACTCCAACACCCGCTCCTTGGGCTTATCCAGCCCGTAATGGTCGTTATCGAGTATTTCTTCTGCTTTGACAATATCAAGATCATCATCGGTGAACTTGTTCCACGGCAAGCTTAACAGCCAATCGACGTAATTGCGGATGACACTACCCTCGGCAGAGCTTGCCGGCATTTTTTCCAGACGGTCAATTTCCTTTTCGACCTTCTCCTTCACCGGAACCGGCAACTCTCGTTCACTTAGCTGGTTGCGTAGTTCTTCAACTTCTCCTGCGCGACCTTCCTTCTCACCAAGTTCCTTCTGAATCGCCTTCATTTGTTCACGCAGATAATACTCCTTCTGCGTCTTTTCCATCTGCTTCTTCACACGCTGGTTGATTTTACGTTCCAGCTCCAACACTTCACGCTCATTGTTTAAAATATCTAGAAGCTTCTCCAGACGCTGAGTTACGTCGATCGTCTCCAATATATCCTGCTTTTCCTTAATTTTGAGCGTCAAATGGCTTGTGATCACATCAGCCAGGCGTCCTGGCTCCTCAATATCAGATACCGCAGCGAGAGTCTCCGGGGTTACCTTTTTGGACAAATTGATATAATGCTCGAACTGAGTTAATACAGTGCGCATAAGCGCATCCGTTTCAGGCTGCACATTTTCTGCCTCGTGCAGTTCCTTCGCCATTACCTCGTAATATTCTTCATTGTCCGTATATTGAATAATCTCAGCACGTTCCAGCCCTTCCACCAATACTCGAATGGTTCCGTTGGGAAGCTTGAGCATTTGGCGTACTTTGGCTACCGTGCCGACTCGAAAAATATCCTCTTGTGTGGGTTCTTCAATATTAACTTCTGATTGAGAACACAGGAGAATCAAATTGTCTTCAACCATCGCTTTTTCCAAAGCCTTGACCGATTTTTCCCGGCCCACATCGAGATGTAGAACCATGCTCGGGTAAACCAGAAGTCCTCTTAAAGGCAGCAAAGGAAAACGACGACCTTTTGTCTTGGTGGGTCCCATCGCTTTCGCACCTCCAGTGATTCTCAGGTTCCGGATTTTACAATCCTCACGTTGCTATCTTTCATATTTTATCAAATGTTTTATAAAAAAACCAATGAAAGACTAGTTCATTAGCAAGATCCTGTATCTGAAATCGTCCCATTATGCGTTCCATCCGCCTGTAACAAGGAGGACTGGGATGGGCGAAAAGTCTCAATTGGCGCATGTACAGGCGCATCCGTCGTCATCTCTTCTCCGAACACATGACGGAACACTTCGGTCACCGACTGTACAGGGATGACTTTTAGGCCTTCAATGCTATCAAAAAGAGCTTGCCAGTTGTCCTGCGGAATGATTACTTTTTTGGCTCCAGCCTGAAAAGCAGCTTCGACCTTGGCTAATACGCCGCCAATCGGCTTGACTCGGCCATGGATGCTAATCTCGCCAGTCATGGCAATTTCATGATCCACCGGAATTCCTCGCATCGCGGAGGCAATAGCTGTTGCCATTGCAATCCCTGCCGACGGACCATCTACTGGCGTCCCCCCAGGAAAATTGATATGCAGATCGTAATTGGAGGGGGATAAACCGAGCGTACGCAAAACAGTCAGAACATTTTCAACAGAGCCTTTAGCCATGCTCTTACGACGCAGTGTTCGGGAGTTACCTCCGATCTCTTCTTCATCCACAACGCCCGTAATATTATAGCTTCCCTTTCCTTCGGGAACCGGAACCGCAGTAACTTCAATTTCCAGCAGCATGCCCATGTTCGGACCGTATACAGCTAATCCGTTAACAAATCCGATTTGCGGCAAGCCCGGTATTTTTCGATCAGGACGGGGTTGAATTTGGCTGCTACCCGCTACCCATTCCACGTCCGAAGCATCGAGTCGTTCCCTTTTCTCGGTAAGTGCCAAACCAGCAGCAAGCTGGATCATATTGACCGCCTCCCGGCCGTTGGTCGCGTAACGCTGTACAACCTCTACTGCCTCTGGACAAGGACCAAAGCCTAGCTTGTGTACAGCATCTTCAGCAATACGAGCAATCTCCTGCGGCTGCAGGGCACGGAAATAAATTTCCATGCACCGGGATCGAATAGCAGGTGGCAGCTCGTGCGGCGAACGGGTCGTCGCACCTACCAAGCGGAAATCCGCTGGCAAACCGTTTTGGAAAATATCGTGAATATATGCAGGAGTATGCGAATCTTCAGAATTGTAATATGCACTTTCCAAAAATACCTTTCGATCCTCCAGCACTTTCAACAGCTTATTCATCTGCGTTGGATGCAGCTCGCCAATCTCATCAATGAACAACATCCCTCCATGAGCCTTCGTTACAGCTCCGGGTTTAGGTTGAGGGATACCTGCTACCCCCATCGCTCCTGCCCCTTGGTAGATTGGATCATGTACTGAACCAATTAACGGGTCCGCAATACCACGTTCGTCAAAACGGGCCGTTGTGGCATCAATTTCCGTGAATTTAGCATCCCCTTTGAATGGGGAGGACTGATTCTTCTTGGCCTCTTCCAGCACCACACGTGCGGCAGCCGTTTTCCCTACACCAGGGGGGCCATAAATAATGACATGCTGCGGATTCGCACTGCATAACGCCGCCTTGAGCGCACGCAGCCCGTCCTTCTGACCGACGATATCCTGTAACGTGGCAGGACGTGTGCGTTCAGCTAGCGGCTTAGTAAGTGAAATAGAGCGCAATTTGCGCAACTTATCCAATTCCTTCCGAGATTCCCGATCCACCGCACTACGGTTCGTTTTCTGGCTCCGTAGAAGGTTCCAGAAATACAGACCAATAACAATCCCAAAAAACATTTGCACCAATAACAATATCATAGTCAAGTCCATCGTATTCCCTCCGTTTCTCATCTCAGCAATTTGAAAATGCTGTTCTATGAAAGACAGTATTTCCTTTTCCACGAGAGCTAAACGGCTGTCTTTCAAAAGATCAGAGAGAAATACAAAAACACCGCGAAGAACAGTTCTGTAGCAGAGCTGCTCTCCACGGTGTTTAAACAATGACAATAGTTTATGATTATACCTATTTTTAAAATAACCGCTTATGCCTACACTTTCTCGGCAGTGTGACGCTCTTCACGTCCGGGTATTTTACCTGTTTCCTCATAAGCTTTGACGATGATATCAATTTCTTTTTTCAATTCGTCAACCATTTCAGCCTCAGGGACTTTGCGAATCATCTTTCCATAACGGAACAATAGACCTTCTCCGCGTGCTCCGGCAATTCCGATATCAGCTTCCTTCGCTTCACCCGGGCCGTTAACTGCACACCCTAGTACAGATACTTTAATCGGCACCTTGAGTTTTGCAATGTAATCCTCTACCTCGTTCGCAATAGAGAACAGATCAATATCCAGACGCCCACAAGTCGGACAAGAAATCAATGTAGCTGCGTTCGTGATCAACCCAAACGTTTTGAGCAACTCCCGTGCTACCTTCACTTCTTCTACCGGATCGGCACTTAGCGAAATACGCATGGTGGACCCGATACCTGCTGCCAACAGAGCTCCCATACCTGCCGCGCTTTTAACCGTTCCAGTAAAGAGTGTACCGGCTTCGGTGATGCCCAAATGGAGGGGATACTTAATAATTTCAGCTGCCTTCGTGTAAGCGGCAATCGCCATTGGAACGTCAGAAGCCTTCAGTGATACGATAATATCATGGAAATCAAGCTCTTCCAGTATCCCGATATGGTACAGTGCACTTTCTACCATCGCTTCTGGCGTAGGGTAGCCATACTTATCCAGTAAATGCTGTTCCAATGATCCGGCGTTTACACCAATCCGAATCGGAATCCCCTTTTCTTTACATGCCTTAACGACAGCTTCCACTTTTTCACGTCGTCCAATGTTGCCTGGGTTAATGCGAACCTTGTCAATCCCATTTTCAATTGCCAGTAGAGCCAGCTTGTGATTAAAGTGAATATCTGCAACCAGCGGAATATGAATCCGCTTCTTAATTTCTTTAATAGCTGCGGCAGCTTCCTCATTGTTGACGGTAACCCGCACTATCTGACATCCGGCTTCTTCCAAACGAAGAATCTCGGCTACTGTAGCTTCCACATCTGCCGTCTTGGTTGTGCACATGCTTTGGATGATGACTTCATTGCTGCCGCCAATCGTCAGATTCCCGACTTGAACGGGACGTGTGTCTTGTCTTAAGAACATATACTTTTCTCTCCCATTAACGCCAAACCTCCACCCCATAAAACCTCATACAGGTTTCGTGAAGTGGAGATCTGGCTTCTCATGTTGTAGAGATCGCGAAGTATCAATCCTTAGGCGCTCTCTTCTTGTTTTTTATCCTTATCTGTACCACCGAGTTCCGGTGCAATTTTGTCTTTTACTACCTGCTCGTTGATGACGCAAGTCGTCACATCATCACGGGAAGGAACTTCGTACATAACGTCAAGCATAATACCTTCAATAATTGCGCGAAGGCCACGAGCACCCGTGTTACGCTTGATCGCCTCACGAGCAATGGCTTCCAGAGCATCTTGTTTAAACTCCAGCTGCACATTGTCCAGTTCCAGCATCTTCTGGTATTGCTTGGTCAACGCATTTTTCGGTTCAGACAAAATACGAACCAATGTCTTCTCATCAAGTGGCTCCAGCGTCGAAATGACTGGCAAACGTCCTACGAATTCCGGAATCAGACCGAACTTCAACAGATCCTCAGGCAATACCATGGAGGTATATTCGCCTGGTTTCAGATCTTTTTGTTCACTAGTCGCGTTAAAGCCGATGACCTTCTTACCGATACGACGTTTGATCATTTGCTCCAGACCATCAAAGGCACCGCCACAAATGAACAGGATATTCGTAGTATCAATTTGAATGAATTCTTGATGTGGATGCTTGCGACCGCCTTGCGGAGGTACAGAAGCAACCGTGCCTTCCAAAATCTTAAGCAATGCTTGCTGTACACCTTCACCCGATACGTCACGCGTAATGGACGGGTTTTCAGATTTACGAGCTACTTTATCAATTTCGTCAATGTAGATAATGCCGCGTTCTGCTTTTTCTACATCATAATCGGCAGCTTGAATCAATTTCAGCAAAATGTTTTCAACGTCTTCACCCACATAACCCGCTTCCGTAAGGGAAGTGGCATCTGCGATAGCAAATGGGACGTTCAAAATTTTAGCCATGGTTTGCGCAAGCAACGTTTTACCCGAACCTGTAGGTCCAAGCATCAAAATGTTACTTTTTTGCAGTTCCACATCATCAATTTTGTTTTGTGTATTAATACGTTTGTAGTGATTATATACCGCAACAGACAATGATTTTTTCGCTTGATCCTGACCAATAACATATTGGTCCAGAATTTCACGGATTTGCATTGGTTTTGGAATATCTTTCAGATCTACTTCTTCTTCATGACCCAATTCTTCCTCCACAATTTCCGTGCACAACTCGATGCATTCATCACATATATATACGCCCGGTCCGGCAACAAGCTTGCGAACCTGATCCTGAGATTTACCGCAGAAAGAACATTTTAATTGTCCTTTTTCATCATTAAATTTAAACATAGAGCCACCCCTTTACAGATTAATCGGTTTAGACAGCACCTGGTCAATGATACCGTATGCTTTTGCCTCTTCCGCTTCCATGAAGAAATCCCGGTCAGTATCACGTTCGATTTTTTCGAGGGGCTGACCTGTACGCTCTACATAGATTTGATTCAGCTTGGCACGTGTTTTGATAATCCAGTCCGCATGAATCAGCATGTCGGAGGCTTGCCCCTGAATGCCGCCGAGCGGCTGGTGGATCATAACTTCACTATTGGTAAGTGCATATCTTTTGCCTGGTGCACCAGCTGTGAGCAATAAAGAACCCATACTAGCAGCCATACCTACACAAATCGTCGATACATCCGGCTTAATGAATTGCATTGTATCATATATACCCATGCCTGCAGTAACAGAACCGCCTGGCGAGTTAATGTACAAATTAATGTCCTTCTCCGGGTCTTCCGCAGAAAGGAACAATAGCTGTGCAATGACGAGATTGGCGACATCGTCATCAATCGGGCCACTTAGGAAAATGATGCGATCCTTAAGCAACCGCGAGTAAATATCGTAAGATCGTTCTCCTCGATTCGTTTGTTCCACAACCATAGGGACGAGACTCATCACGACCAACCTCTTTTCTTTATTAAAATGAACACCTGTATTCATCCGCTTCCTTTTGTCCCATTAAAACGGAAGCGGCAATCATGAAACGTGAACACCTTACAAAATATTTTAACATGTTCAGAGTCTCGTGTCATATTTGCCTGCTCATATATGAAGTGCAGGCTATTTACAGACACCCTGCCGAGACCTTCTCATATTTAACCATGTTTCGTATGTATGTGCAAATGTACGGTAGTGACTTATGTAAAACAGAAAACACCATTCACAGCGCTTTCCATAAACGACTAAAATTTGGGTTGTCTAAGGTAAAAATAAGGCACGTAACTTTCACTACGTGCCTTATCCTTATCTAATTACTACGTTGCAGCCTGTTATAGCCTACACCGTATATTTTATCGTTTAAATTACTCAGCAGCTGCAGCTGGCGCTTCAACTTCTTTGCTGTTTTCCACCAGCAAAGCGATTGTTTTGCGCAGGGAGATCTCTTCTTTCAAGTTAGCGAACGAGCCGTTACTTTCCAGAATGCTGCGGATCTCTTCTACAGAACGTTTGTAAGTGTCAGCCATGTTTTGCAGTTCTTCATTAATTTCCGCTTCGGAAACTTCGATGTTTTCTGCTTTAGCCACTTGCTCCAGCACGAGGTTGTTGCGTACGCGCTTCTCAGCATCTGCTTTCATTTGCTCTTCCAGGTCTTCTTTGCTTTGACCGGAGAAGCCGAGGAACATTTCAAGGTTCATGCCTTGGCTGCGCAGACGGTTGTCGAAATCGCGAACCATGTTTTGCACTTCACTCTTGACCATTGCTTCAGGAATGTCGATTGTTGCATTTTCAGCAACTTTCTCCACTACAGCGCCCTCACGAGCTGCTTTAGCTTCGTTTTCTTTGCGCTCCAGCAATTGCTTTTTCAAGTCTTCCTTGAATTCAGCAAGTGTGTCAAATTCACTTACATCTTTAGCAAATTCATCGTCCAATTCAGGAAGAACTTTGCGTTTCAGTTCATGAACTTTTACTTTGAATACAGCTTGTTTACCAGCGAGGTCAGCAGAATGGTAGTTCTCAGGGAACGTTACTTCAACGTCCTTGGAATCACCAGTGTGCAAACCAATCACTTGGTCTTCAAAGCCAGGGATGAAGGTATTTGAACCCAGTTCCAGAGAATACTTCTCAGCTTGTCCACCTTCGAATTGTACGCCGTCTACGGAACCGTCGAAGTCAATGATAGCTGTATCGCCGGATTGAGCAGCATCTTCATCAACAACAACCAATTCAGCATGACGTTGTTGCAGGCGCTCCAGCTCTTGAGCCAGTTCTTCGTCGCTTACTTCGTTTTTGCTTACAGGCACTTCTACGCCTTTGTAATCGCCCAAAGTTACTTCAGGTTTAACCGTAACTTTTGCTTTGAATTTGAAAGATTCGCCTTTAGCAAATTGATCAATTTCAACATCAGGGCTATCTACTGGGAAGATGTCTGTTTGCTCTACAGCTTGGCTGTATGCTTCTGGCAACAGGAAGTCAATTGCATCCTGGTACAGACTTTCGATACCATAACGTTTTTCAAAGATAGGACGTGGTACTTTACCTTTACGGAATCCTGGTACACTTACTTGTTTAACCACTTTATTAAAAGCTTTGTCGAGTGCAGCGGCTACACGATCCGCGTCTACCTCAACTTCAAGAACCCCAAGGTTCTTCTCTATTTTCTCCCAAGTTGCTTTCATTTTATGCTTTCCCCTCCAACAAAATCTTCACTTAGTTTTCATTACAATCAACGCACACAAAATAACCACTATAGTATATCTAACATTACTGTCTTTTTCAAGGGCAGCCCTTGAATGCTTTAACAGGTAAACGTTTCCGGTCATTAAGGAGTGTTCATTCCCGCCGCGACGAATAATCGCATCGACCGATACGCTTGCTCAAAACGGAAGCGTAGTGCATCTGTAATGCCATATATAGCGCGGGTTTCTTCCTCATTATTGTTCCCGTTCAAACTTTCCGAAACGGTCTGATGGAGTGCTGCTGCCCAAATATCCGGCATCCCGTCCTCTTCCACCAACATTGATCTATAATCTTTCGTACCGTACACTGCCATCACAAACTGTGACCATAGCTCCTGTGCAAAATAGAATAGTGTAGGCTCATGCACTTCAGTCTGGTCAGCTACCCGTTCCAAAATACGCATAATCGCCTCTGGAAACTCATCGGGCTGTAACGGAACCGTTTCAATATCGATTTCCGTCTCTTCATCACCCCGTCTGATTTCTATCGTCCCTTCCATTCCACGGCGTCTCATTGTCTGTAGAACACGGAATTGGAGAAGAGGATGGATTTCCCGTTCAGTAATCCAGCGAAGCAAGGCATCGTCGATCTCCGGCAGTTCCAAGTAGGATAGCTGTTCCAAAGCTAGAATCGTCTGTTCGGATAACGGTTGATCCATAGCCATCTGCAAAAGCTTGTTACCGTAGCCTGCATCCTGTTCCTGCTTAAAGCGTGCATGACGGCGAGCCAACTCAACTTCACTGACTTCGTCTTCTTCCACATTGTCCGTTGCCGTCCCGCTGTCAGCGTACTGTGGAAATGCAGCTTCCAGCCATTGTAACAGAGCGTTCCATTCATCGTATTGTTTCTGCTCCTGTCCCTGACACTGCATCAAAAAACGCAGCATCGCCATCGCCTCTCCGTAACGTTCGTTCTCAAGCATCACCGTAAGTTGAATTTGATAGTAGTCCAGTGTCTTCGGAAACAATACGATATTATTTTCTTTTGTCGTCACCTTGGAGTCCTTTATTTTCAAGGCACCCCCTCTCCTCCGCAAGCTAAAGTATTTGTAGATTATATGAGAAACAGCAGCCGAAGTTCAACCACTCGTCTTCAACATATTCACCTGTATTCTAACATACCCTTTTATAAGGCAAAAAAAACGATGTGTATTCTGAATTTATGTGGTGTAGAGGCCAAATAAGCGATATATGCAAAATAAGACTTGTATCTTTTTCATCCATATGATATATTAATATTCGCTTGAATTTTATGTCCCAGTAGCTCAGCTGGATAGAGCAACGGCCTTCTAAGCCGTCGGTCGGGGGTTCGAATCCCTCCTGGGACGTATAGCCGAAGCTTCCTGTTTAGGAAGCTTTTTTTATTTTCCAGCGAAATAGGACCCACTGTGGATGTTGGAGCCTAGCATCGTATTACAACCTATTTTAATGTAGAAAAGGCTGTTTCCGCAGCGCTGTTTGAGCGCTTGTCTGGGACAGCCTTTTATCGAGGGTATACCATTACACCGCTTGACTGCGTGGAGTAGTAAGGAGTTTAATCAAATGAAATTAATATCTTGGAATGTAAATGGCTTAAGAGCCTGTGTAACCAAAGGATTTTATACTTATCTAAAAGAAACGGATGCTGATATTTTTTGCGTACAGGAAACGAAGCTTCAAGAAGGACAAATCCTCATGGAGAACATGGAGGAATACGCACAATACTGGAATTACGCTGAGAAAAAAGGGTACTCCGGCACAGCTATTTTCACCAAAATCAAGCCGCTCTCTGTGCATTATGGACTTGAAGAAAATGAAGAGCCAGAGGGTCGAACTATTACACTAGAATTCGAAAAATTTTACCTCGTCAATGTGTACACACCAAATACGAAACGAGACTTATCGCGATTGCCATACAGACTGGAATGGGAAGACCGTTTTCGCAGCTATCTGCAACAACTAGACGCTCAGAAGCCTGTCATCATTTGCGGAGACTTGAACGTGGCTCATCAGGAGATCGACCTTAAAAATGCTAAAGCCAACTACGGTAATGCTGGCTTCACGCCCGAGGAACGAGACCGCATGTCACAGCTGCTCAACGCCGGATTTATAGATACCTTCAGATATTTTTATCCTGATCGGACAGATGTTTATTCCTGGTGGTCCTACATGCCAAAGGTGAGGGAACGGAATATCGGCTGGCGGATTGATTACTTCCTCGTCTCAGAGAGGCTTCGTCCGCTATTAATGGATGCGAGTATTGATTGCCATATTACAGGCAGTGACCACTGCCCTGTTATATTGGATTTGCAAGATATTTCTGCATAGATCCCCTACCTGACGCAAGTATTTTATAAAATTAAAAAGCCGTCATGCTCTGTTTTACAGCATGACGGCCTACATAAATTGAAGCTATCGCTAACTTGCACCTGGTTTTCTGTTTAAAACCCGTTCTTCTCCATCATTTGCTTGAACCACAGCGCACTTTGTTTGGGGGTCCGTTCCTGCGTCTCATAATTGATATGTACAATACCAAAACGCTTGCTATATCCCCAGGCCCATTCAAAGTTATCAAAGAAAGACCAGACAAAATAGCCCTTGAGCTGACCTCCCTCCCGGATAAAGCGATGACACGCCTTTAAATGCTCTTCAATATAGCGCTGACGCCCGGTATCTTCAATCTGTCCATTCACCAGTTCATCCTTCATCGCTGCTCCATTTTCCGTAATCAGAATGGGTAAGCCCTTGCTAAAATCCTTCTCAATCCGCGTCAGCAGCTTATAAAAGGATTCAGGGTGAATCTCCCATCCCATGTCTGTTACTGGCTCCTCCATGTGAACCTGCTCTACTTGCAGCAATGAGGCGTCGTTAGTTGCTCGAATGATACTGCGGGTATAATAGTTAATGCCTACAAAATCTCCCGGCTGCTGAATCAGCTCCAGATCACCAGGCTGTACAAAATCCAATCCATTCAGATACGTTCCGTACCATTCCACCATATCTTCAGGATACTTTCCGTTAAACAATGGCTCAGCAAACCAACGATTAATAAAGCCATCCCTTCTGGCGGCAGCAGCTATGTCCTCGGGTCGCTCGGAAGCGGCATCCACATGTTCCATGTTTAGCGTAATGCCAATTTTACCTGTTAATCCTTTTTCCTTATGCAAATTGATCGCAATCCCATGACACATCAAAATATGATGGGCAGCAGTAAAGGCTTCGCTCCAGTTCTCATGCCCAGGGGCATGCTCCCCTGTACCATATCCCAAAATAGAAGCGCAATAAGGCTCGTTTATCGTATTCCACCAGTTAATTCGCTGGCCAAATCGGTCCATGATTACAGAGGCATACGTTTTAAAATGTTGGATAATCTCTCGCTGCGTCCATCCACCTTCGTCCTCAATCCACTGCGGTAAATCCCAGTGATACAGAGTCAGCATTGGAATTAGCCCGGCCGACTCAAGCTCATCCAGCAGATGCTCATAGAAGAGCAGCCCTTGTTCGTTGACCACGCCGGGCGCGGGCATAATGCGCGGCCAAGCCACAGAAAAACGATAATGTAAAAAACCAAGCTGTTTCATTAATTGCACGTCTTCTTTAAAGCGGTGAAAATGGTCACAAGCCACATCTCCACAATCCCCTTCGATCACCTTCCCGGGAATTTGACAGAAAGTATCCCAAATGGAGGGCGTTCTACCGCCCTCATTTGTGCCACCTTCAATTTGATAGGAAGAGGTTGAAGTTCCCCACATAAACGTATCAGGAAATACAAAGATATTCTCGCTCATACTCGGTACCTTCCTTTCAGAAATAAAGACTTCACAGCTCCGGCCATTGCACCGCCGACAATAAAGCGCTGGAGGAAAATATGCAAAATAACCAGTGGTAAATGCATTCACTTTTACGAAAGCGGTTTAGTTAATTGCAGCTACTATTATGTATCGAATAACCTGTATTTGTAAATAGAGAATTATGAAATATCAAAAAAATATAATCACCGTTAAATTATCGTTGTTACTCCTTAAAATATTAGGATAAATCCTTTATTAACTCTGTTGACTCCCATCTATGAGGTAGCATAGAATACGAGTAATCATTGAATTTGAAATACAAAGTCAATTTAACTAAATCAGTTTAGTTGTGGAGGATTCCATGAATATAAAAACAATAGCTAGTATGGCAGGCGTTTCAGTAGCGACGGTTTCGAAAATCATAAACAATTACACAGATATCAGTGAGGAAACCCGGCAGCGAGTACTTAAAATTATGGAGGAAACAGGCTATAGACCTTCCTCCTCGGCTAAAACACTTGCTACCAAAAAATCCAATCTGGTAGGCGTTATATTCGCTGGCAAGCTGAATGTCGATTTTAGTCATCCTTTTTTTGTGGACATCATTAATGTTTTCAAAAAGCAGATTGGCTTGCTCGGTTATGACCTGCTGTTTTTTTCAAATGAAAAATTTCTGGATTATGGAGAGGACTATTTGGCTCGCTCGAAATATTTTTCAGTGGACGGGTGCATTATTATTGCTGGAGACGAAGTGGAGAAAAGTGTTTTCGATCTCGACGCCAGTCCTATCCCCTGCATCGGTGTCGATATTGAGCTAACCGGAGCCAGTTCCTGCTACATTATGTCCGACAATCAAAAGATCTCAATGAAGGTTGTTGAGCACTTTTACATGAATGGATACCGCGAGATGGGTTTTATAGGCATTGAACGCCCCTCCTTGGTTATTAAAGAGAGAGAGGAAGCGTTTATCGCTTCACTAAAGCGGTTTAGCCTTGATTTCAGACCTGAATGGATCGTGTATGGTAAGGACTATGCGGCAGAGGATGGATACCAGATTGCGAAGGCGTGGATACAGCAAGGAGATTTACCAAGAGCTGTTTTTGCGGCTACCGACCTGCTTGCCCTTGGTGCCATCCGTGCTTTTAAGGAAAGCGGCTTGAGGGTACCCGAGGATATTGCTGTAGTAGGCTGTGATGATATTGAAGCCTGTCGTTATACCGATCCTCCATTGACGACTGTAAAACAAGACAAGCAAAAAATAGGTCGTCTAGCCGCCATGGTGCTGTTTGACCTGATGAATAAACAAATGGATACGAAATGTATTAAAGTAGAGCCCGAACTAGTCATTCGTACCTCTTGCGGAGCCCGGCAAAATTGGAACCATACGAGGATCAAGGGATAGCATATACCTCAAAAAGGTGACTCCTGTTGAATTCAGAAGTCACCTTTTTACAGTTTAAATATATAGAGCCTCTTCGTTTAAGCTATTACTTATAGGCCATCGTTGCATTCACGGCCTTTTTCCAGCCTTCATACAGGCTGTCACGTGTTGCTTCATCCATCGTAGGGGTAAAGGAAGTTTCCACCCTCACTCGCTTACGAAGTTCATCTGTACTCTTCCAGTATCCAACCGCCAAGCCTGCCAGACATGCGGCACCCAGCGCTGTTGTCTCATGGATGACCGGCCGTTCCACCGTCGCATCCAGAATATCGCTCTGGAATTGCATCAGAAAATTGTTCAACACAGCTCCACCATCCACTCGCAACATCTTCACCGTAATACCTGAGTCAATCTCCATGGCTGTAAGCACATCCTTGGTCTGATAAGCGAGCGACTCCAAGGTGGCGCGGATAAAATGCTCTTTTGTGGTTCCCCGCGTCAGACCGAACATCGCTCCACGCACCTCGCTATCCCAGTAGGGGCTGCCTAGTCCGACAAAAGCGGGTACAAGATACACCCCTTCTGTAGAGGAAACACGGGCCGCATAAGGCTCACTGTCCTTCGCCTCACGGAACATGCGCAGCCCGTCTCGCAGCCACTGGATCGCCGAGCCCGCAACAAACACACTCCCCTCAAGTGCGTATTGCACTTTGCCTTCCTCCAGTCCCCAAGCGATGGTCGTGATCAGACCGTGCTTGGATTCAACAGGCTGATCCCCCGTATTCATCAGCATAAAGCAGCCTGTGCCGTAAGTGTTTTTGATCATTCCTTTTTCATAACAAGCCTGACCGAACAAGGCTGCCTGCTGGTCACCTGCTGCACCAGCGATCGGTACATTCTGACCAAAAAAATGATAATCCACGGTGTGCGCATATACCTCGGAAGAGGGCCTTACCTCAGGCAGCATGATTTTTGGAACACCCAGAATGTCCAGCAGCTCTTCATCCCACTTGAGCTCATAAATATTGTACATCAGCGTTCTGGCCGCATTGGAGTAGTCTGTTACATGAGCCTTTCCACCGGATAGTTTCCAGATTAGCCACGAGTCAATCGTACCGAATAACAAGTCACCTCGTTCCGCCTTTTCACGCGCGCCTTCTACATGATCCAGTATCCACTTTACTTTAGTGCCTGAAAAATACGGGTCGATCAATAACCCTGTTTTGCTGTGAAACAACTCCTCATGCCCTTGCCGCTTCAATTCTTCGCAAATATCCGCGGTTTGGCGTGATTGCCATACGAGTACGTTATACACGGGTAATCCTGTATTTTTGTCCCACACGACCACCGATTCACGCTGATTGGTAATGCCTATGGCAGCAATTTGGTTAGCTTTTACACCCGATTCGGAAAGACAGGAGGCAATAACGCCCAGAATAGAGCTCCATATTTCATTCGCATTCTGCTCTACCCAGCCAGGGTGAGGAAAATATTGCGGAAATTCCCGCTGGGCCGAGTACACCACATCTCCTTCGCTATTGAACAAAATCGCTCTTGAACTTGTCGTTCCCTGGTCTAGTGACAAAATATATTTTCCCATGTTCATCTCTCCCCGTGTAAATCCATCGTTTTTACGCTGTAAGCTTATGATTCATTTTATGATTTTTATAAGTGCGACTGATACGGAAGGTAATCAAGAGTACCACCGCGATGACCCCTAATAAAATCCAGAAAGCCGGAGTCACACTTCCCTTAAAAACGGCCTGATAAAATGGCCCTGCGAAAGATCCCCCCAATAGCGGTCCTACAATGGGCACCCATGCGTATCCCCAGTTGGATGCTCCCTTCCCGGGAATCGGTAGCAAATAATGCATCAGACGCGGTCCAAAATCCCTCACTGGATTGATGGCATAACCCGTTGTACCTCCAAGGGATAAACCGATACTGACAATCAAAAAACCAACAATCAGCGGTTTCAGACCGTCTGTAAATGAATTGGCACCAAACGACAGTAAGGCAAGGACAAAGATAAAAGTACCTATCATTTCACTAAGCACGTTGGCAAACGGATGATCAATAGCTGGTCCTGTCGCAAATACACTGAGTTTGGTTGCTGCGTCCTCCGTCTCTTTCCAGTGGGGCCAATAATGCAAAATGACGATCACTGCACCCGCCATGGCCCCAAAAAGCTGGGCCACAATATAGCCGGGAACATCCTGCCATGGAAAACTACCCTGAAATGCCAACGCGAGTGTAACTGCCGGATTCAAATGCGCTCCGCTGATTTGACCCACCGCATACACCGCAATAGCTACCGCGAGCCCCCACCCCATTCCGATCACAATCCAGCCGGAAGCGTGAGCAAATGACTTTTTCAGGGACACCCCTGCGCACACTCCGCCACCTAGGGCAATAAGAATCATTGTCCCTATGAATTCGGCTGCGTATGGCGACATACAACCAACCTCCTCAATAGATCCTCCGATTTTGATCGTTTTCATCGCGCAAAAAAAGAAAAGCCATCACAAACCAACCCTGTGCTGTACCATGGGATGTCTGCGTGGCTCTCTCGTCTCCGTCACGATTATTAACTTAAATTTGATATTATATAAGCATGTAAGCGATGTCAACTACGGATTTACGTCTTTTTGTATTCTAAAATAATCGTTGACCATGTTAGATTGCGCGATTTATGATGTAAAAAAATGGCTGGACGTAAGGATTTCAGGATGAATACGACACTCCCAAACTTGATGAAGAAGGGAAGAATGTTATGCTGAAATTTCTACAAAAAATCGGCAAGTCGTTAATGCTTCCAGTAGCTACTTTACCCGCCGCAGGGATCTTGCAAGGGCTAGCTCTCATTAATTATGAAACGGACATTCCGCTTGGTCCTGGAGTCGGTGGATTTCTGAATCATTATGTCACTCCTTTTCTGAACGAAGGAGCGGGTGCCATCTTCGGCAACCTGGCGCTCATTTTCTCCATCGGTGTTGCCATTGGCCTGGCAGGCGACGCGGTAGCCGCACTTTCGGCAGTCATTGCCTACTTGGTGCTGACCCGTATTTTGGCGGCCGTACCGGGTATATTTGCGTATATTCCAGACGACGTCAAGCTGGACATGGGCGTATTGGGTGGTATTTTTATCGGCGGATGGTCTGCTTACCTGTTTAAAAAATATCACAATATTCAGCTTCCAGATTGGCTTGGCTTTTTTTCGGGCAAACGTTTTGTCCCCATGATTACCGCCTTCACGACCATGATTCTAGCCATTCTGCTCGGCATGATCTGGAGTCCGATACAAGATGGAATTGCAGCCTTCGGCAACTGGATTGTCGGCTTTGGCGGAATCGGCTCAATGGTGTTCATGATTGCCAATCGGCTGCTGATCCCGCTCGGTTTGCATCATGTGTTGAACTCGATCGCATGGTTTCAAATTGGTGACTATACCAATGCTGCAGGTGAAGTTGTTCATGGTGATCTGACGCGTTTTTTTGCAGGTGATACATCGGCAGGTATGTTCATGTCCGGCTTCTTCCCCATTATGATGTTCGCTCTGCCGGCAGCGGCTCTCGCATTCATCCATACGGCCAAACCGGAAAAACGTAAAGCTGTCGCTTCCATCTTTATTGGTTCTGCGCTAGCGTCGTTCCTGACCGGAATTACTGAGCCCCTCGAATTTTCGTTTATGTTCATTGCACCATTGCTTTACGGCGTTCATGCTCTGCTGACAGGGCTGAGCGGTCTGGTCGTATACCTATTGGATGTCAAACTCGGCTTTTCTTTTTCAGCAGGTCTCATTGACTATCTGGTCAATATGAAGCTCTCCACTCACCCTTTGCGAATGATCCCGATCGGGCTTGTCTTCGCCTTCGTGTATTATTTTCTATTCCGCTTCATCATTCTCAAATTCAACCTAAAGACTCCCGGGCGTGAAGACGATGTAGATGACAATCTCCTATCTGAGGCTAACGAATCCATACCCCACGGAAAGGCAAGCACCCTATCCGACATTCAGTCCAGTCATGCAGACAAGGTCCTAACCTATCTCGGCGGTTCAGACAACATCCAAAGCATTGATGCCTGTATCACACGGCTACGCCTTGTCGTCAAAGACGACAAAGTGGTTAACGATCAAGCTCTTAAGAAGCTCGGAGCTTCAGGAATTATCAGGCTTGGGAACGGTACCCTGCAGGTTATTTTCGGTACTCGGTCCGAAACTCTGAAAGATGAGATACAACGATTGATGTCATGAAGCTAATCCCCTGACTTAAACACGTGCGATCTTCCTATAACAGACGCACGTGCTTTTTTTTATGGATAAACGTTTCAAATTTTTTGTTTTTGGTTAAGGCAATGCACATAAATGGGTAACAGCTTCATATGATGGAGCTAAACCATTTACAACTTGTTCAGTAGGCAGATTATTCAGATAGCAAGGAGGGAAATGATGTGAAGACAGTACAATGGCTGATATTATGTCTTGCTTTTCTCACTATGATTAGTGGTTGTAGTGGGTCCCTGTCCTCTGAAGGCCAACCATCTGAAACTAATTTGTCAAACGGAAAAAAGATAACGCTTACATTATGGTATTGGAATCGTTCTATTGATGATGAATTGCTCGCCCAGGCGGAAAAACAGTTCCCCGACATTGAATTAAAAACTCAAAAAATAGGCGGTGACTTTAAAGCCAAACTGAAGACAACGCTCGCAGCTCGTTCCGGTGAACCAGACATCGTAGCTCTGAACGACTGGATGGTGGAGCTGTTCCCCAGTGCAGATCGTTTTTATGATTTAAGGGAACTCGGAGCAGATCGCCTGAAGGATCAATATTTGGAATGGAAATGGAATCAGGGGATCACTCCTGATGGTAAAATGATTGCATTTCCTATGGATACTGGACCCACCGCCCTCTTCTATCGTAGCGACCTGTTTGAACAGGCGGGCTTACCTAGTGATCCTGAACAGGTCAGTTCCTCTATCCGTACATGGGATGATTACATGGCAGCCGGAGAACAACTTCGTCAGAAATTCGGAAGTCGTTCGTTTTTGGCTGATAATATTGTAAACGTTTACAATCAAGTGCTTGCTCAGCATACGAACCTATACTTCAAGCCGGACGGAAGTTATGTCGGCAATCAATCTCCTGACATCCGCCTAGGCTGGAAAACCGCTGTGGATTTCCATAGGAAGCATCTGCTCGCCAATGCGGATGGCTGGACTCCCGAATGGAACGCTTCGGTCAATAACGGTAAAATCGCCTCGTTCGTAGGGGCAATCTGGATGAAGCAAGTTCTCACAGAGGCTGCACCGGATACAGCAGGCAAATGGAGAGTCGCTCGGGCTCCTGGAGGAGACGGCAATCTGGGAGGTTCTTTCATCTCTATCCTCAAATCCAGCCAACACCCCAAAGAAGCCTTTGAAGTCCTGACCTGGCTGCAAAACCCGGAACACCAACTGGAAGCCTACCACAAAATCGGGCTGTTCCCATCCACTCCCGGCGTCTATGACGATCCAGTCATGGAGACACCCGAGCCTTTCTTTGGTGGTCAGGCCACTGGTCTCATTTTTGCCGCCTCCGCGCGTCATGTGAAAAGCAGCTATTTCGGCGAGCGCTATCCTGTCATCCATGGCATAGTGACCCGCCGTCTTTCCAATGTGGCCAAACAAGATGCCGATCCCGACGCATTATGGTCGGAAACGATGCAACGAATTGAACGGGAATTACAGCGGTAAAAAACAAAATCCAAAAAAGGCGTGTGGACAATATGCTGAGAGAAATCTGGAAGCACCGGGCCGTATATGCTGCGATCTCGCCATTTTATCTGCTGTTTGCCATCTTTGGCTTGTTTCCGATTGGCTTTTCATTGTACCTGGCGTTTCACAAATGGGACGGGATCGGAGACATGACCTATAACGGTTGGGGTAACTTTCGTTACCTTGTGACAGACACCGAATTTTGGCAGGCTGTAGGCAATACGTTTGTGATCTGGGTGTATGCCACGATTCCAATGCTACTTCTAGCCCTTATTGTTGCCTTTCTGCTTTATGCCCCTTTTGTGAAATTGCGCACCTTATGGCGAGTTGGATTCTTCCTGCCCAATGTGACGTCTATTGTTGCTGTTGCCATCATCTTCGGCGCCTTATTTGCCAACAATTTTGGATTTCTCAACTATCTTCTGCAGCTTTTGGGGCTACCTATGATCCAATGGCTCAATGTGCCGTGGGGTATCCAAATCGCCATTTCTTCCATGGTCGTCTGGAGATGGATGGGCTACAACGCCATCATCTATCTGGCTGGACTCCAGAGTATTCCGCATGTGCTGTATGAGGCCGCCAAAATAGACGGCGCAACCGGAGCACAGGCTTTTTTCCGCATCACCATTCCCATGTTGCGTCCAGTCATTTTGTTTACGGTCATTACGTCCACCATCGGCGGTATGCAGCTCTTCACTGAGCCACAGGTTCTGGTCGGTAATGACGGCGGTTCCGGGGCAAGTGGCATGACCATCGTTTTATACCTGTACCGCGAGTCGTTCATCAACAACTATTTTGGATATGGTGCTGCCGTCGGATGGGGTATGTTTCTCATCATTGCCGTATTCTCCATCATCAATTGGAAACTCGTTCAAGGTAAAAAATAACGATGGAAGGAGCGTCACAACATGATGCAGACACGTGCAAAATCCATTGTTCTATATGCCGGGCTGTTGGTGGGTATCATCCTGTCGATGTTTCCGTTTTACTGGCTGATCGTCATGGCGACCCGTACAACCTCAGACATCTATCGTTTTCCGCCACAATTGTGGTTCGGTAGCCACTTCCTGGATAACATAACGAGAGTATTGCAGCAGATTGATTTTGCTGGAGCTTTTTTTAATACCCTTTTTGTAGCCAGTTCTGTTACCGTATTGGTGCTGTTTTTTGATTCACTGGCTGGTTTTGCATTCGCCAAGTTTGATTTTCCGGGCAAAAAGGGGCTATTCGTCATACTGCTTGCAACAATGATGGTCCCTTCACAACTTTCGCTCGTCCCCTCCTTTGTCATGATGGCTTCCTTTGGATGGGTAGGTACGTTCAAAGCGCTCATCATCCCAGGTATGGTAAATGCTTTCGGTATTTTCTGGATCCGCCAGTATGCAGAAGAATCCATTCCCAAAGAGTTGCTGGATGCGGGGCGTATGGACGGGTGCAGCTTTTTTCGGCTGTACTGGAATGTAGCACTGCCGATTTTAAGACCTGCGTTCGCTTTTCTCGGCGCATTTACCTTTATAGGAGCTTGGAATGATTACTTATGGCCGTTAATCGTTTTAACGGATGAGCGCAAATTTACGCTCCAGATTGCATTGTCCCAGTTGAACGGGATTTACAATACGGACTATGCGATGGTCATTGCTGGCACCCTGCTGGCTGTACTCCCTCTTATTATTTTGTTTCTTTTTATCAGCCGCCAGTTTATTTCCGATCTTGCCGCTGGAGCGATCAAAGATTAGCTTCACTTGATTCCCATCTGGAAATATTGCCCTAAATGGAACACTGCAAATGAGTTACTTCGAAGACTGAGCTTCGCATACGATTGAATATGCACCGTCTGCCTGTGATCCATATTCCCCTGCAAACTTGTTTCCATATTTTTGTAATGATTAATAAAAAATCGCTTCCACTCATCTAACTGAGTAGAAGCGATTTTTTCAAAATTGATATTCTACAAACGTTGATCCTTTAATAGATCAACTCAAAGCCATATCATAGTTTGCACTACTATTCATTTGTCTATCAGGGCGACATTTACATGCACAATTCGAGCCATGTCCAAAATCATGAAGTATGTTATTACTACCGGAAGAACATATGCAAGATAAAGGAACAATTCCAAGACTATTTGCCATTAAAGGCTTCTTTCCAAATGGATTTACAATTCTCATTTATAATCCTCCTTCAACTCTACTTTGTTTATAGATTACACCAAAGTAATATGATTTAATGCTTCTAATAAATGTGGTTTGTTTTCCAAGATAGTATGATAGCTTATCAATGCATGTTCTAGCATATCTAAAGAACGCCTACAAGCCATTCTCTTTTTTTCAATATTAAATTTGTCACTATCGTAACATTCGACGTAACATACCGAACATAGACGTATAGCCCAACATTCAGAACATTGTGGTAAGCTTTCCTTACAATAGTCCTCTATATAACGATCAATTAACACAGTTTCATCTAAACCACTGTAAACATTCCCAACTGAAGGTGATTTTCCTATGCGTTCGCATAAATGAAAATCTCCATTTGCCGTTACATAGATTCTTCTTGTCGCAGGTGAACAGCAGCCATTTAAATTATAATTCGGGTAAGGAGTTTCAGTTAAAATCCTATCATGTATTATTGAGAATTGTTTGTGTAAAAAATCGATTGTGAATGGGTTACTTTGTGATGTATAAGTATTATTTAACATCAGATCAGTTGTCCAGTTCCCTACAGGGTTATCATAACAATGTATAGGGTTTTCTTCAGTAATCGTTTTCTCTATGTCAGACGAGTGTCTCACATAAGAAATATTTTTAGTAATATCCTTAGGTACCCACGAAAGAGAATTAAAGAAATTTTGAATTTTTTTCATTACCGCATCATTAGTTGGTCTGGGTGTTACCATGCTTAGCGATATAAGGGAATTACTTTTTTCTCCATAAGCATTAATTAGATATTTAAGACCATGAATTGCCTTGTCGTAAGTGCCCGCGCCATTTTTAAATACCCTTCTACAATCATGTATTTCCTTTGGACCATCAATACTACATACAACTCCAAAGTTAGGGATTGTAGATAGATATTCTGCGATTTCAGCAGTCATTAAGGTTAAATTTGTTGTCATTGAAAAAGTTAGATCTTTACCAGCGCCATTTTCCAGAGCATAGGCTACACAATGCTTTAATAATTTAAATTCTATTAATGGCTCCCCACCATAAAAAGTTACCGCGACTTTTTTACCTGAGTTTTTTAAAGTATAATCAATTGCTAACTCTGCTACTTGCCAAGACATGTGTCTACGTCCAAACTCTCTGAAGTCTATGTTTCCTGAATGATATATGCAATAGTGACATGCCATATTACATTGTTCGGTCAACTCCAGTGTAACCTGTTCTAGATGGCTTTTTGCATTTTTTAAAACCTCATCTTCTGATAGTGCAAAGGATAAAAGAGGAGGAGCTTGGAATAAATGCTGCTCATGCGCAACATGTATTAAGTCAATTAGAATAGTCAATGTATCATCATTAACTTTAATAGGATTTATTACCTTCGCTATATCTCCGTACAATTGTAAGTTATTTAGAAATGTATACTCTATTTCATTACATTCCATTACTTTGCCTGTGCCCACATCATATAAATAGGATTTATTCTTTGTCTGAAATAACTTAAATAGTCGAGAATAATTCCCATACTGTTTTTCGATGTTTCTAAAGAACTCCATAACTGTGGAATCCAATATCATCACGTTCCTTTTGGATTTCGATATTCAGGATATGGTCACATGCTGCTAATAGTCTCTGGTCATGTGATACCACGATTGTTATCTTTCTTGACTTTTGCTTAGTCAATATTTCTACAAGTCCACTTACACTCTTTGAATCTAGGGCTGATGTTGGCTCATCAAGAATCGTTAAGAATGAATCTTTACTTAATGCACGAATCAAAGATAATTTTTGCTTTTCACCACCAGAAAAGTTGCTCCCATTTTCATTTATTAATATATTTTCAAGGTTAGATTTTGTTATCATCCCTTCAAGACCAAAGGCATTTATAAGCTCATTTTGGTTACTAGCAGTCTCTTTCGAAAAATTAATTCCAAATCTTAAATATTCCTCTATTGGTAGATTTAAAAACTCCGGATTCTGTTCTACATAAGAAATTTTAAAACGCCTCATATTAAGCATATCCAAATCTTTTATGGAGCAATTATTAAAAGCTATCTCTCCTGTGTAAAGATCACTATATAGACCTATCATAGTATTAAGTAATGTTGTTTTGCCTGAACCATTATGGCCACATATCCCGTAAATTTCCCCCTTAGAAAAATCATAAGAAAAGTCTCTAAATACGCTTTCACCAGAATATTTAACACCTAATTTTTTAATACTTATTTTCTCTAATTCTACAAGTGTTGCACTACCATAAATATCATTTTCAGATTTCATAATGTCATTTAACCGTTCTATCGATACTTTCGTCTCTTGGTATGAGCTTGCTAAACTTAATAAATATGAGGTTGACGAGATGATCATTGAAAGGTAGGTGTTAATTATAGTGAACTGCCCTACACTCATTTGGCCAATTACAACTTTATGACCTCCAATTCCAATTACAAATATATAGCAGATGATCAATATAAATTGATTTAGATTTGAGAAAATATAATTAGTTTTCACTTGTGAAGTCGCAACTCTAAATAATGAATTAAATGCTTTATTTAACCGCTCATTCATTTCATTAAAGAGTACATTCTTCTTTATAAAAACCAATTTGTTAATTTGTTCGACTTTTTTAGAGTAGTATTCATTTGCTTCTTTTTTGTATTTCAAATTTGCTTTATACAATTTTTTTCTAAAAACCACATATGTAAATATATAAAATGGAATAAGCGAGAAAATTATAACGCATAGTAGTACATCAGCTTTTAAAACAATAATACCGCTGACAATTATTGTTATTACTTGCAATACTAAGTTAGAAATATTATTTGAAAAAAAGTCAACTACTGTGGATGAATCATTATTAATTTGGTCAACTAAGTATGCATTATCCTTATCTTTGAAGACCGACAGTTTGGTTTTAAATATCTTTTGATAGATATCATTGCAGATTTCGTATAATAATAAATTATTCAATTTGGTAGAGAAAAGAGCAGTTAAATATTGTATGAGAATGTTTGCTATATTTATAATCCCCAGTAACAGTACAAAATATAAAATGATACTTATATTACTTTTTGATACTAAATAATCAATATATATGCCTGTGATGTAAGGCACAATAATTCCTATAATCCACAATACTGAAGTAACTGCAATGTAAAAAAATACATACTTGCGCGTTTTTGAAAGGTATTTTTTCAAGTATTCTAGGACTATCATATTCATCACCTATATTTCATATTAGGTAAATCTTAGCGAGATGCTGAAACAGCATCTCGCTAAGTAATGTTACTTCTCTTAAGCTACATCTTGTAGGAACAAGAAAGAGTACAGCCACTTGAACCGTGGAAAGGACAATGTGCACTTACTTGTACAGCACTTTTTACTAATACGTCCATGGTTTTTCCCTCCTTAAATTTTAATTTATATAAATAACATACAGTTGAAAAACTATATGCTACTTATCACTTTTGAGCTGCAATAGAAAATGCACTGTTTTCAAGCGTGATATTTATTTTTGCTTTACCTGCCCCATTTATATAGTTATATGTTAAGTTTGGTCTAAACAATGGCCATCCCGCAGGAACACTTAATGCACTTGCAGTCGTCTTAACTGTAACCGTGTAATCGGAAGCTCCTTTACTAAAAGTTAAGGAACCTGAACCTTTTGTATTGTCATAATTAATGGCTTTTGAGTATCCTACAGGCACACGAACTGACATTGAGGAACCATCTACACCTGTGATATCAAGATTAGTATTTAGCTCTGGAAGTGAAACTCCAGCCTTTGTACTTTCCACCGTTATTTTTTCATAACTTTTTTCAGGAATTAAAATATTAACTCTGTCGGAAATGCCGTTAACTGAGCCTTTCCCCTTTACTGTGATGTAAATTGTATATCCACTTAATGTAGAAGTGACAGTATACAAGGATTTGTTATACTCATAACTAAAATCACTTGCTGAAGTTTTTGTAACGGTGACATTACAATTTATAGCCGTTAGATTGATATTCTTAACATCATTTGAAGCTGCATTACTTGAAGAACCTAATGGCATCCCCATAAGTAAGAAACCACATAAAACAATACACATTTTTTTTAGCATTAACATGATTCAGAAACCTCCTTCTTATTTTCCGTTAATTGTCCAGCCAGTAATACTTTCGTGCACTCGGTAATATACTCCTGCAAATTATAACGATATTGCTCACATATGTTAAAGTCTGCCATTCTATTGTGAGGGCATCCTCCTAAACACACAGGTAAGTACTTACAGTCTGAACATTTTTCATCTTCAGTAGGATCATATAATAAATAACAACCAAGAAGCTCAGTATTCCATTTCACTGATGTATCTTCATTTATAATTCCAACACACTGCTCAATAATTCCAATATCGCTCCAACATTTATATAAATGACCAAGAGGATCAATAACGAAACTATTATACTTATCCGCAGAACAATAATTACCTTTAGGTGCAGGATAAATATAACTAATTGGGATATCATTTTCCGACATAAATTTTAAATTAAATTTTGAATACATCTCGTCTGTCAAGCACTTAGTTCCCTCATACTTTCCATTCGTCGGCGTAACTAATCCTAGATAAGGTATTACATTTTCCAATAAAGAATTTTCCTTTAAGAATCCTACGATTTCATGTAAATTCAACCAGTTGTCTTGGTCAGTATTTATTCTCATAAATATCTTAATCATCCCTTTAATTTGCTTGAGGTTATTCATTATGACATCAAATGTCCCTCTTCCACTTACTAAAGGGCGTCTAAGATCATGTACTTCTTTAGGACCGTCAACAGTGACTTGAATATCATTTACTCCACATGAGATTAACGTTTGAACTTTTTCTTTATTTAAAAGATAGCCGTTTGTAATGACACTGGCCGTATATTGTATATTGTTTTCTTTACATATTTCCAAAAAATCTTCCGATATCCTAACTATCTGCTTCATTGCAATCAAGGGCTCACCGCCATACCATGTAACATTAAGAGTGTCAAGTTTACTAGCATTTGTTTTAACAAAATTGACTATACTTTGAGCTGTTTCTTCACTCATAGTTTTGTTATGATATTGGTCTTTCTCAAAACAGTATACACATCGAAAATTGCAGGCCATTGTAGGGGCAATTGTTAGCATTAAATTAGAAGATTCAAACCGATTTTTTAAGAGGTTTACCTTTACATATGCTTTTTCATTCATATTATCTTCTACGATATAGCCACATTCGATAAGATTTTTAAGATAAGTATCATTATTTATTGCCAATCCATTGTTTGTAAGTTCGCAAAACTGTTTATAGTACTCCGGTTCAAGAACTGCCAATGCACCTGTTCGAGAATTATAAAGTACCGTTTTATCGGTATTTTCAATAATGTCATTAAAAATAAAGTTATATTGCGAAGCTTTCATTTTAGCCCTCCTTAGAATGGATACGGTCCTTATGTAATTATGAATCGATTATTAATTAGTGACAAAATTCACATAAGTTTTAAAAATAAGATGTACGCTCATTTTGAGTTGCAAATTTCATTCTTGCAGTGCACCCTAGATAGCTTTTACTTCTCGGCTTTTAATGTAGCATAAGGCAAAAAGAAAAAATAAGCTTGTATCCTGAAATGCAAAAAAATCCATCTCAACGACCAAATATGTCAGCTTCATGTGAGATTAACATTTTTGTTACCTATATTTCTTTAATGGTAAAGTACGTTACTTGTTAATTCTTTGTTTATATGTCCAAAGAAAATAAAGGATTAGACTGCTTGAGACCGCAGCAAAGATTAAAAGCACTAGGAGCGTGCAACTGCTTGTTCCTCCGTTGTTGTAACGCGAACTGAACCAGTAGAGCTTTAGCTGAATACTTTTATAAAGGCTGAAAATAAGGTTTCTAAGCAATAAAAAAGAACATATCCATTCCCTCGCCTGGGCTACGTCCTCTCCACAGTATAAGTATGCATTTGAACTTTTACTAACAAAAATTCCATAACCTGATGGTAATTATTTTCATATGTAAAACATCACTTCGAATAGACTTTTTTTACAATATACTGGATTTATATAACATATTTGAGGTGGTCTATTTGTTTCAAGTTGCTGTTTGTGACGATGATCCCGCAATGCATAAAATTTTACAACACTTTTTCATGTGTATGTCAGTAAGTGAATCCTTAGATTTTAATCTACAATTCTTTTTATCGGGGGAAGATCTAATCAAATCTTATAGTTCACAAGAGCGATACTCCTTTCATATTATCTTGTTAGATATTGAAATGAGGGAATTATCGGGAATTGAAACTGCAAAACTTATTCGCCTTTTTCCTGACCGAGAAGTTCAAATCATATTTCTAACTAACTATCCAGAATACATGCTAGAAAGTTTTGAAGTACAAGCATTTCAATATTTACTTAAACCCCTTACTTATAAACTCTTTGTAGAAAAGATAAATAAACTATGTCATTATATGCGTTCTTCAGTATCCCACTTTCTATCTGTGAAAAATAAAACTGAGCATCTTGTATTGAGACACTCTGAAATCATAGCCATCTCAAAAGGTGAAAACAATTACATCCATAATGAACTTTGTATTGCAACGGATTCACACAACTATTTTATTTCCGGAACGTTGAAAGCGGTTTATGAACAATTAAAATATCCGTTTGTGTTTATACATAGGTCAATAATTGTGAATTTAGTTCATATACGTAAGTTTTCAACTACTTCTGTTATTATGTCAAACCAACAAGAATTTCCTGTAGGTCGTTCTCACGCTAAATCGCTTCGTGAGGCGTATGCTCGTTTTATAATTTCTCGTTTTCAGGAAGGGTGAGTTTTTTGAATCATTGCGTTTACATTAATGTCACCTCGTTTTCTAATTACTCTTTATTTTTGTTTAGCACAACAAAGCAAAGTGATTTTTCCAATCCAATAGTTAACCTTTTTTTACTTTTCGCCTCTTTATACTTCATACTTATTATAGTACTATTCGTTCATTATTTAAAAAAAGGAAGAAAATACAATATAGGGATTATGTATTATTTTGTAATATTAATAGGAACATCGTTTAACTTATTCATACATTATAGTTTATTTTCTTTAATGAAATATAATTAATTCCTTATAATGTCAATAATCGGTATTATTGGAATGAACGTAATTATTGTCTTTCTAATGGACAAGCTGATAGAAAAGTCAAACCTCTCACGCTTTTTTCAAAAGCAAATGCTGATGCAAGAAAAACATTATAAAGAAACAACTCGATCTCTTAGTGATATCAAACGAAGTATTCATGATTTCAAAAAACAGTTAATATTTGTCCGTGCTTGTCTACAAGAACAGAGGACGGAAGAGGGTGTTAATCACATTAACCAAACTCTAGAAAATATAGAATCACCACGACTTCATATAACAACAGGACATCTTGTTATTGATGCCTTGGTAAATCACACTTTCAGCATCGCTGATAAAAGTGGGATAGCTTTCTTTCATCAAATCCATATTAACCCTGCAAACATTAGTATTGGAAGTCATGATCTATGTATTGTCTTAGGTAATGTTTTCGATAATGCTATTGAAGCTGTAAGGCAGCTTCCTAGAAAGAAAGAGCATTCAATTCATTTGGAAATTTTAACCGATAATTCTGCCCTATGGATTTATGTTCGCAATTCAAAAAGTAATTGTCTCAATACAGCATTCTCAACCAAAACATACACCCCCCCTTTAAAAAAACATGGGTATGGATTACTTAACATCCATCAAGTAATAAAGAAGTACGGTGGTTATTTAAATACAACAATTACGGATTCAAATTTTCAAATTACGATTATGATTCCATGTAATAACCCTTAGATTTGTAAACATTATGAATTAATGGCTATTCAGAATAAATAAAATGTCGGTAAATACCAGTCTTATAACAATTAAAAGGGAGTGTCCTCAAGCCTATGATGGCTGAGAGCACTCCCTTTTATTATTTATGAATTGATCGTTTGTCCTTTTTCTTCTACTTGGATAGCCGCCCCTACATTGGCACCTGCAAGAATGCCCTTTTTCTTATTAGGATACAAAGAATTCATATAGGTTCGGGTTTCTGCAACGACAATGCCTGACAAGCCGAGCAGTGCAATCAGGTTTGGAAAAGCCATCATTGCGTTAAAAATATCTGCCAGCAGCCAGATGGCATCGAGCTTGATGAACGCGCCTCCGGCAACCAGTATGATGAACAGATAACGGTATGGTTTAATCCACTTGACCCCAAGCAAATATTCAACACAGCGTTCCCCGTAGTAGTTCCAGCCAAGTATCGTTGTGAACGCAAATAAAATAAGGCTAATCGTCACGAGCTCTGCTCCAGCCGGAAAGGCACTGGAAAACGCATGTTGAGTCATCAGACCTCCATCATCATTTCCACTCCATATTCCCGTAACCAGCAATGTAAATCCTGTCAAATTACAAATAATCATCGTATCGATAAAAACGCCCGTCATGGATATTAGTCCTTGTTCTGCGGGCCATTTCGTCTTAGCTGCTGCTGCTGCGATTGGCGCACTTCCCAAACCAGCTTCATTTGCAAAGATCCCTCTGGCAACTCCGCTTCGCATCGCCAGCATAATCGTGGCTCCGGCAAATCCACCCGTCGCAGATGTTGTCGAGAAAGCCCCTTGTAATACTAGTGCGATCGCATGAGGAAGCTCTCCTGCAAACTTAATGAGTACGATTAAACAAACCACGATATAGAGCCCCGACATGAATGGAACAATCTTTGTGGATACCTTGGCGATACTTTTGAGTCCTCCAATCGTAACAACAGCCGTCAACACGGAAATAATGATTGCTGTAACTACTGTTGGCACGCCAAAGCTACTTTCCGTAGAAGAAACGATAGCCTTTACTTGCGGAAAAGTACCGATTCCAAATAGTGCTACAAGAATACCAGAAAAGGCAAACAACATCGCCAGCGGCTTGAAACGGCGGCCAAGCCCGTTTTCAATATAATACATCGGTCCACCCGAAAATTGTCCGTTCCGGTCTTTAACACGGTATTTAACGGATAATAGCCCTTCCGCATATTTGGTTGCCATCCCGAAAAAAGCTGCAACCAGCATCCAGAATAATGAACCGGGCCCACCCAGTTTGATCGCTGTTGCGACACCGACGATACTTCCCGTACCTACAGTAGCTGCGAGTGCCGTACTCAATGCTCCAAAGCTACTGACATCCCCGCTGCCTTCGTCCGGCGCTTTACCAATTAGCTTGAGCGCTAAGGGCAATCGAATAATCTGAAGCATCTTCAGACGGATCGTTAGCCACAACCCAGTGCCCATGACGAGAATTAGAAGCGGCGCTCCCCACATCCAACTGTCAATTGTTTCTAATAAATGTACCAAATTCATTTCAACCCGCTCCTCCAGCATATTAAAAAACAAAAAAGAGTCAAATCCGTTGATTCGACTCCTGGAGAGGTTAAAGGCACGAAAAATAAACCAATTTGTACAGGATTTTATCTCTAAAAAGCCTAGAGTATTCCCTGTCACAGGTTATTCGCGTCTCTGTCCTTTTGCCTGAGAGTTTAAGCAGATGATAATCTGCGGTGCACCTTCGGCGCCCAATTAAGGGTCTCTCCAGAGTTCTGTCCGTTTACGGTCCCTGCTTGTTGCTGTAAATCAGCTTAAGCACCTGAGAGTTTTGCCCCTTCGGTCGGAACTTTCGTTCCATCTCCCGCAAACATCAACCAGACATATGAAATTTTTATTTATTATACAGAAAACTTTCAGCGTATTACAAGTGAAAAATTTGTGAAGCCCTCTGACAAATCAATAGGGTGTCTATACAAAAAGCGGGTACAGCAGATTGCATCCTAAGGATTTTCTCTGCTGTACCCGCCAAAACGATATAGAATTACAATTCTTCACCATTGGTTGCTATCACATTTTTATACCAGTTAAATGAGTCCTTTTTGGAGCGTTGGAGCGTTCCGTTACCGTCATCATCCAGATCAACGTAAATAAATCCGTAGCGCTTGGACATTTCGGAAGTAGACATGCTCACAAGGTCGATAGGACCCCAGCTGGTGTAACCAATCAGATCAACACCGTCAGCAATGGCTTCCTTCATTTGGGCAATATGCTGACGCAAGTAATCAATGCGATACGTGTCATGCACAGAGCCGTCCTCTTCTACCTTATCGTACGCACCCAGGCCATTTTCCACGATGAACAGCGGCTTTTGGTAACGGTCATAAAACGTATTTAGTGTAACACGCAGGCCGATCGGATCAATCTGCCATCCCCAATCGGAGGATTGCAAATACGGATTTTTCACACCGCCAATCAGGTTCCCTGCTGCCTTTTCTCCTTCTGGACCTGCCGATACGGTCAAGGTCATGTAGTAGCTAAATGAGATAAAATCAACCGTATTATTTTTCAAAATTTCAGCATCGCCGGGTTCTGTCTGGATCACAATATTATTTTCTTCAAAATAGCGGTTCATATAGTTGGGATACTCCCCACGAGCATGCACATCCGTAAAGAACAGGTTCATTTGATTTTCATGCTGTGCTTTCAGAATATCCTCTGGGTTACACGTATGTGGGTAGCTTTCAATGCGAGCCAGCATACAGCCGATCTGAGCACCCGGAATGATCTCATGTCCCCGTTTGGTCGCCAGTGCACTTGCTACAAATTGATGGTGCAATGCTTGATATATCGCTTGTTGTTTGTTTTCTACACGGTCAATAACCACACCGCCGCCAGTAAACGGACTCATGGTCATGACATTGATTTCGTTAAAGGTCAGCCAGTATTTTACTTTATCCTTATAGCGTGTAAATACCGTTTCGGCATATTTTACGTAATGATCTACGACTTCGCGTCCCAACCAGCCATTATACTTCTGTGTCAGACCTAGCGGTGTTTCATAATGTGACAATGTTACCAACGGCTCAATTCCATACTTGCGCAGCTCATCGAATACATTGTCGTAAAATTGCAATCCTGCTTCATTCGGCTCGGCATCATATCCATTCGGGAAAATCCGCGACCAGTGGATGGACATCCGGAATACTTTAAAGCCCATTTCTGCAAACAAAGCAATATCTTCTTTGTAGCGGTGGTAGAAGTCCACTCCTTCACGCTTTGGAAAACGGGCGTTTACCTTCCCTGCCAAGATGTCCTCCAGTCGTTCAGACGAAATTTCTATAGCATGATCGTTTTTACGTTCTGCCTTAGGTACATAGGCTATCATGTCTGCGCTGGACAGGCCTTTTCCATCTACGTCAAAAGCACCTTCCAATTGGTTGGCTGCAGTTGCCCCGCCCCATAGGAAGTTTTGCGGGAATCCTTTTAGCGTCTTCGTCATGGTATGAAAACCTCTTTTCTTATCTAATGTTTTCACTCTAGTCAATAACCCATCAGGTGCTGCAATGCGAATCAATAACTAACGGTGACCGTTATCCTTTGAAATGCACCGATAGATGCTTTAAAATAGACGTAATGCCCTCATAAGCATCCTAATTGTTGTAACGCGTTTCATGTCAAGTATTTTTTTCTTAGGTGAGGAGAAGCATCATGTCGAATCTTGATCAAATTGCAAAACTGGCGGGCTTTTCCAAAGCTACGGTATCCAGAGTGTTAAATCAGTCCCCCCATGTAAGCCACGAAACCAGAACTAAAATTTTAAAAATCATGCAGGAATTAGATTATGTTCCTAATCGGAATGCGATTTCTTTATCCAAGGGCCAAACGCTTCAGATTGGTATCATCACATCAACTATTAATGAAATTGTTCTGGCATTTCTGGACAGCTTTGTAGAAATCGCAGGACAATATGAATTTCAAACCATTATTTATACTTCGGGAGAAGACAAAAAGAAAGAGCTTCAAGCATTCGAGGATTTAAAAAGAAAAAGAGTCGATGCGCTGGTCATCATTTCCTGCGTGAATGACACTGATTTTTTGAGTACTTATTGCAAATATGGACCGATCGTGGCATGGCAACGAATGGAGCATACCGATATTCGCTCCGTCGCAATGGATCAGTATGAAGGATATATGTTAGCGCTCAAACATTTGATACAAAAAGGCTATACACGTATAGCCAATGCTTTTGGTCGTCCAAGCAGCATCAATACTCACAGCAGACAACGTGCTTATGAGCAGATCATGAGTGAACACAATCTGCCAGTGTTGCAGCACTGGAACTATTCTTCTATTTATAACATTCGTGACGGCGAACAGGTTGTGCGCAATTTATTACAGCATCGTGAGGAATTTCCGGAGGCTATTTTGTGTGCAAACGATTATGTAGCAGTGGGCATTCTCTGCGAAGCGCGCAGACAATTGCTGAAGGTACCAGAAGATCTGGCGATTATTGGGTTTGATAACACGGAGCTGGCGCACACGATGGGAATTACAACGGTTCAAAATCCCATAATGGCTCAGGCACAAAATGCTTTTTTCATGCTTTCTCCTCAGCTGATTGGACGCCAGATGGAGCTTCATTCACTGGAGTACAGCCTCATTGAGCGTACAACCACTTAAGAGCACAGTTGGCTCGCAAACTAGGCAAATGGGCCTTAATATAAAATATTTTTTGTCGAAAGAGAATAAAATATGTTGAAATCGCTTTTTTTTGTGCTACAATAGCACTATATCGAAGGATTGTGACCGGTGATGCGGGCAATGCCTGAGTTCAATTGAGTGCTATTGCTAACAATAGTATTGAATTGTGCTTGGGCATTTTTTATTGGTAAAGGATGGGAGGGGGGAACTTCAATGATTATTGAGAAGGTGCTCAATAACAACGTCCTGTTGACTAAAAACGATAAAGGCAAAGAGGTCATCGTCATGGGAAGAGGTATTTCCTTCAAAAAGGTGGCTGGCGACCCAGTCGATGATCATAAAATAGATAAGATTTTCATGTTAAATGAAAACGAGTTCACGGCCAGACTAACTGAGCTGCTGAACGATATTCCCGTGTCTCATCTGGAGGTCGTGAATGAAATCGTGACCCATGCAGCAGAAGTGCTGGATACGGAGTTAAGTGATAACATTTATTTAACATTGACCGACCATATTCATTTTGCCATACAGCGGGAAGAAAAAGGATTAGCACTCAAAAACGCGATGCTGTATGAAATTAAACGCTTTTACAAAAAAGAATTTGCAGTTGGACTGGATGCTCTGCAAAAAATAGAAAATACGCTCGGTGTAAAATTGGGCGAAGACGAAGCGGGATTTATTGCATTGCATATGGTGAATGCACGGATCGACGGTAACGAGATGAAGGCTACACTGAAAATGACCGAGATTGTCCAACACATATTGAACATTATTACGTATCATTATGGGATTGTGCTGGATGAGTCTTCTTTTAGCTATTCGAGATTTTTGACCCATTTGCAATATTTTGCAATGCGAGTGATTCGCAAAGAGGTTATTCACAGTGGTGAAGAATTTTTGTACAACCAGGTAAAGCAAACCTATACCGAAGCTTTTGCTTGTACCCAAAAAATTAATGAATATCTAGAAAAAACATATGATCAATATTTAAGCAAAGATGAATATGTATATCTAACGATTCACATTCATCGGGTAACTGAGCGTAATAACATATCAGGCTAAAAATTTCATATCCTCATCGTTCATGGATTGTGACTGGTAAGGCAGGCAAAACCTAAACTGATGGTGAAATCAACGTTCCCTCATAGAAGGAGTGCGTCGTTTTCACCACGAGTTTAGGTTTTTCTTGTTTACAAGGTTATAAAGATGCACGCCGGCGCATCTTAGCAACAGCTGTAAACGGTAAATCCTATCAGTAGCAAGAATAACACTTAAGGAGTTCTGAACATGAGTGATAAAGAGCTATCCAAAAAAATAGTGACTCTCGTTGGCGGCGAAGAGAATGTCAATTCGGTATTTCATTGCGCTACACGCTTGAGATTTAAATTAAAGGATCGCACAAAAGCGGACAAAGCTGCACTGGAAGCTACGCCTGGTGTCATTACAGTGGTGGAAAGCAGCGGACAGTTCCAAGTGGTCATCGGTAACAATGTAGGCCAAGTCTTTGAGCATATGATGGCAGAAACAAATCTGCAGGATGCGGATAATCCAAATGCGAAAAAAGAAGAATCTTCCGAAAAAACGAATTTTCTCGGCAAAGCGGTCGATATCATTTCCAGCATTTTCTCCCCTCTCTTGGGTGCTCTTGCCGGAGCAGGTTTGCTCAAAGGGATTATGGCCTTAATTGCGTCGCTCCATTGGATTGATACTGCAAGCGGTACGTATCTCATTCTGAATGCCGCTTCGGACAGCGTATTTTATTTCTTGCCTATATTCCTAGCTATTACATCGTCCCGTAAATTTAAGACCAATGCCTTTGTATCAGTCGCAGTTGCTGGAGCACTCGTGTACCCGGATGTTATTGCAGCGGTGGACAATCCGGCAAAACTGGCTTTTCTCGGGATTCCAATCATTCTGATAAAATACAGTTCCAGTGTAATCCCAATTATTCTCGCGGTATGGGTACAATCCTATGTGGAACGCTGGTTTAATTCCTTTGTTCATCAATCAGTTAAAAACATTATCGTACCTATGCTATCACTGCTGGTCGTTGTTCCATTGACGTTTTTGGCCTTTGGTCCAGTCGGTAACCTGATTAGTCAAGGCTTGGCGAACGGTTTTACATGGGTATACAATTTAAGCCCATTGATTGCCGGGGCTGTTGCCGGGGCGTTCTGGCAAGTATTTGTTATTTTCGGCGTACACTGGGGCTTCGTTCCTATTATGCTGTCCAATATTCAAACATTGGGTTATGACACGATGCTTCCAATACTTACAGCAGCCGTACTTTCTCAAGCTGGTGCAACACTGGGGGTATTCCTGAAATCACGAAATACTCAAATGAAGGCTTTGGCTGGTTCCTCTACACTGGCAGCTGTATTCGGGATTACTGAACCTACGATTTATGGTGTAACTTTGAAATTGAAAAAGCCGTTCATTTATGCTTGTATTTCTGGTGGTATTGGGGGCGCGATTATCGCTTCCGGTGGAGCGACTGCAAAATCCTTCTCCCTGCCTAGTTTACTGGCGCTTCCAACTTATTTTGGAGCTGGATTCTTGTGGGTTGTCCTCGGCTTACTTGTTGCCTTTGTACTCGCAGTTGTATTGGTTATGATTTTGGGCTTTGATGATCCAAAAGAAGAAGCTGTAAAAACAGAAACAGCACCCGTAAAAAAAGAAGTAACAATCGAAAAGGAAATCCTCGTAAGTCCGTTGCAAGGTAAAGTGCTGCCATTGGAACAATCTTCTGATGTTGCTTTTGCTTCAGGCGCTATGGGGAAAGGAATCTTGATCGATCCTACAGAGGGTGTGCTGACATCTCCGGTTAACGGAACGATTACGACCGTATTCCCGACCGGACATGCCATCGGTATTACTTCCAATGACGGAGCAGAAATTCTGATTCACGTTGGTGTTAATACGGTGAAGCTGAAAGGACAATTCTTTGACAAGCGCGTCAAAGAGGGTGATGTGGTGAAGCAAGGGCAGTTGTTGCTTGAATTTGATATCGAACAAATTAAGGCGGCAGGCTATACAACGACTACGCCGATCATCGTAACCAATTCCGCTCAATACCTGGATGTACTGAACACCATGGAAACTGAAGTGAAACGTGAGGATTACTTATTGACTGTTGTAGTCTAACGTTTAACTTTCAGACTAAAAGAAGCTTTCCTAATGGAAAGCTTCTTTTTTATACATCATGAGACAAGTGTTACAGCGAAAAATGGAAATATCATATATTGTAAGTTTGAGATTGTAAAAAAAGGAGGATTTCTGTGAAAAAAGGATATATCGCCGGGTTAAGTGTCATTGTGTTGCTTATCATTGGTATCGCTATTTCAGCTGTAGTTAAATTTCAAGACCTAGAGCAGGTAGTTCAGCAGAAAGATAAAGAGATCCAAGCGAGCAAAAGCAATTACCCCGAAATATATGACCACTTGAATGCGGTTACAATTGATGGTTTTAAACAATTCATTCAGCAGGATCAAAGTGTATTTGTTTATGTTGGCAGACCCAGTTGTGGCGACTGCAACCGATTTGAGCCTAACTTTAACAAGATGATCGAACAGTATGATCTGGGCTCCAAAATTACGTTTTTGAACGTTCACAAAATTCATAAGGACAAAGCCCAATGGAATAAATTCAAAGCAGATTACAACGTAAAATACACCCCCACGATTGCAGAATTCAGAAACGGCAAGCTGGTGGATAAAATAGAATGGATGCCGAAAAGAGACCTCAGTACAGATGCCGTAAAAGAGTGGCTAACCTTCAAAAAACTCATTTAATAAGCCTCTTTCCTATCCAATTCATTAAGAACAATACGAGTTGTTCATGCAAAAAAGGTATTCAAGCGAACAACGCATGAATACCTTTTTATTGAGCATTTCCAGCCATCAAGCTTGATTAAAAAATAGTTCCTAGCGCTCTTCACTGGCTTCAGATGAACCTCGTTCTTACCCGTTCGTTCCTATATTACAGGCACCTTTATACAGTACGAGCATCAATCCAATCGGGAAATTCATATCGGATAATATCCGTTTCGGATACGATATGTCCGATTTGTGACTCAATGAATTCCAAATCTCCCTCTACGGCTCCTATAAAATGCTTGGTACCAGGTTCTACAACGATGACCATACCGGGGCTGACGGTCTGTGTCATCCCATTGATACAGACGCTTCCGGTTCCTGAAACGATGGTCCAAACCTCTTTTCGAAACTGATGCTCATGATAGCTGATAAATCTCCCCTTCGAAATGACAACCCGTTTGGTGACCGTTTGTAACCCGCTTGCTGCTTGTTGATGGGATAAGACCGTTTGCTTACCCCAAAAGCGCTCCTCAAAACGCGGCCCAATTTCAATTTCTGCCACCATATCCTTAATTCCTGTTGATGATTGTCGATCCGTAACCAACACGCCATCCGGTCCAGCAACGACAATAATGTCTGGGACATTCCAGATGCTGACCGGAATCTCCAGTTCATTGATGATATGCGAGTCATGTGATGCTTCTGAAATATATCCGGGACCGCTCAGCTTTGAACTCACTTCCCGCACCAACGAATCCCATGTTCCTAAATCTCTCCATTCTCCATGATATGGGAGCACGGAGAGCTTACGAGTGTGTTCTACTACCGCAATATCAAAGCTGGTTTTAGGCAAGTCTGCGTAATTTGTCGAAAGTGTTTCATAATCGGCTGGTAAACCCATTTGCGTCAGCACATCCAATAAAAATCCGATTCTAAAAGCAAACACTCCGCAATTCCATAACGCTCCTTCACGGATCAATACTTCGGAGCGAATCAGATCAGGCTTTTCTACAAATGAACTCACTCTATAGTATTCCTGGTCAGACAAAGGAGATGAAGGCACAATATATCCATATTTGTCCGAGGGCTCAGTTGGAACAGCCCCCATCAATGCGATATGGCTTCCTGATTGCTCTAATATCGAAGGAAGCCTGCGCAGATGCTCGAAAAATTCATCCCCCGCATAGCCATCCACCGGCATGACCCCTACGATTTCGTCGCGTGATGCGCCTGCAACATCATGCAAGTAAGCCGTAGCCAGGGAAATAGCCGGAAAGGTATCCCGCTGAGTCGGCTCCTCAATCACCACAGCGTCTCCGCCAATTTGCCCCTGAATCAGTTCGATCTGAGTTCCACTCGTAGAAAAATAAGCTTGATCTGCCAAATCAGCTTCATCTAACTGTCTCCATATCCGTTGCAGCATACTTTCCGGTCGCTCGTCATGACGTAGGATGGAAAGAAACTGCTTGGGGCGGTTCACATTGGATAAGGGCCATAGTCGTTTACCCGAACCTCCGGATAATAAAATCATTCGCAAAGATGCAACCTTCTTCCTTTAAATTCATATTTTCCTTACATTATAGGACTGTTTGCTTTTCGTGCTTTTGCCGAATACATAAGTATGTAACATCGTAGAACATACATAGTTATGCAATGTTAATTGTATCTTTGTCCGTACAGGAGATGTCTGTCATGCCTACAAAAATACTCATCATTGAAGGTCAAAAAAGTTTGGCTGATATGATTGCTCTTCATCTTCAAGAGGAAGGCTATCATACCGAACTAATCTATGATTGTAAACTCGCAATTCCTACATTAATGCACTTTAAGCCGGACATTATTGTGACCGCGCTAATGTTTTCCGGTAAAGTCGAATGTGAGCTGATCAGCCACATCCGCCAATTTACTACGGTTCCTGTGCTCGTCATCTCTAATAACACCCTGCTGAACACAAGAATAAAGGCTCTAGACGACGGAGCGGATGACTTTTTATGCAAGCCCTTCAGTCTGAGAGAGTTAAACGCCCGCATCAAAGCCTTGCTGCGCCGCAGTGGCAGCAACATGCTCACTGAGACACCAACGATAACCCAAAAGCTTAAAAAGGTAAGAGTCTGGGTGAATGATTACCGTCATAGCCTGTTGGTCGATGACCAGGAAATCGAAGTTACTCACATCGAATTTTCTATTATAAAAGAGATGTCCTGCAATCCAGGGAAAGTTTTTACCCGTAGCGAATTGATGGATCGGGTCAAAGGCGGCGATGGCGCTTATCTGGATCGTACCATCGACGTACATATCTCCAGCCTCCGCAAAAAAATTGAACGTGACCCTAAAAATCCTCAGCATATCCGTACCGTTTGGGGCAGAGGCTACAAATACGAGATGTAGCCGTATAGTAACGGTCTGGTTCCCTCTGGGCAGCTTGCTTCTTATGGAAGCTTCCGCTTTGTCCATCGCCGATAAGGAAGAAAACAAGCTGCTCCACCCAATATCCCTATGACAAACAATACCCAGCCAAAACGGTAGGCTGAAGCCAGAATAATGACAACCTTACCGTTTCCGCTGCCATTCGTTATGAATCCGGTCGTTACTCCATTCACAGACAGACGTGCTCGCTGATTTTCGCTACCCAGCCTGAACTCCCATAATGGATTGGGTGATTCTGTCTCCCGGATCAGCACCTGCTGATGCATTGGATTATATAGTGTAAAGCTGCGTTCCATGGAATTTTCACGAGTAGCCTGAATGCTTTCCGAAGCGTGTGGTGCCATAAAAAAGGTTTCCATATCCGTTCCCTCAAACAGCGTAAATTGATCCACTGTAATCATCGCTTGATAAGGGATGATGGAATATTGCCTCATTTGAAATAAGCCTGATTGCTTCTTGTGCGCATGCGCCAATATCTGAAACTGCATCAAGACGGTTCCTGCTGGAGCCTTCACTATTTGATCATAATGATTCCATTGCTCCTTATCTCTCTCCTCTACCTCATCAATATAGGAGGTTTGAAGAATCTGGGACGCTTTATTTAAGAAAATGACCTTCATGTGCCGACTTCCAATTTGTTCTGATCGCGCATCCAACTGCACCACGTACTCTTGCAGCGGCTCTGCCTTCATTTTTTTGGACGCATAAATATTCCAGTCACAGGAATAGCTAGGTGCGTAACGAATAGACAGTTCTTTGTCCTGGATGGACAGATTCGTCTGACCAGGCCGAATATCTGCTACACATCCAACATCCGAGCCCAATGATTCCTTCGTGTCCTGCCCAGGCATTACCGTCACTTCCTGCCCGTCCATTCGATGAATATCTGCAAAATGGCTCAATGACGGCACCTGACTGTCCAGGGCAAGGGTTAAGCGATATTTTCCCTTGGTTAAGAATAAATTTTTGAACTCTACTCGGCCATAGTCGTTCAGCAGATCGGGAATTTGTATGATTTTCTTGGCAAAACCATCCTGATTGGGCACCGTTTCAATAACCTGCTTTTCGGATAATGAGGTAGCGGGTAACCGCTTATATGACTCACCCGTACGAATTGTTCTGGTCAGCACCTCTCCAGTCTCTTCATTCTTCCATTTCATTGCTAATGATCCTTCGTATCCGGCAGGTAGATTAGCCAAAATTGCTGTGCCATAGGTTCCCGTTTTGGTGACTTCCACCTCTCTGCTTAACGTCCCTTTTTGGTAACTGATTCCCCGTCCCATACTAAGTCTTGGTAACGCACGTTCCGTCTGCACATTCCCTTGGGCATTAAAATCGCTCTCTGCCTCCAAGGTGAAAAAGAGCTTGCCCCGCTTTAATGCCTGCTCCACCGGAAAAGATAACTGATCCAGTTGATCCACAGGAACAATCGCAAATTGATTGACCGCATTAAAGCCTTGCAGGTTATTAACCGTGACTGGGTTATCTCCTTTTGGAAAAACATGTTCTCCCAGATCGACCCATTGGAATTGGTTTAATCCCTCATCATGGGTCTTGATGTTAGTCACTCCATCCGGCAGTGTGACTTGCAATTTCCCGCCTGCCTTATTCATGAACACTCTAGCATATACATGTGAGGTTTGAGGCTGGTCCATCTTTTTATGCATCGTAAACGTGTTAGGCTTACTGTATTGCCCCAAATCACGCAGCTGAATATCGTGAATCCACCAGTAATTTTTTTGCTGCGGACGCTGGAGGGTTAACAAATCCATTCGCATCCAATAGCTACCAGGTGGTGAAACGTATTCCCCGTAAAATTTTACACTGTCAAAATTATAGCCCTCTGAAGGTGCCACAACATAGCTGACCCCCAGCTCACGCATTTGCTTATCATAAAACCTCATTTTTACATGCATTTTGTTCGTCCCACGGCCAGAAACGGTGATGTGGAACTGATATGGATTATTTTCCTTGGCTTCTAGCAATCCAGATCTGGCGACCTGCCATATATTACTCGGATCTCCCTTCATAATCTCGCCATGCAGAGTCGGCACATCGTTTGATTCCTCTCGGGGGTTAGCCTGCACACTGAACAACTGCGGATTATCAGGCTTGAAAAAGGTTTCCGTTCTCAGCATAGAGTCAAAATCCAGCACCGTATTCCCTTCAATGCTGCTCATCTGATACGGTGCTACATCCAGCTTCTTACTGGCAAAGGTGACTGCAATCCCTGCATCCATCTCCATATCAAACGGGAAGTTCCGTATATTTTGGGAGGATAAATACCACAACCAATCGTTGGTTGATGCAAAAGTTTTGGACCATTTCAAAAAAGCATTGCCATCCTCAATCGCATCAAAAGGCCGCAAGTAATCCTCTGCCGGGAGCTGTGACAACAGCAAGTCATTGAAGGAGGCTGCCTCCACATAATCCCCCTTGTTGACCGTCTGAATGGTGTTTAGCTCAGGCTTCAACGCGCTGAACAGCACTCCAAAACGGCTGAAATCAAAACCAGGCAAATGACTATAGCTCTCCAGCCGGCTAAATCCGTAAGGTGTCACAATTTTACTTGCAAGGATATTCATATAGGGCGGTGCCTGATCAAGATTGAATATGGAAAATAAGTCGTTCTTATACGTACGTTTCAACCCGGTTTGACCTTCCAGCTGAGACAGGTGGAAATCCTGCCGCTTCTCCTGTCCCTCATATTCGTCATGGTAGACCAACTGGTTGACCCCAAAAGTAGAGAATAGCCAGCCTAATCGCGAGCTTAATCCGTTGTCCATAACATACTGCAGAAAATTCATATAGTATGTAATACCGGGATCATTGCCTTCATGATGAAAGATCGTATTTTTAGGAGAAGAGTATACCTGAAAATCTCCAGTCGCCTTCTCAGTTGCCGTCTTTCCTTTATTCCATTTGGGCGTCGCTACTCCGTTATAGCTTTGAATCATATTATCAGCAATTGGAAAATACAGTGCCTTGCTGTCAAAACGATCTGAGTCAGTCAGCTTTTCAGCCATTTGACTATAAGCCTCCGGCACTTGTACCGGCTTGTAATACCCCTCAATGAACTGCGTACGCAAGGGAGCCAAATACACGCCCAGGCACAAAACGACGATAACAACCGCCAGCTTTTTATACCCACGCTGTAGCGGTGACGATCCAAACCATTCCATACATTGAATGACGCCAAAGGTCAGCAACACTCCGAAATTAAGGGAGAGCAGTCCAATAAATTTGTTAGGATCACGGAAAACCGAACCAATCACAGGGGTTTTCGTAACCAGAATGACAAACCACTTGGCAATGGATGGAAATGTCGTTCCAGTCGCTGCAACCATAAATAACAGCGTAAGGAGCGAAAAGATCAGAATGATCGGATTTTTATGTGAACGTGTCACCATCGCGTACCCGATCAATAGCAACAAGAATCCCCCACCTACATAAAACATCGCAGGCAGCGAGGAAAACGAGAACATGGGCCACCAATAGCTCAGTAAATAACCCACATTATATAAACTGCTGTTACGGCTGAATAGAGACAACGTATCCACGACGTTGATATTATGCTGAGACGCTTGAGCGTCCATCAACATGCTGCCTACATACAGGGACAACCAATAAAAACTGAGCAGACCGAAAAACACGCCAAAAATCATGCCTTTACGCAAAAAATTACCGTATAAGGGCTGTAAATAGGCGCGCCCTGCCTTACGATGGGTCCAGGTCAGTTTGAGCAGGAGCAACATGGTGAACAATCCCAAATAAATCATCCCAAAGAAAAAATAATGAATGGCCGCAGCACTCACGGTGAATACTGCAGCCAGCAGGAACAGGTCAATCCAGTTCCGCTGATACAATTTATGGGGATGATAGTTTTTAATTTGTTGAATTTGAAACTTGGGGTCCACCGCACTGAAAAAAAATCGCAGCATTAACGGAAACAAACTATAGCCACAAAGCAAATAAATATGCTGGATGCGAAAAATAACCCACGGATTCAGTGCATAAAACAACGAACCCACCACAATGGCAAAAATACGGGTTTTCGTAAAGCTTGGTGAATAATACACGCTGACCAATCGCTTGGCAAAGGCATACATCGAAAATGCTGAAACAAATAACAAGCCTGTGATAAACGACTTGAGCAAGACCGGGCCGCTTTCGTCAAATAATAATGAAAGTCCATAGAAAGGCAAGATGTACAGAATGCGTGGAGCGTTAAACAGGGTCGAGGTAGACCATCGCTCGTTCCATACCCCGGTTATTTCCTCCAGATACCGATGAGAGGTGGCTCCAAAGGCAATGTCACTGAACACGATTTGACCTGGTCCATAGATGGGGGCAAGATACGCAACGATCGCAACCAGCATCCATATGATTGCCGCCATATCGTAGCGATAGCGAAATATCCACTTTTTCATGCTTGTCCCCCTCTCTTGAACTTCTTGTGTATCTGTTGGTTATCTAGGACCTATCTTCTCAAATGAACGATGGCCTGCAATCCCTGATCGGTATTACGCAGCTTTAAGCGACCACCTATAGTCTTCAGATATGCATCCATATGATACAGACTGAACGTATGCTCCTGCGCATTTTGGGAATAATCCGGCTGGAAATAGCTCCAACGCATCTTATCATCAATCCCGCCGCCTGTGTCTTCAATGATAATCATAATTTCAGCTTCTTCCAGGCGTGAGCTAACCTTAAGCATATGAGATTGCCGTTTGGACCGCAGGCCCGTTCGGCCCCGTTCCTGCTCCTCCAGCTGCTCTCCATCTCGGTTCATGGCCTCTACTGCATTTTCCAGCAACCCCTGAATCGTTTTGTACAGCATAGGTGCTTGTGCTGCAATAGATGGAACTGGCTCTTGCCGCGTAATCACTTGAATGTGCTTCATATTCAGCGAACGGTTCGCCCATTTCAGTGATTCAGACAATACCTCGTTCATATCCGTGAAGCTAATTCCACTATTATCATGCATTTTCTCTTCCAGCTCATCACGCAAGCTACGGACACCTGTCAGTAACTCTCCAAGTGAGGATTCCTGTCTGAGACGACCCTGGATGAAATTTCCATTCAGCTCGCGGAAATACTCCAGTTCCTCATGAGATGCTCCTTTTCCCTGACTGGAAGCCACTTCAAAGCGGTTGGCTAGATCTTGATAAAATCCCAACAGCTTTAAATCATCGCCGCCCGTGAGACGGCTAGTCTGTTCTTGCAGCTCTTGCAGCTGCTGCTCAATCGTCTGCATTAACGGCAAATAATACGTGTCCTGCTGCTGTCGCATATCTTCATCCCGCCGCTGGTCACGCACTTGATTGTTCACGATGGCATCTTTCACAATCCGTTTGCGGAACTGGACGAGCATGGCCCACAGAATCATGAGTATTAGAGCCATCACCATCCACAACTGTTTGCGAAAGGAGCTAATTCGCTGGGCAGTGTCCTGACTAATATCCTTAACCGATATGTAAAGGGCCTCTTCCCCAATGCGGCTGAATCCTATTCCGTATTTCTCTCCACGATCTTCAACGATACCCGTATTGCCCTCCAGCAGCTTACGGGTTACACCCGTGATGTCCGTCCGGTTGATATCCGGAGTATTTCGGGAAGCTACGATCTTGAATTGACCGTTATAAAATAAAGTCTCATGCTGATTCACCGGCTTACTTTTAATAATTCCACTAAGCATCTCAGCGTCAACCGTACGCACCATAAAACCGCCCGTCTGCGCCCCTTGAATCCTGCACGCTATGTACTGGGCAGGCTGATGATCCTCAGTCACAAAAGAGCTTATCGCACAACCATTTTGCAGCCACTTAATCTGCTGGACTGCACTCTTCATCTCACGATTGTCACGTCCGGCCATCACATGATACTGTTCATCCAGCACATAAAAAGACCCGCTTTCACGCTTAAACCCCTCAGCATACTGGCGTGTTCCCTGATTCAGTATCTCTCTGCCCAGACTGGACGACAGCTCTTTCAGTTCAGCCTGCCATGCGGCATAACGCTCCGTTATGCTGCCAGACAGTTCCTGTACCTCGTACTGGAGCTGCTCATTCTGAATATCCGCCAAGTGACCGCTGAATTGCCGCATGACAAACCATTGTAGCACAGCGGCCAAGAACACGGTCACACACAGGACGATCAGGTACAGGATCAGCTTTTGCCAGCTTGGTCTCAACAAAGCCCATTGTTTCATGCCCTGTCCCCTCCATTCTGTTCAAGACGGCTCAAAATTGCTTGCATCAGGCATTCCAGCTCGTAGCTGACCAGCGGTAGACGCGCGCATAGCAACCGGGGAGTGCGACGCTGGAGTGCGGCAAACCTCGCAGCGGTTTCCGTTGCCCCGTCCGTCAGCAGAATCAACTCGCATGTTTTTGCGATATACAGGCGATCCAAATCTTCCTCGCTGTATGCTCGCAAATCAACAACGTAAATATCATGACGGTCGTCCATATGCTGAAGTGCGCTGGAGACAGCCAAGGTCACCCCTGTATGTCGCGCAGCATGATATTCGTGAAGAAGACGCATCCCTTTTTCCCAGAGCGCATGTTCAGCCGAATCAAATCGTTCACAAAAAAGACGCAACGCCCGTTCTGTACTGACATCTTTTAAAAATGCCAAAACGCTGATATTATACATGTAGTTCCTCATTTCTTACTTCCTGATTGGAGTTGCGCAGTTCTTATGACACCCCAAAACATTCTATTTGTTGACGACAGTCCAATGGTTCTGTCCCTGCTTGAACGGACATTGATGCAAGAAACATTCACCTTACATACCGCTCACACGCCTAAAGAAGCCCTGCAAGTGCTGGAAAAGTATCCGATTGATGTAGTCGTTTCCGATCTGCTTATGCCTGGTTTGGACGGAATTACGTTCCTTCGTATGATTAAGAAGGATTATCCGCATATCGTACGCATCATTTTATCTGGTCACCTGCATACGCAGTCTATTTTATCGGCCATTAATCAAGTCGGCGTGTTCCGTTTTCTAACGAAACCGCTGGAGCTGGATGATGATACGCTAAAAAAGATACTGTATGAGGCGCTTGATCAGGCTAGGCTCAATCGAAACAGCCTGTATGCAAACCAGAACGTCGCATCTGACCTATCGGTATTTATAAACAGCATTTTGAATGCTCCGTACCGACCGTATGTACTGCTGAATGATCAAGATATCGTAACCGCCGTACACATTGCACTTGCTGAGCTGTATCCTGTCGGCTGCTCACTGCGTCATCCTGACGGTGAAGGTATTCAGTTAACTCCGCATTCATTATATATACCGTATGAGGAGCCGGAATCTTCCGATCCCGACCTGTACTCGCTGGATACGCTGACCCTCGGTCATTCATCGTTACGCCTTATCCGCCTTAGCGAGATCGCCTGAGTGACGGGTGCCGCCCTTTAACATGGCGGCTACCCCAATCACAGTCAGGCAGGTATACATCCACAACATCCCCGCCGTCAGCAGCGGATGACGGATGTAGTTTTTCACATTCCCCCATGTATACAACACCGGACGGAAGAAGTACCAACGTTCCAGCGCCTTTCGCAATCCGCCCTCTTCAGATGACATTGTACGATCCATTACCGAGAAGTAGTAGGCTTTTTTACGTAATACATCCTGCAGATATACCTGTTTTTCGTCATGATATACTCGTGTAAAAACCGCCCGGCGAATGACTCCGCCAGACTCTATATAGCGCAAGGTCGGCTGTATTTCTTCAAAAGCAATCTGCTCCGCATTAAATCCGCCTGTCGATTCGTAAGCGCTCATTCGCCAGAAGCGTGCTGCTTCAATAGAGCGTTTTCCCAAGGTCTCTCCCGCGTTGTTAATGACATTCCGCTCGAAAACTTTCACTTTGGAAAAAAAATTATTTGCTTCCGAATATGCCTCCTCCGGAACAACCAAGGCGCCAATATCTTGATGATTGTCAAAAAAGTCGATGCTCTGCTGAATCAGATGTTCGGCTAAAATCATATCGGAATCCAATACAAATATGTATTCAGCCCCCAAGTGTTTCGCTTCCTCAACTGCCCTGACCCTCGCAACTCCCCGCTCTCCATGAGGAAGCTCTAGTATCGTTACGGGTACCGAACTTCCTGCTGACAGCATACGAATCGTCTCAACCGTCCGGTCATCGGAGCCATCATCAGCAACTACAATATGCAGATCCTTGTAATTTTGCCCTAAACAGCTTCGCAAACAAGGCTCTATCGTACGTTCATTGTTGTACGTGGAGAAGAGAATGACCACTTTGTCCACTCTGTTCCGCCTCCTCTGCCCAATTCTCCATCAACTGCTCAAACGCAGCAGCTGTATGATCAAAATGGAATCTTAGCGCATATTGATACGCTCGCTCACGGATGGCCATGTAATCTTCGCCACCCTTTGCTGCTCTTTCCATTTGTTCAGATAATCCCCGAATATCACCGTGAAAGCATAAATATCCGCTTTTTCCGAAATCCGTCGCATCCACCAGACCGGGTGAATTGCTGACAATACTGGGTGTTCCAACGGCTGCCGCTTCCGTAATCGTTAACCCCCAGCCTTCACGCAGGGAGGGAAACACAAGCGCATGGGCACGACTCATCAGCTCCAGCTTATGCTCTGCTGAAACAAATCCGTAAAAGGTAATATCGGCTTGGGATTGTCCTTGTTCATCCGGTTCTCCGTATGTCAATTCATACCGCTCTATAATCGGTAATAATTGTTCTGTCACATAGGTTTTATCGGTTTTTCCAGCAATCCATAACATAGCCTGGGGGAACTTTTCCTTGAGCTGCCCAAAGGCTTCAACGACCAGATCAATGCCTTTATATTTAACGAAGCGTCCGGCATACATAAAGGTCGGGTTAGACTCCTTCATTAAAAATTGTTCACGCGGCCAATGATCAAACTCAATGCCTTCCGGTAAAAGGTGAACACGATCCGGGTGAAAGCCCAGCTTAAGCAGATCATACCGGGTAGACGGGGATACGGTGAGCGTCCGATCCTTCCGAGCCAGCTTAAGCATCAGGGGCTCCATATGAAATCCAATCATATTTAGCGGAAATCGAGCATTTTCATACCATATTTCCCTTGTTAGCTGGTGTATGAAAAAGATCCGCTTGGAGGCCTCCACCCAAAATCGGGTAAAGAACTGATGCGTATTCGCCTGATTAATTACATAGTCAATCTGCTGCCGATGAAGACGGTAATAGCGCATCGCATAATAAATAACACTGTATATGTTTCCTTTTCGAATATACGTAATACCGTCAATGACTTCATGCTCAGGCATCCCCTCAAATTGGGGTGAGAAATGAATGAACTGAAAACGGCCTTGCTGTGTGCGTTTCAGCATTTCATGGGTGAAAATTTCTGCTCCCCCGCTTTTCGGAGAACGAATGTCACGCCAGGAAAGCAATAGAACGACGGTTTTACCGTTCTGTTCAAGTATGGTATTCATGGGGTGAATCCCCCCTTATCTTTATTTTGAATAAATATATATAGGCATCTATCACAAAATAGAGAGACATTGCCCCATAAACAATGAACTCTGACAGCAAAAAATCTACTGGGTCTGTGTGAGACATATGAAAGGCTGCTACTAAAACAGCTGCTCCTGCTACCAGACTAAATATAAATTTGCGTCTGCCCACTAATACGTGCACATGCACAAAAAACATCACGATGGAAAATAGCCAGTACACCCAACCCCCCCATGGAATATAGACCTCAGCTGACTGGTAAGAAGCTCCGAATAATATGGGAATAGACGTTGGGAACACAAAGGTCGTGCCCACATATACACACAGCGCAGCAACAGCCATTAACCCAGCATAGATGGCAATTAACTTGCCCAAAGCCTGGTGGTCATGCCCCTGCGCACCGATCTTGGGAATAAAGGCCGCGATCAGGCTGTAGGAAACGTAATAGACCAATTGGCTGTACTTCAGCGCAATGGCATAGCTGCTGGCTTGCTCGGGAAAGTAATGCTGTACATACAACATGTCGATGGAGATACAAAATAGAATGAATAAATTCGTCATAAGGCTATCGGTAAAATCCTGACCTAGCGACTTCCATAACCCAGAAGGGATACGTTCTCCACTGTGTGTAGATAAGGATACGCCACGAGCCGAAACGATCCAGCCGTGAAGCAGCGACAGCAACATTCCTCCGCAATTTGCCAACAGTAGCGCTTCCAGCTTTAAACCTAGTGCGGCCAGGACAAAAAACAGGCTCAGTTTCCCTAATACCTCAATGTAATAATTCACATTGAGCGCTAGCATGCGTTCCCTACCGTGTAAATCTCCGCGGCATGAACTCACGAGAATATGCAATCCGATCAAGGCATACAGCATGAACAGTGGGCCAGACTCAACACCCAATAGCGAGTGCAGCAACGGATGAACGGAAAGTAAAATGATCATGGCAAGCACAGTTAGCACTAGAGGTGCTTTTAGTAATAGAGAACCGAGCGGTAAGCTGCGTAGCGGAAGTTTCTTGTCACCCTTGGATACCAGCTTGGCGGTTAATAGCTGGATGGATAAGCCCAAAACGGACAGCAGTGCAAAGAGGGCCAGCAGCGCGTTCGCCTGACCATAGGCTTGTCCGGTAAGATACCAGCTCGCTGCAATGTGGAAGAAAAAATTAAATCCGTTAAGCAGCACATTAAAGAGGGGAAACATCAACGAACGCAGTCGGTTGTTCACGTGGTTATCTCACCCGCCGATCCAGTCGCCAAATCTCAATGATAGAGCGCAAAAAACGAATGGAATCTTTCCAGACATGAATGTGCGAGCCATCTCGGTCAATGCATTTGACGGGTAATTGCAGCACACGAAGCTGAAGTCGCTTGGCAATAAACATCATCTCCAGATCCAGCGCCAGTCCGAGTTGTTCCTTCAAATGTGGAAACATCCGCTTCACGGCAACCGAACTCATCACTTTAAGACCCGTCTGGGAATCTACCACACCTGTTGGTAAAAAGGGGCGAGAAACGACCCTTTTGCCAAAGCTGACGATAGATCGCAATAAAGAGCGATTCTCGGCGGTCATATCTTTGGTTCCAATCACAACATCATAGTAGCCCTGCTGAACAACATTAATCATTCTGGCAATGTCCTCAATAAAAAAGGAATCGTCCGCGTCCACAAATACGTAGTAATCCGCACCGATGGTCCGCATTCCTTCGAGATACGTCCCTGCCTTACGCGTATTGCGTCCCAATTCCCTTGTTTGAAGCAGCGGACTCAGGTTCTGGTTAATCCGGTTTACGGACAAGTCCGTTGCCGCCTCCAGCGCTTTAATCAAGGCATTCGTGCCATCGTGACTACCATCATCAATGAGATAAATCGAACCCTCTATAATATGGCTACGGATAAAGGTTTGCAGTCGCTCAGCAAAGGTTTTGACATGAACAAAACGTTTCTCTTCGTTATATACAGATAAGATGAATGCAACATGTTGGCTTTTGGTCGAATACTCGGGATAGAGCAAGCTTTGTATTTCAGAAATGATTTCTTCGGTATCATTGGCTTGCCAAAATAGCAGACGCAATCGGCCTACTCCGATAATTTGCACCATATGCTGATCACTGAACGGAAAGGTTACATCCGTCACCAATAGCAATGGCATTTGCGGAAATTGGCTACGGATCTGATTAGCTTTCCGCACGGCTTGCCCCGGCTCCCTATAATCAATCAGGCAGCAACATGCATCCTCGTAGACTGAAGCGGTCTCCGTGTCCTCGCACTGTATATATTGGTAAAAACAAATCACATTGGGATAATCAATAGCCCTGTTGTTATCGCTAAAAATGGCTATAGGTCCCTGCACACAAACCTCTCCTTTTCCTCCGAATAATTCTATTTTGTTGAAAAAGAATTAAAAATGTTTGCTTAGCAAGATTAAATTAATGTCCAAATACTTCATATTTTCTTAACAAAATAGCTCACATCCCTTGATATATAAACATTTAAGAGAAGAAAAATCTATTTTCATATTTGATAAAAACAGAGTATTTGGACCTGATTCATTAGGACTATAAACATGCGATTTACAAGATGAATCCGAAATTAAAATTAGTTCTATAGGATTAATAAGAAGATATATATAAGGTCTTTTTGTCATAGATAAATAGAAGAATAAAACCAATTTGCATGTCCATACTATGGACAACATGTCATCTTTCATCATGAATAATTATCAAAATACAGGGAAAGAAGGTCTTTTTATGGAAGCATTCCATGTCAATCGTGATGGGTCATTATCTACTCCCTTACGAGGAAAGGACGTGCTAGCAAACCCTCTTTTGAACAAAGGAGTGGCATTTACAGAAGAAGAACGCAAAGAACTGGGCCTGGAAGGAATTCTTCCTCCCACTGTCCTTTCATTGGAGAAACAGAGCGTTCGGGCATATCAGCAATTCTTGGCACAACCCACCATGCTGCGTAAAAATGCTTCACTTAACGACCTTCACAATCGAAATATCGTACTCTACTATCAACTGCTAACCGACCATTTGAGTGAAATGCTGCCCGTAGTCTACACACCGACTGTAGGAACCGCCATTCAAGAATACAGCCATGAGTACAACCGCCCTGGGGGCGTATATTTATCGATAGATAATCCGAACGGTATTGGACAGGCGTTTTATAATTCCGGTTTGAGTAGTGAGGATGTTGACCTGATCGTCGTGACGGATTCAGAAAGTATTTTGGGAATTGGTGACTGGGGTGTCGGGGGAATTAACATCGCTATTGGCAAACTTGCTGTATATACAGCTGCGGCAGGCATTCATCCCGGGCGGGTACTGCCCATTGTACTGGATGTCGGCACGAATAACGAGAAGCTGCTGAATGATCCGCTGTACATCGGAAACCGGCATAAACGAGTTCGCGGAGAAGCCTATAATCAATTTATTGATACCTTTATCAGCAAAGCATTAACACAATTCCCGAAGGCGCTTTTGCATTGGGAGGATGTGGGTAGCGTGAACGCACGACACATTATAGGGAAGTACGGTCAAAACATTCTCACCTTCAATGATGACATCCAAGGCACAGGAGCAGTGACATTAGCTGCGATTGTTTCGGCGGTAGGTGTCACCAAAACTCCGCTACGTGAACAAAAAATACTTGTCTTTGGTCCAGGGGCAGCAGGAATCGGTAACGCCGACCAAATACGGGGTGCTATGATCAAGGATGGGCTTCCTGAGGAAGATTCATTCAAGTCGTTTTGGGCCTATGATTATCGTGGACTATTAACAGACGATATGGAAGATGTACTGGATTATCAGAAACCATATGTGCGTAAAAAGGAAGAAATCAGCTCATGGGCCCGATCGGAAGATGATAAAATACCGTTGCTGGAGGTCATTCGTCAGGTAAAACCCACAATCTTGATTGGAACTTCCGGTGTAGCGGGTGCCTTTTCTGAAGAGATTATCAAGGAAATGGCACAGCATGTGGAACGACCGATCATTATGCCCATGTCTAATCCTACCAACCTTGCTGAAGCGGTACCCGAAGATTTGATACGATGGACTGATGGCAAAGCATTGATTGCTACCGGAAGTCCCTTTGAGCCCGTCACCTATAACGGTACGAAGTTTGAAATTGGACAGGCGAATAATGCCTTTGTCTTCCCGGGGCTAGGTCTGGGCGCAATTGTGGTCAAGGCCAAAAGAATCACCCCTTCCATGTTTACCGCAGCAGCTGATGCCGTTGCCAACGCCGTAGATTCGAATGAACTTGGCGGTGCACTGCTGCCCCATATCCGAAAATTACGTGATGTTTCGTTCGCGGTTGCGGTTTCGGTAGCGAAGGCTGCAATTCAGGATCAGGTAGCTCAGGCACACATTTCAGATATTGAACAAGCCATTCGGGATGCGATGTGGAAACCGGAATATGTAAGGGTCAAAGCCGTGGAAAGTGTAATCCAGCACCCTCATTAATCCTTGACTGGAATCAAAGCAGTTTGACATAACCTAGGAACGAATGTACAGTATTAGTCAAAAGAATAGGAAAGTCCACTAGGGGAGCCATTATGGCTGAGACAAGAATGAACTTGGACCCTTTGAACCTGATCTAGTTCGTACTAGCGTAGGAAAGTGGAGCCTTCGTATATAAGGTTTCAAGCGTTTTCTGCGCATTGAACCTATGTTGAAGCCGCTCCAGTTTTCGGGGCGGCTTTTTGGCGTTGTTCCGAGAATTGTATCTTACGGGACTTCTTGTTCTCCATTTTTATTGGAGGTGGGGAAATGAGTTTTTCGCAAGAACTTCGTCGGCAGGCGGATGGCATTTTTCAAGCCATTTATGAGCATCCCTTTGTGAGAGGTATTGCTGAAGGAAATTTAACAAGGGAGCAGCTGATTCACTATGTAAAACAAGACTTTGAATATTTGAACGCCTACATGCGGATTTACGGCATCGCGATCTCCAAAAGCACAAGCCGGGAGGATATGGCTGTATTTAACGAACAGATCTCTTTTATTCTCAACAGCGAGGTTCATCCACATCAAAACTTTTGTGCTATCGCAGGTGTCACCTATGAAGAGATGCAGGGATATCCACTCGCTCCGTCCGCTCATCATTATATCCGCCATATGCTGACAGTCGCACATGAAGGTAGTCTTGGAGAAATCATGGCCGTGCTGCTGCCATGTCCATGGACATATCTTGAGATTGGACGCAGGCTAATGGATGAGGTAAGACCGGACGAGTCTCATCCATTCTATGAATGGATTTGTTTCTATGGAAACCAGATTGAAGATGTAACATCCAAATATCGCGAGCGTGTGGATGCTTGGGCGAATGTCGCCACGGCTGCCGAGCAAGAGCGGATGATTGAGCATTTTATGCTAAGCTGCCAGCTGGAATATATGTTCTGGGATATGGCTTATAAGCAGGAACAATGGCCCGTCCAGATGCGCGCTACGGTCTTGGAATAATCAGTAGAGATGAGAGAGGATAAACATGATGAGTATATGGGAACAAAGTTATTCGGATCTCCTGACAAAGGTACAAAATAGCAACCCCCTCGTTCATAATATAACCAATGTGGTGGTCACCAACTTTACAGCCAACGGCCTGTATGCGCTGGGCGCTTCCCCGGTGATGGCTTATGCACCCGAGGAAGTAGCAGATATGGCAAAAATAGCGGGCGCCGTCGTGTTAAATATCGGTACGCTGAACCGCGAGCTGGTAGATGCCATGATCATTGCTGGACAATCAGCGAATGCTCATGGTGTTCCAGTTCTGCTGGATCCGGTTGGTGCGGGAGCGACGAGCTTTAGAACCGAGTCAGCACTGCGGATCCTAAAAGAAGTAAAAATCTCACTAGTGCGAGGCAATGCAGCCGAAGTCGCCCATCTAATCGGAGAAGTCCGAGAGATTAAAGGGGTAGATGCAGGCAACAGTGCTGACAGCAGTAATGTCGATCTGGCAGTTCGGGCTGCACAAACGCTCCATACCATGGTTGTCATCACTGGAAAAGAGGACGTCATCACCGATGGGGTCGAAGTACGATTGATTAGTGGCGGAGACGCGCTGCTTACGAAGGTAACCGGAACAGGCTGCCTGCTGACCTCTGTGTTGGGTGCGTTTGCAGCAATTGAACCCAACCTGCTGCTCGCAGGTACAGCAGGTTTGGCATTTTACGGTGCAGCAGCTTCCCGAGCCGCAGCACATACTGCAAAACTGGGGCCAGGCAGCTTCCAGATAGCCTTTCTCGACGAGCTTGCCAAACTACATACTGGTTCCCTGGAGGGGCATGTCACGATCCGTGAAGCTGGAACAAGTACAACAGGTGGTGCGCGATGAGAGACGTGCATGTACCGAGAGCGCTGACGATTGCCGGTTCAGACAGCGGCGGCGGAGCTGGAATTCAAGCCGATCTCAAAACCTTTCAGGAGCTTGGCGTATACGGCATGTCGGCTATTACAGCCATTACGGTACAAAATACCTTGGGAGTTCACGGTGTATATCCGTTGCCACAGGAAGCAACAGCGCAGCAAATCGAAGCTGTAGGATCAGATCTTGGAGTCGATGCCCTGAAGACTGGCATGCTGTTTGACGCGGGCATCATCCGCCTTGTGGCCGAGCAAATTCGAAAGTTCGGCTGGGAAAAGGTTGTCGTCGATCCTGTAATGATTGCCAAAGGGGGCGCAAAGCTGTTGCAACCGGAAGCGGTGCAGGCGTTGAACGACGACCTGCTCCCCTTGGCCCTGGTCGTCACACCAAATATCCCGGAAGCGGAGGCCTTAACCGGGATAAGCATTCGTACGATAAAGGATCGCCGCGAAGCTGCGAGACATATTAGCAGCCTAGGACCCAAGTTCGTTGTGATCAAAGGCGGCCATGATGAGGAGAGCGAAAACAGCGGCCAAGTTGTTGACCTGCTCTTTGACGGAACAGCCTTCACAGAGCTGGGCGGCAAGCGGGTGCGAACTGTCCACACACACGGAACAGGATGTACGTTCTCAGCAGCGATTACCGCTGAATTAGGGAAAGGCGTGTCTGTACCGGAAGCTATTTTGAATGGAAGAGCCTTCATTCAGGCGGCGATTGAAGATACGTTGTATCTGGGCCAGGGACACGGTCCAACCAATCATTGGGCCTACCGCCGTCGTCAGGAGATACTCCAATGAGCGGCCGAATATTACCTGAGATCATGCGGCGGCATTTACAGATGTATCTGGTTGTTGGAAGCGTGAACTGCCTCGCGGAACCAAGTCGGGTCGTGCAGGAGGCTCTTGCTGGCGGTACCACCATGATCCAGTTCCGGGAAAAGGGCCGTAGCGCGTTAACAGGGGTTCCTATGCTCGAACTTGCGCGTCAGCTACAAGATCTGTGCCACCATGCTGGTATCCCCTTTATCGTCAATGACGATGTGGAGCTGGCTCTTGAGCTCAACGCCGACGGTGTTCACATCGGTCAGGACGATGAATCGGCTGATTCTGTGCGCGCCCGAATCGGAAACCGAATCCTTGGCGTCTCCGCCCATACGATTGAGGAAGCACGCCGGGCCATCCTTCAAGGTGCGGACTATCTCGGCGTCGGCCCCATCTATCCTACCATCTCAAAGGATGATGCTCATGCGGTGCAGGGTCCAGCCATTTTATATGAAATGCGCAAAGCGGGAATTGATCTGCCCATCGTCGGGATCGGTGGCATTACGATAGACCGTGTGAAGGAAGTGGTAAGTGCAGGTGCCGATGGTGTAGCGGTGATTTCGGCCGTGACGCAGGCAGAACAGATTCGAGTTGCTGCAGAGGGATTAAAGAAAAAGGTAGTGCTAAGCATCAAACATCCGGGGATGTCCCAAAAGCTATAAAATGCTATGTCCCTTCCTTCACCCCATTATGTCACTTTTATTGTTTACGCAAGAGCCTCATTTCCACTAATAAAGTAGAAATGAGGCTCTGTGTTGTACGCTACAAATAAAATAATTGCCATAGTCAAAAATACCACATCCCTCAAATGATACTGATTTTTAAGCGTTCCTATCCCCAGTGCACTTGAGCTCGTTGAATACCTGATTAACTATAAATATATGTCAATCGTCTTTTCTAATATTCCTATAACATTCGAAAGCAATTAGAAAACGAAACTTAATTATATTGATTTTTGGTTCCCCATTCACATAACCCTTCCAAAACAGGCAATAGTGTTTCCGCTTTTTCTGTGAGACTGTACTCAACTTTAGGTGGAACTTGGGGATACTCTTTCCGATTCACCAGACCATCCGCTTCCAATTCTTTTAGCTGTGAACTCAATGTTTTGTATGTAATAGCTCCGATTTGTCTTTTCAGATCATTAAAGCGAACCACTTGGTTTTCGGCCAGAAGATAAATAATAACCATTTTCCATTTACCACCAATAACTGACACTGTATAACCAAAAGGTGTATCTTCAATATTTTTAACTTTACCTTTAAATTCAGCCATACTCATATTCACACTATCCTTTCGGGTAGTACCTATCAAATTAGTGCGTACTACGTTTTTATTTGCGTTCAGTTTATACTAACCGTAATTTGAAGTAAAGGAGAGAAAATATGACTAGAACAATACGCCTCTTAATGCCGCAATGGCAAGGAGGAAACAATCCTAACTACTCTTTTGGAGCTGAACTGCTGGCTTGGCTAGCCCCAGACAATGATCAACCCCTTATTCATGTTCCGGTTCAAGCTTATGATGGAACTCCGCTTGACAACGAGAACGGTATGAATGGGAGAAAACAGCTACTTGAACAATTAGAGGCTGCTCAACATATCATTGACGCTCATAAGCCAGATCGCATTGTAATGTTTGGTGGTGACTGCTTAGTCGAACAAGCCCCGTTTGCCTATTTGAACGAACGATACGGTGGAGAATTAGGGCTAATTTGGATCGATGCTCACAGTGATTTAGTTAGATATGTGGGCTATGATAACGGACATACATTACCACTTGGGAATCTGTTGGGAGAAGGAGATGAGGAGTTTGCAAAACATGTGAAAGTTCCTCTTAAGCCTGAAAATGTCTTTATCGCTGGATTAGCGGCTCCTACAGAAGAAGAGACAAAAGCATTTTCAGAAACATTTCAAAAACTAGGTGTTACTACTATAGAAACAGATGCTGAAGTAATTCAAAGATTAGGGATTCGAACTGCTGGAACCAAAGAGTTAACGATCAGTACCGAATCAATAAAAGAGTGGATTACAGAAAGCGGCATCAAGCACCTGGCGATTCACCTTGATTTAGATGTACTTGATCCAAAATCATTTCGTTCTTTATTATTCGCCAACCCTGAAGCTCCCTATAATCTTTCTCCTGCGGGAACCATGCAAATACCTCAACTACTTCATCTGATTAAAGAACTATCTGAAGAAACCGATGTAGTTGGGTTAGGTATAACCGAGCATATGCCGTGGGATGCTATTAATTTAAAGAATCTGCTTGGAGAAATACCTATTTTAAATAATTAATTCTACTTACGATCTGTGCATTTATTCTGACGTTAATTTCGTAATGGAATTATGAGAGACCGATGAATTAGAGTACGTGCAAAGAAGGACTCCTCTGGAATTTATTCTATTATGGAGTCCCTTTTTTTATTTACTAATCCCTGAATAGCACACCGATAAGCGAAAAAGAATAACCAGGATATTAGGTGGTCGCTCGCTCTACTAATTTGAATTCCAAAGGATGTAATTCTTCATGAAGCCCCTCTAGGGCATTTCGAATCATGATGAATGCATTTTCCGCTTGTTTGTCAATCGGGTAATGAATGGTGGTTAAATCAAGCAAATGCGAAATTTCGATGTTATCAAAGCCCACCACTGCAACATCACTTGGTACAGAAACACCGAGCCTACGTGCTTCAGTCAAAAGCCCTGCAGCCAAATAATCGGTAGAACAAGCGAAGGCATCAGGCTTATTGGGCTGTTCGCTCCACCAGTGAGCAATTTGTTCACCCGCTTCCATTGAATTTAAATCATAAAAATGCGGGAAGGCATCAGCGTTCAAATCATATTTTTTGCAAAAATCATGATAAGCCCGTATGCGCTCCTTCGTATTCAGTCCCCTCATATTCCCGTATACATTCACAATGCTGCGGTAGCCTCTGGCATACAGATGCTCCAGCGCAAGCATGTACCCCTGATACTGATCCATAAATACAGATGGGATTGCATCAATGTTTACACGCTGCCACGTCACAATTGGACCATATTTGGTATAGTGTTCAATCACGCTCCATTCATTGACGCGAATCATACAGACCAAGGCGTCCAGTTGCTTTCTCCGCAGCATTTCCAGTGCTTCAAGCTCCCGCTCCTTCTCTCCATTCGTAATAAATAGTGCCATATTAAAACCATGCTCCTGAGCATAGGTTGTAAATCCACGCACAAATGAACCCAATGAATCATTAAAAGAAATTGAAATAATTCCTATGAGCTTGGTCATGCCCTTTTTTAATGAAACCGCATTCAAATTAGGTACATAATCCAGTCGGTCTATGACCTCCTGTACACGCTGCCTTGTCGGTTCACTTACGTACGGATGGTTATTAATGACACGGGACACCGTTGCCGAGGATACGCCCGCCAGCTTTGCAATTTCATGAATATTTGCCACATTTCTCACCTCGTTCTTTCTATTTTAGCATGTTCGTGTTTAGCATGTTCGTGGTCCCGTCCCTACAATTGTCACCTTCCCCAAATAAGTTTTTTAAAAGCGCTTGACCTGTAATGCATTACAGGGATTACAGTGAATTTGAGCTTAAGAAAGCGGTTTTAAAAAACATACTCAGGAGGCACTAACCATGAAAAAAGGCATAAAGATCGCAACCATTGGCGGAGGCTCCAGCTATACACCAGAATTAGTAGAAGGCTTTATCAAACGCTATGCAGAGCTTCCCATTCGGGAATTATGGCTGGTAGATATTGAGGCAGGACGCGAAAAGCTGGAGATCGTGGGGGCCATGGCCCAACGGATGGTGAAGGCCGCAGGTATTGATTGTGCAGTACATTTGACACTGGATCGTCGGGAAGCCTTGAAGGATGCCGATTTTGTCACAACACAATTTCGGGTAGGCTTGCTGGAAGCCCGGATTAAGGACGAAAGTATTCCGTTAAAACACGGCATGATCGGTCAAGAAACTAATGGGGCTGGCGGGATGTTCAAAGCTTTTCGTACCATCCCCGTTATCCTCAGTATCGTTGAAGATATGAAAGAACTGTGTCCGAATGCATGGTTGATTAACTTCACCAATCCTGCGGGTATGGTCACCGAAGCGGTACTTCGTTATGGTAAGTGGGATAAAGTCATCGGATTATGTAATGTTCCCATCGGTGCGATCAAGAGTGCATCGGCTGTACTGGACAAACCGGAAGAAGAACTGTTCTTTAAATTTGCAGGAATTAACCACCTTCATTGGCACAAAGTTTATGACAAAACAGGGGCCGAATTAACAGAGCAAGTCATTGAAGGACTGTACGCTCCAGGCGCAAAGCCAGAGAAGGTCGTTGAAAATATTAAGAACATGCGCTTCCTGTACGATCAGGTTCGTCAATTGAAAATGCTGCCTTGTCCTTACCATCGGTATTACTACATGACCGATAACATGCTCAAGGAAGAATTAGAGGAGGCCAAAAACGAAGGAACTCGGGGCCAAGTCGTTAAACGTCTGGAAGAAAGTTTGTTTGAATTGTACAAAGATCCGAATCTGGATTACAAACCAGAGGAATTATCCAAACGCGGCGGTGCACATTACAGCGATGCTGCATGTGAAATCATTAATTCCATTTATAATAACAAAGGCACATTGATGGTGGTTAGTACACGTAACAATGGTGCGATTGATGATGTCCCTTATGATAGCGCCATCGAAGTAACCAGTGTCATTCGCGCGCATGGTGCAGAGCCTGTAAACTTTGGCAAATTCCCACCAGCACAGCGGGGCCTGCTGCAAGTCATGAAGGCGATGGAAGAGCTGACCATTGAAGCAGCGGTCACTGGTGACTATGCGACAGCACTGCAAGCCTTCACCCTGAATCCGCTCGTTCCAAGCGGGGATATCGCCCAAACCGTGCTGGATGAATTGCTGGAAGCACACAAAGAACATTTGCCGCAATTCTTTGCTCATAAGGAAAAGGCGACAGTATAAAACCAGAATCAATCATACTGCCGGGATACAAAAAAGCTTCCTACATGTAGGAAGCTTTTGCTATACGTCCCAGGAGGGATACTCTCCCTACGGTCGAGACTGCGAAGTTTATGCTAACGATGCTTAGCTCCGACGTCCCCCCAAGGGGTTCTCATCCCACTGGAACAAAAAAAATCTTCCTAATATTGAATTAGGAAGATTTTGCTACGTCCCAGGAGGGATTCGAACCCCCGACCGACGGCTTAGAAGGCCGTTGCTCTATCCAGCTGAGCTACTGGGACAAGATGACAATCAATAAAACCTTATGTATTCAGTGCATTAGTTATTATATCATATTTTGACCAACTGTCAAAAGCATTTTTTCATTATACAGGAAAGCAGGCTGCAAAAGGAATCATTTGGACGCTAAAGGGGTATTATGTACAAAGAACGATGCCAAAAAGGAGGGGTGATCCGTGAGGGGCCTTTTGTCTTCACTTTGTTATTTCAGCATTTTTTTCGCACCTTTTCTGGTGCCGGTCATTGTGTGGATCGCAGTCCGGGATGAATATGTTCAGGGACACGCGAAAAAAGCCATTTTATCGCACATTTTCCCCATTATTGCGGCGATTCCGCTAGTGTATTTTATTATCACTGCCAATCATGCAGGTTCAGTTATCGGGTTTGTACTGCTATTTGTAGTGGTCTATCTCGGCGTTTTTGTTTATAACATCTACAAAGGGATCATGACGCTGCGTGAAGCGGCCTAATTCTAAAAGAAGCCTCCCATATTCGCAAATCTGACGAATACGGAGGCTTCTTTGGGATCAACTTTGATGAGTTGCTTTAGTTCACTGGTAGCTTATTTATTCCCAAAGCGTTTAGGACTTCTGCGTACTTCATGTCTTACGTTTTTCTCCAGCACTTCTTCCGCGAACTCATTGTTATGAATATAACTGCTGCCTTTGTTTTTCTTATACTTCGCTTTGCCGTCTATGATTTCCCCCTCCTTTCACGCTGATCCGGCGATGGCGCCGGTGCCCAAATCAACAAAAGCCGAGGTATAGTACACCATATTCTCATGTCCCGAACTCCTTGGCAAACTCTGTACTAAGCTGCCCATAGGAAAGCAATTCCCTTTTGAATTTTTCCCGTTCCTCACCAGCGGTAATGTGCGTAGAGTCAGTAAAAGCCTTGTCGGTCACTTCCTCAAATGCCGAATGCAGATTATTGTCGTACCAATCCAGCTCCAGATCGGCATCATTGCGGATGATCCTTACCATGTCATAGTCAGGCTGACCATCCTTCTGATTCGTGGCTGTGATATAAACCAGCAGCTCCGGGTCATCTGCGGCACCGGGACGCACTTCTACCTCAGCGCAGCGCACTCCGTCAAGTTCAGTGAAGCGGCGTATTTTGGCATCCTTGATGTAGTACATTGTCTCCCTCCTTCCTCACGAGTAAACGGGTTGCCCCATCTGTAGTTTTCGGAACGGACAGACATTTTATGCTTCTTTTCGGCATATATACTGATGAACTGGGGATTTAGTTTTTGATTCATTCCAACACTGGATGAACACGACAAAGAGAGGATGAATAGACATGTGCGGAATTACAGGTTTCATACAGTGGAACGGAGACTTGATGCATCAATCTGAGTTACTGCTAAATATGACGCAAACGCTCTCCGATCGCGGACCGGATGCTGCGGGTACCTGGATATCCAACCCGTGTGCCTTCGGACACCGAAGACTAAGCGTAATGGACCCGGAAAACGGCGCTCAGCCTATGATCCGGCAGCTTGAGGATATCACTTATACGATTGTATATAACGGGGAAATATATAACGCGCCTGAGCTGAAAAAAGAGCTGCAACAGCGCGGTCATTTTTTCCGTACACAATGCGACACAGAGGTACTGCTCGAATCCTATATCGAATGGGGCCCGGATTGTGTAGATCGGTTGAACGGCATCTTTGCGTTTGCGGTCTGGGATAGTGAGCGGGAGCAGGTATTTCTGGCACGAGATCGCCTGGGAGTGAAGCCGTTATTTTATAGCCAAACCGAAGATGTATTCGTATTTGGCTCCGAACCCAAAGCACTGCTCCAGCATCCAGCGGTAGAGGCCGCCGTAGACGCCGAGGGACTGGCAGAAATTTTTATCATTGGGCCTGCACGCACCCCCGGACACGGCGTCTATTCATCGATGAAGGAATTGCGTCCCGGACATACCCTAACCTACAGCCGTGACGGCGTACGCATCCAAGCCTACTGGAAGCTGGAAAGCATTGCACATGAGGATAACACCGAAGAAACGGCACTCAAGGTACGAGAGCTGTTGATGGATACCGTGGAGCGGCAGCTTATTTCGGATGTACCGGTATGTACCTTATTGTCTGGCGGGCTGGATTCAAGCGCCCTGTCCGCATTAGCCGTCGATTATTACAAACGTACCGGGCAGGGACAAGTTCATACGTATTCGGTCGATTATGTGGACAACGACAAGCATTTTAAAGCCCATGCGTTTCAGCCCGGAGCTGATGCCCCCTGGATACAGCGAATGGTCGATGAATTAGGGACAAATCATCACTGGATTGAATTCGATACACCAGAAGTTGTAGCAGCTCTGAATAACTCCACGCTAACGCGGGATTTACCCGGAATGGCGGACGTGGATTCGTCACTGTATCTCTTTTGCCGGGAGATTAAAAAGGGCGCTACGGTTGCTATTTCTGGTGAAGCAGCAGATGAAGTGTTTGGTGGATATCCATGGTTCCATCGGGAGGATATGCTGAACTCAGGCACATTTCCGTGGGCAGTTGCTCCCGATATGAGAGCGAGTCTGCTATCCCCAGAAGTGCGGGACTGGATCAAACCGCTGGAGTATTTGAACGACCGCTACTCAGAAGCAGTCGGAGAAGTACCAAAGCTACCGGGTGAAACAGGAAAAGCTGCGCAAATGCGCGTCATGTCTTATTTGAACATCACCCGCTTTATGCCTACCCTACTGGATCGCAAGGATCGGATGAGTATGGGGGTGGGACTCGAAGTACGGGTGCCGTATTGCGATCATCGGCTGGTGCAATATGTATGGAACATTCCGTGGAGCATCAAAATGACAGGCGGACGTGAAAAAGGTATTTTACGCAAGGCACTGGAGGGTGTATTGCCGGATGATGTGCTGTATCGCAAAAAAAGCCCGTATCCCAAAACGCATAATCCCTCCTATCTTGCCGCTGTGAAAAAGCAGGCGCTACAACTGCTGGACGATTCCTCTTCCCCACTGCTCAAGCTGATCGATGCGCAAAAGGTACGGGAGATTGCCGCCTCACCGGAGGCATCCACCAATCTACCTTGGTTTGGCCAGCTGATGTCGGGTCCGCAGTTATTTGCTTACTTGACGCAAGTGGATAATTGGCTTCGCACCTACAAGGTGGCAATTCGATAAAATGTGCTAACTGCCTAAGCCGTAAAGTACGAGGTGGCAACCGCCCATCTTTCTTGATGCATACGATACGTGGAACAGAAAATACCAAAAAAGGCTATCCGCAGCCTATGACTGACGGATAGCCTTTTTTTCGTATATGACAGGTATATTATTCACCCTGCTACCAAACTATGCCTGCGGATTCCCTAGCTTTGTTGCCAAATTACGCAGGGCTATGCCCCGATGACTGATAGCCTGCTTTTGTTCCAACGTCAGCTCTGCCATTGTCTTTTCAAACTCTGGCAAATAGAACAGCGGATCATACCCAAACCCACCGCTGCCCGCGGTTTCAGTCGTAATCCAGCCCTCCACGGAGCCCGTCGATTCCAACGTCTCCCCAGTCTGTGGATTATACAGAATCAAGGTACAGACAAATTGAGCCGGGCTTAGCAAAGGCTGTCCGGTATCATCACCAAGCTGCTTCGATTCCAGAACGTCGAGTAGCTTGATATTGTTTTCGTGATCGCTGGCACCTTCTCCAGCATAACGAGCCGAATATACGCCCGGCGCACCATCCAGCAAGTCCACGCACAGACCGGAATCATCGGCCAGCACAGGCAATCCGAGCACATCTCCCACCGCTTTGGCTTTTTTTAACGCATTTTCGGCAAAGGTTGTGCCATCCTCAACGACATCAGGAATGTCGGGATAATCGTACATACTTCTGACTTCCTTGCCAAACGGCGCAAAAGCATGTGCAAATTCCCGCACCTTCCCTTTATTCTTCGTAGCGACAATGACAACCGGACCATCCAGTCGCATTAGGCCCCAGCTCCTGTACGTCCAGCACCAATCTTATCAGCAATCGGTCCGAGCACTTCTTTTTGGCGCTCAATCATTTGCAGAATCCCTTGTTCGCCCAAGCTAAGCAGCTGATCCAGTTCCTGACGGTCGAATGGACTTTCTTCCCCTGTACCTTGCAGCTCAACGTACTTTCCACTGCCAGTCATGACGAGATTCATGTCCACCTTGGCCTTGGAATCCTCTTCATAATTCAGATCCAGCAGCGCCTTGTCACCAACAACCCCTACGCTGACAGAAGCTAGGAAATCCGTAATAGGGAAAACAGGCAACTTGTGCTGGATCGCAATTTTATTTACTGCAATCGCCAATGCTACGAAAGAACCGGTAATGGAGGTTGTACGTGTCCCGCCGTCCGCCTGAATGACGTCACAGTCCAACGTAATCGTCCGTTCACCAAGCGCCTGCAAATTGACAACCGAACGCAACGCTCTTCCGATCAGACGCTGAATTTCCATAGTACGGCCTGTCAACTTGCCGCGCGCAGCTTCACGCTGATTGCGGCTATGTGTCGCCCGCGGAAGCATGGAATATTCGGCGGTCACCCAGCCTTTTCCTTGGCCCTTCATAAAGGGAGGAACGCGTTCTTCCACTGTAGCCGTACAGATGACTTTCGTCTCGCCAACCTCTATAAAAACAGAGCCCTCCGCGTATTTATTTACTCCTGCTGTCAATTTCATCGGGCGCAGCTCATCACCGTTTCGTCCGTTAGATCTACTCATGCTTTTTCCTCCTACGTCGTATGCAACCTGTTCTTATATGTTTATTTTACCAAAGTGTGCAGGCAAAAGCACCCCAAGGACGATTCCCTGTCCTTAAAGAGGAATTTCGTTAATGTGCTGCGGCTTGGCTACAGGCTCTCCATAATTTTGATTATTTTGTCCAATCACGCTTTTCTCACCATTCAGTTCAATCCGAATCTTCGTTTTGACCGCATCATCCGAATTGTCCGCCGCTGTCAGTACGACCGATTCCAAAAATTCAGCAGGTACGGCCTCTCCTTTGGCAAACATATCATCCGAGAGTGATACCGTAATGACGTTATCTTTGGAGCGTTCTACCGATTTCAGCGCCGTCTCCCCTGTCATCACTTCCTGCAATCCATCCTTGGTCTGTGGCCCTTGAATTAATTGATGCAGAGCTGACTGGACACGATCTTTTTCCGGACTGACCAGTCGTGTTACAGGTACATAATATTGTACCCCAGCAGGAGAAGATGAAGAGAAATACACGGTGACTGGACTGGAATCCAGGGGGGTCACGCCATGACCGACCTCCAAATTAATCCCTACTGCGCGCGTCAGCGGATGGTCGAGCGGTGTGCCGCCAACAGGCATTTCGTTCAGCTTTTTACCATCCACCCAAATCTGTACGCTCTTAATATCGGGACGATCGGTCAGGGTCCAGGTCAAGCTTTCCATTAATTTGCGTTCTTCCTGTGGCTTATAGTTGGCGAAAGATTTGTTAAATTCGACAACTGCCAGCTTGTTATTCTTGTCCACTGTCACACTTTTCACTTCTGTACCCTGAGGCAGTACACCTTTAAATCCTTCTGGTAATAATCCGGCATAAGGCCCGCCCTCAACCAGTGTTTCCAGCGCCGACTTGGCATCTGCCTGTACATCGCCTGAAGCAATCGGTAAAGATACAGGGGCCAGCAAGCCGTTATGATCTTGCAAAAAGACAGCCCTCAACTGCCCGGTCGTGGCAGGTGCTTTTCCAGTTACAGCCTTAATCATGGACTGCTCTGTCGTGGACGGCGGAGGGTCAATGGACGCGGCTTCGTTGCCGAAAAGGCTGCATCCGGACAACAACAGGGGCAGGGATAGCAGCCCGGCTACAGAGGTCATACGCCATGGGTGTTTTATGTTCATAAATGAAGTTCCTCCCTAACAATTTTGTACAGATTGTACTAATATGTATACGAGCCCCGCGTAAAAAATAACTATTTTTTTAGCAGACTGGACACACTGGTCATAATTGCAGTAGAAAATTAGGATCTACACGAGGAGGGTAACTTCAACTTTATGGACAAGAAAAAAGTACCTTACAGCTTGAATAGTAAAAAGGTAGCCGATGCCACCCGTGAGTGGCTGCACAAGCGTGGTGTAAGTATGACTGAAATTGCAGAACTGGTTATGCTTCTACAGAAAAAATATTACCCGAACCTAACGATGGAAGAATGTTTAGAGAATGTGGACAAGGTGTTGATGAAGCGCGAGGTTCAAAATGCCGTGCTTACGGGCATCCAGCTAGATATTCTTGCGGAACAGGGTGCTCTTCTTCCCCCATTGCAGGATATGATTGAGCATGACGAGGGATTATACGGAGTGGATGAAATTCTAGCCTTCTCCATCGTTAATGTGTACGGCAGTATTGGATTTACCAATTACGGTTATGTCGATAAGCTCAAACCGGGTGTGCTGGAACGCCTGAACGATAAAAGCCTTGGACCGATTAATACGTTTCTGGACGATATTGTGGGTGCAATCGCAGCCTCGGCCAGCAGTCGTATCGCCCATCGCAAGCAGGCAGAGCGCGAACAGGAGCTTGGAGAAGAAAGCGCACCGAATACAACACGGTAAACAATGACACGCTAATTGCAAACAATGCGTTGGCGTATAATAGATATATACAAGGGTAAGAGGAGAACTAGAGACATGGCAAGCGTAACTGATGGATATACATTCCGTACGATGCAGGCTGACGATTATGATCAAGCTATTGCACTATGGAATGGCTTAGACGGGTTAGGATTGAGTGAGGCCGACTCACCGGAGCGGATTGCACGATTTTTGCAGCGAAATGAAGGCCTTAGCTTTGTCTGTGAGCACGCTGGAAACATCATAGGCACGATTTTAGCAGGCCATGATAGTCGCAGAGGGTTCCTGTATCATCTGGGTGTAGCCACAGAACATCGTGGTCATGGGATTGCGCCCAGACTGGTAGATAAAGCGTTATCCTCTTTACTCAAGGAAGGCATTGATAAATGTCATCTGTTTGTGATGGAGCATAATATAGGAGGTCAACGCTTCTGGTCAGCTAACGGCTGGGAGAAGCGAGATGGGATTTTATTATATTCGCGAGATCTGGGATAGCATCTGAACGCTTGATCTATGTAAATAGGAACGCCGGGTCTGATTTCTTCTAGTTCAATTGAGCTGGAAGAAATCAGACCCGGCGTATAAAATTTCAGCTTATTGAGCGGTAATTCTGACGATTAAGGATAGGCTATCTTGATTCATGAATTGCAATCAATTTTGAGGTCGTAGCGTACGTTCTACAATGTTAAGTGTGGATTGACGAGAGAAAAATCGGGATACTTGAGCTACCCAATAGTTCTGTCGACCAGATATCATATGACTGCGCCCTTTTTCAAATGCTTTCAAGGCATTATGGACGACAGTCTGGGGTGTTTCTCTGGAACCCACAGAGGCTTCACTGGAGCCTACTACATCAAAAAATGAGGTTTCGGTTGCACCTGGACAGAGGGCGAGCACTTTGAGTCCCCGTTTTCGATTTTCGGCCCACAGCGCTTCGCTAAAAGAAAGTACGAATGCTTTGGTTGCTCCATATACGGCCATATAGGGATCGGGCTGAAATGCAGCGGTGGATGAAACATTGATGAGTCCCCCATCTCGGTTACGCAATAAATCAGGCATAAATGCATGTGTGATATCGACTAAAGCAGCCACATTGAGCATCACTTCCTCATGCTGTCTTTCTCCTGAAACCTGCTCAAAGTACCCGTAGGTGGCAAAACCGGCGTTGTTAATCAGAAGATCTACCTTGAGTTGTTGGTACTGAACCTCTTGATGCAATGTTTGAGGAGCTCCTGGTGAGGATAAATCCAGCGCAATCACCGTAGCTTTTACGTTATATTTAGCGGAGAGTTCTTTCGCCAGTGCTTTTAATTTGGTTTCATTGCGCGCTACCAAAATGAGATTACATTTCTTAGCCGCGAGCGAATAGGCAAATGCCTCGCCAATTCCGGATGAAGCCCCTGTGATGAGTGCTGTTTTGTTTGCATACATAAACATGATGATGACCTCCATAGTATCGTCGTTTTATTTCGGAAACATTGTTACCACTACTATATAATGAACTGAAGCCATCACGAAGACGACCTCAGCCACTTCATATTTACGCTGGAGATGACGAGGGTTTACATACATCGAGCGTATTCCTCAGTGTAAATGCATATACCTCTTGTGCCATGTCCACAGTCAAAAAATGACCTGCAAATTGTAGATGTATCACCCCGTGTAAAGCTGACCATAGCATTCGGACAACCAGCAGCGGGTCCTGCTCTTTCAGTGCTCCCAGCTCCATAGCGTGTATGACGGTTTGCAGGATTCGCGATAATGCCGTTGTGGTGCCCTCCAAACTCTGTTCATCTGGCTTAAAATCAGATAATGCCCCGCCAAACATCATTTTGTAATAGGCTGAATGAAGCCGCGCAAATTCCCAATATGCCCAGCATAATGCTTCCAGATCAGCGAGTACATTTTGGGTAACAGGTACTTGTTGAAAGGTTTCGGCCAATAGCCGGCATCCATCCAGATACATCTCATTGGCAAGACCATCCTTACTGCCAAAAATACTGTAAATGATCTTGGTGGAACAGCTTAATTTCTGTGCAACTCGCCGTACAGTCACAGCCTCAGGTCCTTCTTCTACAAGAAGGATGCATGCGGCATCAATCACATTTTTACGGAGCAATTGCTGTTGCTGTAACTTCACCTCAGAATAGGTTCTATAAGGTTGCGATGGCTCAGACATCATTCAATGCACTTCCTTTGCTTATCTCAGAAACACTGTTTCCTTATAGAACCATAGTATTCAATTCCGGAATGTTTGTCAAACAAAAAAGAGCGCAACATAAGTAGATACACTTACTGGCTCTGATTGGATGCTTATCAATAAAGCTATGTTTTGCGTTCCACGATCAATAGGCAATGCCCACCCTTGTACGGATAAAATCGCAACTCTTCCATTGACGATAGGTAAAATCAGCTGTATCCGCAGTGGTAATTTGTGAGCCGTCTTCGGGTAGAAAGTCTTTTTCCACGCGATATACACCTGTACGTCCGCCATCTGGCAGATAGGTCGGACATACGATTGTCCAGTCTAGTGCCGATTCACGCAGCAATTCGTACACCCGCCGATGCTCCTCGGCCGCACGGGTGCTGCGTCGCCGCGTATCGGAGGACTCGTACCTATACAGGCTCGGTTCGGTCCGGCTTTGCAAAATCCCTGCCGTTCCTACCGTTATGAGCCGGTGAATGGACTGCTCCTGCATCAGTCGAATCAGCAGACCTGTGCTAACGGATAAGGTGGTGGTTCCATCTGTATTCAGCGCACTGATCACAACTGCTGGCCCGCCCTTCAGCGCTTGTGCTATATCCTTCGCGTTGGTGGCATCACCCTGTACGATTTGCAGCTGTGTCCCGCATTGGGATTCGAAATCCTCCAACTTGTCCGGTGAACGAACTAGGGCAGTTACGGTATGACCATCCGTTAACGCATAATCTAATATAAAACGGCCCACACGTCCGGTAGCTCCCAGCAGCAACAAATTCATAAAAGCCTCTTCCCCGGCATGCATGCCGCTTTGTCATGTTGTTCTGTCATGTTGCTTTGTCATATCGCTATATTCGTTAACTTTCCGCCATTATGGACGGCAAAAGGAATGAAAGCGCGCGATGGGATTCTCCTCGCTCATAGAGGCCCGTTCACGGCGCACCAGCTCCACCAGATGGGCCAGCGTCTCGGACATGGCAAACCTTAGCTGGTGAATCCCCAGCTTGTCGCCGAACACGGCAATGCACAGCTCATAGGCTGTGCTCCCTTCTGGTTGGATCAGCTGCCAGAATTTCTCCAGCCGTTCTTCATGATGCGCCAGCAATGTTTGTGTCCGTTCGCGAAAATACCCAAACGGATTGCGATGCCCGGGATATGCCCAGGCGACCTCTAGTTCACCTAGGCGCTGCAAGCCGTCTATATAAGACTTCAGCGGCTCGGCATCGCTGCCCGGCAGCAGACTGATATTAGGAGAAATCTGCGGCAACACCGCGTCACCGCACAGAATAACGCCGCTATTCGGCTCATATAAGGACACATGCCCAGGCGCATGCCCTCCTGTCTCAACGGGCAGCCAGAACCGTCCGTCTAATTCCAGACGAGCGTCTATTCCGGTAGGAATGAAGGTAATCTCAGGCTGCGGATTCACTTGCAAATAAGCCTGCTGCATATGTGATTCCAAGGCTGATACCTGTTCCAAAGGAAAGCCATGCTGGACAAAAAAGCTAGGCAGCCGTTTCTCCATAGCGGTCGTCAATTCTGGAGCGTCCCACATCATCATCGCTTCCTTATGGCTGCGAGCTGACATATGTACGCGAGCCTGACCTTGCTGCTGCATCCACCCCGCCAATCCGTAATGATCGGGGTGATGATGCGTCACCACAATGTCCGAAATATCCCCAAAGGACATGCCCAGCTGTTGAAACACAAATGCCCATTCTGCCTCTGTATCCAGATTGCGCGGACCCGGGTCTACAATTGTAAAACCATGCTGTCCCTTGATCACATAGCTATTCACCCAGCGCAGCGGAAAAGACATGGATATTTTGACCTGAAAGCCTCCGTCTATTCGCTCACACGGCGTAAGCTCTGGCAATTTCATGGCTTCCCATCCGCCCTTCTGTTTCAAGCCCGCACACCGACAAAAATCATTCGGGGCGAAGCATCTTCTATATATTGATCTTCATCATAACTTCCGTGCACCTGCTCTACGGATAGCCCGGCTTGTTCTAGCAAATCACGGAACTTTTCATACGGATATAGCTTTACTCGCTCATAGTACACACGCACGGGTTCTGCGTCAGCGTGAGTGGTACCCAGCTCTGAGGCTGCTTCTGTAGTCGTCACAGATGCGGCTGACCGAATGGCAATTTGCTTTTTCACAAATCCATCTTCAATGACCCGGTGCTCCTCAATCCAATTTCCTTCATCCTCCCGGGACGAATGCGGTACCAAATGAGCAGCTACGTAGGAAGGGTTCAAATAATCTATAATAAAACGGCCTCCCGGTTTCAATAGACGATAAATTTCCTTTAATACTTTAAGCTGCTCCTCATCCTTTTCAAAATAACCGAAGGAGGTAAACAAATTGACTACCGCATCAAAGCTTTCTTCCAGCGGCACTGCTCTCATATCCCCTTGATGCCAACTTACCCGCCCTTCGCTATCAGCCGCACGGGCCTCTCTCAGCAATACATTGGAAAGATCCACACCTGTCATTTTATACCCTGCATCGGCAAGCGCAAGCGAATGACGTCCCATCCCACAGCATAAATCCAATACGCTGGAGCCTTGCGGTAATTTGAGCCAGGAGATCATTTTTTGCACTTCCTGATAGGCTCCCTGAAAGTCGCGATGCTTGTATACCAATAAATAATCTTCCCCAAAGCTTTGCTCGTACCATTCTGCCATATCGTTTCTCCTCCATGAACTCATTTCGCTCTATTACATACTATATTAGCTTTTTCAAACTGGAAACTCAAAAACATTACGAATAAGCATTTTTTTAAAGCACAAGGCTTCCTGTCATGAGAGCATGTTACAATAAACGTATTTGAGCTTAAATAATCATAGGAACTTCATACCAACTTCATGTGATTTACCCCATTTTATCATTAAAATGAATCATGGGAACGCCTTTACAGAGGTTTCATGCAGGAAAGGAGCGGCAAAGTTATGATTCAAATTGGACTGACGGGTTGGGGCGATCACGATGACTTATATCCAACGGGCACTAAAGCTAACCAAAAACTAAGTGTCTATGGAAGCCATTTTCCGATAGTAGAGATGGATAGTTCTTTTTATGCAGTACAGCCTACGGATCGTATGGCGCGCTGGGCGGCGGAAACTCCAGACTCCTTTTCATTTCTCGTCAAGGCCTATCAAGGCATGACCGGACACACCCGCGGCAAACAGCCTTACTTCAAAACGATAGATGCCATGTACGAAGCACTGCATGCATCCATACTACCTCTTCGCGAAACGGGCAAGCTTAAAGCCGTGCTGTTTCAGTACCCGCCCTGGTTTGACTGCACACGTGAGAATGTCGCCATACTGCGAGACACGAAAAATAGGATGGGAGAGGTCCCATCCGTACTTGAGTTTAGACATCAAAGCTGGTTCACAGCAGATTTTCGGAAGCAAACGCTGGCATTTATGCTTAAGGAAGGCTGGATACATAGCGTATGCGACGAGCCGCAGGCAGGTCCTGGGTCAGTTCCCATTGTGCCGCAGGCTACAGACAGCAACCTGACCATCGTACGTCTCCACGGACGTAACGTATCAGGCTGGAATCAAAGCTCTGCGCCTAATTGGCGGGAGGTTCGTTATCTGTATCGGTACAATGAACAGGAATTGACCGAATGGAAAGACAGATTGCTGGAACTGGAGCAGCAAAGCCGTGAGGTATGCGTGATATTCAACAACAACTCAGGTGGAGACGCTGCTGCCAACGCTAAGCAACTCATGACCATGCTGGGCATGGAGCCTAAGCCTTTTCCACCTCGCAAGCCGCCTGATGCGGATCACGGGCCAGAACAGCTTGAATTATTTTGAGGACCGGGCTGTGGATGAATGATTGGGGATTACCTTCCTGAGCTTGCGTTCGTTATCCAGCAAATGCGGATCATCAGGCAAATAACGTAAAGCGGCTTGGTTGTGCTCATACGAAGCTTCCAGCTTACCCATATGTGCAAAGCAATGACTGAGCCGCACATGAGGTAACCAAGAGTAGCATGGCAGTGGGACAGGTCGCATACCAGGAAGGTGATGCTGTTGCTCCGTTGCTCTTTCATACCAATATGCGGCAGTATTCCATTCGTTTCTTGTGAAAAACCAGTCCCCGATCATGCAGCACAAGTCTGCTTGCGGCACCCCGTATCGAAAAGAACGTAGCAGACGATCCAGCTGTTGCTCGGGCTTCCCGAGATGGAGATAGCATTCAGCCGATCGCGCACAAGCAGTAATCCGATCCTCCCGGTAGCCGCTCGGCTCCTCCAGCAGATGGTCGAAGGCTTCTGCTGCCTCGGCATATTCCTTGCGGTCAAAGCATTCATTGGCGTGAAAATACAGTAAACGCCCTTCCAGCTTGCCGCTTTCGCTGATCCACCGGGCGAGAATACGTTGGTTACGGAGCGTATGGTCTTGCATTCGGCGATGTGTCACTGCCACATCCGAATGTACGATTTGCCCCTGAGGTATCACCAGATCCTCATGCAGGCGCCCTTCCCAGCGGTATTGTTGATCCCGCTTCACAAGGCGTATACGGCGTGAGGTGAACAACAGTTCACCCTGCTCACCCTCTGCCAAGTGAAGTGGCATCACCACCGCGTCGATATGCTTAGACAATCGCTGCTTTAAGGAACGCAGACGTTCACGATCGGGTTCCAATAGCACATCATCCGCATCCAGCCACATGATATAGGAACACGTTGCCTTGTCAAACGATTCATTACGAGCGGCGGCAAAATCATCCATCCATTCAAACGTATATATCCGATCCGTATAGCGGGCTGCTATCGTCTTTGTCTGATCCGTCGATCCCGTGTCCACGATGATGATTTCATCCATCAGGTCTGCGACCGAATCCAGACACCGGGCCAGTATCTGCTCCTCATTTTTTACGATCATACACAAGCTGATGGTCATTGGATGCTCAGTCATGACTTCACGTCATCCCCTTTTACCGTTGGCTGATTCTTCCGTTGTTTTTCCGGTAGACTTGCCATCAGTATATGCACCTCTCCTTTCAGTCTGCGTCTTGTCTATCTGTTCGACACGCGTAACCCTTTCCAACGGCAATAGTTGTTGCTCCATATACCGGATTCGCTGTACCGCCTTGTCGAGTGCAGCCTTTCGCTGATTCATTTTACGAACATGCTGCTGCTCTACCCGTCGAAACTGCTCCTCATCCAGTTTCATCCACTCATTCAGTTGCTCTGCTCCTGGCATAGCCTCACGCAGCTCTTTTGGCTTCTTGTGACCTGCAAAGCATAAATATTTATGATGTACCTCCAGCGCTTGTTCTTTAAAGTAAGGATACAGCACACGGGAGAGACTTCCGGCATAGTAAGTCCGTTTGTGATCGTGAAATGGATGATATCCATAAGGTACAGACAGGACGAGCGTCCCCTTTTTATTCAACAAGCGGTAAGCATGGGCCAGCAGGGTGTCGGGATGCGCAAAATGTTCCAAAATCTCTCCTAAAATAATAGTGTCAAAACCACCGGGAGGACGTTCAAATTGTGAAATGTCCTTTAACTGAAAGTGGACTCGTCCCCTGACGGGTGCAGATTCCTGACGAAGTTCTTTTTTTGCATAAGAAATACTGTCTTCTTCCAAATCAATGGCCGTTACCTCAAAGCCTTCCCGCGCAAGCAAAATGGACGTTATCCCCTGACTGCATCCAACATCCAGCACGGTACGCCCCTGTACATGGCGACAAATCCAGTGAATTCTATTGCGGGTGGCTTCATGGGATTCCTCTGAATTAATCTGCCCGTAATAACGTTCGTTTACCTGATCATGGTTAGCCAACAGCGGCGCCCCCTCCGTCACCAGGATGTCCCAAAATCACGACATGTCCACCTGTGCAATGTGCAGTCGCATTACGTGTATCGAAGACCAGCCGAGCATGGTCAACCAACTGTTGGTAGTTCACCACAGAATGGTCTGTCGTGATGACCACAATATCTGCACTTTCCCACAGCTGGGCATTTGCCGTCCGAGATGGGATTTCTTCACCGTTCAGCTTAAAACTCGATACATACGGGTCGGTGAAGCTAACCGAAGCACCCATTTTTGTTAGATGCTCGAACAGGACAAGAGCCGGGGATTCCCGAACATCATCAATGTCCTTTTTGTAGGCTACACCTGCCAGAATGATGTTGGCCTTGTTTATGGCTTTCCCTTCCTGAGCGAGCATGGATTCGATTCGCTCCGCGATATACAGTGGCATACGCCGATTCATGCGGTCTGCCAGATCCACGAATTCCAGCGGAAAACCGTGCTGCTCCGATTTCCACGACAGGTATAGCGGATCAACCGGGATACAGTGTCCTCCAATGCCTGGTCCCGGATAAAAAGGCATGTAGCCGAACGGCTTGGTTGCCGCTGCATCCAGTACCTCCCATATATTGATGCCAATTTTCTCACAGGCCGCTGTCAGCTCATTGACCATTCCAATGTTGACACTGCGAAACGTATTCTCAAACAGCTTGGCGGCTTCAGCCACGGTTGTTGAGCTAACCGGAACAATCTGATCCAAAAAAGACCCGTAAAAACCAGCTCCCGCTGCCAGACAATCCGGTGTGCAACCGCCGATCACCTTAGGGGTGTTGCGAATGTTAAAATGGACGCTGCCCGGATCGACACGTTCCGGTGAAAAGCACACATAAAAATCCTTACCCACTGTCCATCCCCTGCGCTGCTCTATCACTGGCCGAATCAGTTCTTCGGTCGTTCCAGGATAGGTGGTGCTTTCCAGGATCAACAGCGTTTGTCTACGCAAATGAGGTATGGCCTGATCAATAGCCGTCTCAATATAGGACGTATCCGGTTGATGTCCATCCGTCAGCGGCGTAGGCACACAAATCACGACGATATCCGCATGCTCTAGCACCTTGATATCCGTAACTGGATGCAATTGCTGTCCGATCAGACCTTCCAATGCATCATCGCCAATGTCTATGATGTACGACTTTCCTTGAAGCAGCTTGGCTACTTTGACAGGATCGGAATCCACACCATATACGTCATAACCAGCCTGTGCCATTTCCACTGCCATGGGCAGCCCTACATAACCGAGGCCGATCACAGCCACCTTTACAGTTCCTTTTGTGATTTTTCCCATAAGCTGCAAAATACCCACCTCTTTCATCGTTACTCCATACCTTGCAGTAACTCAGCAATTCCAGCGCGATCCATTAACTCATCGTCCGAGCGATATTGTTCGAAGCTCACCCGCTCCAATCCACCATATTGACTCAACAAACGCTTGTCTGCTTGCTGGGGAAGAATAACAAAATAACGATCATCATAGCGATACGTGTGCGGCACCTCATAGGGCGAGATCAGCACCTCATGCAGCTTTTCTCCACCACGTATACCAATTTCTTTCACTTTTAACTTAGTCTGTCCCGCCTGTTCTTTCATCACCTCTGCCAAATCCGCAATATTGCAACCCTTCATTTTCATGACTAGCGTCTCTCCACCAATCGCCGTAACAGAAGCCTTCAGCAGCAAGCCAATTGCCTCTCCGAGCGTGAGGAAGAAACGTGTCATATCTGGACTCGTCAGCGTTAAATCCTGACCTTCCGCGATCTGGCGTTTGAACAGGGGCACGACACTTCCACTTGTCCCTAGCACATTGCCGCCGCGAATACACACAAAGCGAGTACGCTCACTTAAGGCGTTGGCGCGGATCATCAATCTTTCGCCAATCGCCTTCGTCATCCCATATACATTCACCGGGTCCACCGCCTTGTCTGTAGAAACATCAATGACCTTGGCGACTCCCTGCTCTATGCTGGCCCGAATCACATTTTCCGTACCATGTACGTTCGTCTTGAAAGCCTCTTCCGGCTGTTTCTCACACACAGGGACATGCTTTAATGCCGCCAAATGGAACACATAATCTACCCCGTGACAAGCCTCCTGCAATGCCTGAAGGTCCCTGATATCTCCAATCATGAAATTCAATCGGGGATCAGACTGAAATTGCCGCTGCATGGCAATCTGTGCAAATTCGCCGCGTGAGAAAATACGAATTTCCGTCGGTCCCTCCTTCAGCAATTCAGCCGTTAGGCGTTGCCCCCAAGACCCCGTTCCTCCGGTCACCAGCAGTTTTTTTCCTTTGAACAATATAATCTCCTCCTGACCGTTACGAATTGGCAATGCCTGTGCCCAAAAATTCAGCCAGCACCGCGTTCATTTCATTTTCTGAGAGTCGATCCTTTGCCGGCACCTTTTTCACCGAAGTATTGGCGGCATGAATGACATTCACATAGTTGCGAAGTGGAATCACCTCATGTGGCAGCTCCGTTACATATCCGTGTGTGCCTTTCCCAGGAATAACGACACGGTAATCATTCAGAAATTCCTCTACTTGATAGCGAAACACATAAAAGGAAGGCGAGCGGTGAAACACCGGTGCCATCTGTCCCTCAACCGCATCCCATAAGTACCCCATTTGATTTACCAGTGCAACTGTATCCGGTTGAAACTTGTAATCATGCAACTGCTGTACAAATGACTGGTGGTACAAATCGTCGGAATCAATTCTAGCAATGAGCAGTTCGTCCGCGCCTTCGATATACGCATTGATACGACGTTTACTTTCAATGCTCGTACCAAAACGGATGTGCTCGGGAATGGGTTCACGTTGGGCCAGTTCCTCTTCCACAATGTCGCTGCATCCACCCGCCAACTTGACGACAGATAAAAAATCCGCATTCGTCTGATTGAGCAGACTCCGCAGTGTAAAGGTTCTGAATATATCCAATCGCTCGCTAATCCACTCACGTGTCAGGCGGTTGGGATTCATCCCATAGTTATTAAAGTTAATTTCAATCACAATCTTGCGATTCATTGAACTTCCTCCCTTTCATCCGTCTTCTCTCAAGTTATGAAGACGCTCCTGAAACGGCACGTACAGATGCAACAACTCTTGCAAAAATAGGTAGAATCGAAAAAGAATAGCCGTTCATACAAAAACCTTTTTACTTTCGACATATGATAGAATACGAAGTTTTTGGCTCTATTTGAAAAGTCGAACAAGCAGGACTGACAGGGAGGAAACAAGATATGACGGATCCAAAATATCTGGAGATTGACGAGGTATTGAAACGTTTGAAGCTAGCACTCGATCAGCACCAGCCCTTCTCACTCATACGTATTGGAGATGGCGAAAATTTGGTATTGGCTCAAGACACCGTCTGGCCGATGGAAAAGGTGTTACAGGAACGCTGGGCAGTCAAAGCCAATCTCGGCCAAAAGGGACTATTTCTGCCCAATACGGAACTACGAGACGCAGTGGCAGAGGCAGTGAGCAAAGCCAGCATAGCTGGCATTTTGCCTTATGATGACGAATCTATTAAAGCACCATCCTATATGAAGCGGGAGCTGACCGATCAGGTCTTTGCACACTATGATCTTTCTCCCGCGCTGACTTGCCATGCCTGCCTGAATCGATATTTGGCGGAGACACCTGCTTTCTGGAACATCCTGGAAAATCGACGCATTCTACTGGTAACCCGGACAGCCGCTGAAGTAAAGCCTGTTCTTGAAGCCGAGCCGTACGGGCTGCATATCGCGCACACGATCGCATTTCATCAATATGAACAGATGCCGGAAACACTCGGGTGGATCGCAGCACACAAAGATGACTTTGATATTGCGCTGTTCTCTTGTGGTGTCAACGCAGTGGTATTGGCGCAAAAAACAGCAGAATTAACTGGCAAAGTAGGTATAGACTTCGGCAAGGCGATTAATATCGTCATGTTCGGCAAAGCTAATTAAAGAATGAAAGTAATATCTGAAAAAAAAATCAAATTCGGTAACTGTGCTCTGAATATCAAAAAAGCATCAGCAAAATGAAACCTGCTGGTGCTTTTTGCTATCCATTGCTGCCATAAAGTTCGTATTTGCTCAAAATCATTCATATAAAGCCTTAGTGACTTCTTAAATAGAATTTGAGATTCCCTGTCACTTCTTTTACAATATTACAGAAACTAGCATTCATTCGAGATCATGAGGAGGATGTTGAGTATGTCGCATAACAAGAGATTAAAGACATATCCACTTGCAAAAGCAAAGTATGTAAAGGTTCATGGCCGAACTACGCCAACACTTACACCTCTCACTCTATTTTGGACAGGCAGCGGCATTGAATTGAATATGAAAGGCTCAGAGCTATGGATTGAAATCGAAGCCGATTATCAGATCTATGAGTCTTGGATCAGTATTGTCGTCAATGGTGTCCCGATGAGTCGGCTGATGGTGACTGCTGGTCGGCATTGGATCTGTCTTTTGAGAGGTTTGAACTCTGACACGGTCAAAAATGTTCGTATCGTCAAGGATGTCCAGCCTATGAGTTCGGACTCACGCTGCTTGTTGCAAATTCATGCCCTGAAGGTTGACGGAGAATTGCTGCCGGTCCCGGATAAACCTCTTAAGATAGAATTTATCGGTGACAGCATTACTTCAGGAGAAGGAACAATTGGAGCAAAGGAAGAGACAGACTGGGTTCCTATGCTGTTCACGGCCCTACGCAATTATACAGCCATAACAGCCGAGGCACTGAATGCGGATTACCGAGTGTTCTCACAAAGCGGATGGGGTGTGCTAACAAGCTGGGATAACAATCCACATGGGAATATACCGGCATATTATGAGCAGATATGTGGTGTACTCACCGGCGAGAGAAATGAAGCATTAGGGGCCTTTGCCGATCATGATTTTACCTCTTGGCAGCCGGACGTGGTCGTAGTGAATTTGGCGACTAATGACGGTGGGGCCTTTTATTCTCCAGCATGGACAGACCCGGTAAGTGGGAAAGTGTATAAGCAACGTTTGAATGAGGATGGCACGTTCAATGAAGAAGATTTACAAGCTTTTGAAAACGCTACCGAACATTTCCTTGTCAAGCTTCGGAGCTGCAATCCTACTGCCCATATTGTGTGGGCTTATGGAATGCTTGGTACTCCAATGATGCCAGCGATCTACCGGGCGGTAGACGCGTACAAGAAAAGAACGAAGGATCGGAAGGTGTCGGTATTCCAACTGCCTAACACGACAGAAGAAACGATAGGGTCTCGCAGCCATCCCGGACTTTCCGCCCATACTAAAGCAGCAGAAGAGTTGGCTGGGTATTTGCAAGAAATTTTAAAGAATTAAAAGCCGGGAAACACAATCAAACTTTATAGAATACACTTCGAGAGAAATCACAACAATCAGATCATTTGTGTTCTGAGTGTTGTGGTTAAAGATCATAGCCACAGCCTGCGGCAAATATCTGCCTCAGGCTGTGGCTGGTAGGCTTGAAGCGCAGCCCCCTAATCCAGGAAAACCATGAATAGGTAGCAAACCTGAACCAGGGAATACTTGTCTGATATATTTTACAAAAACGGAGTTGAAGCGATGCCCGTGAATACCTCAGGACCATTACGAACAGTGGTCGATACACCCGAAATATAAGAAGAATATACCGTCTGTATTGCCCAAGGAGCGGACAAATCCTGTGCATTAAAAGCTTGCGTTTCATTTGATCCTGTCACGCCCAGCACCCCCTCGGCGCGGTAGACTACCTCGCTCGGATCATAGTCGGCTCCACGCACGATTTCAACCGCATACGTATCACCAAGCTCACCGATCAGACCAATCGAACCACTAAAAGACACAATCGGATTCGGCACAAGAAAGGTTCGCAGCGTAATCATACCGAATCGCTCTGGTACAGGACCCAATTGAATATCGGGACCCTCCCCTGTTTTTGATGAATTGGTGAAGCTTCTCATATCTAGAAAAAAACCCATACCTTATCCCTCCAATTGCAAGATACTCCATGCTATGCAAGCAATTTCTTAGACGTATTGGACAAATTAGCAATAAATCTATCAATTCAGCTCGAAAAAACCGATAGTAAATACATATGGTGTAAGCTTTTGAAATGAATATATAGATAGAAAGCAGGGGTTTGATGAAACAACTGAAACGACTGAAAACATTAACACTACGCAAGAAATTGACAGCAGCATTCCTGCTGGTCATGCTTGTTCCTAGTATTATTGTGGGCTCTTTCTCTTATCAGGCAGCATATAACCAGACTGATCGCCAATTACAGGACAGTGCGACATCTAGCGTTACCGCATCTGATCGTGCAGTTACTCAAACGATTCAAGCCAAACTCGCCGATCTGGAATATTACTCTACAACGTTGACGGCTAGTGATGACAGCGCTGAGGCAGATGATGCCATTCTAAAAAGATTACAAGTGTATTTGAAAATGCATACGGAAGTTGTTGATATGTTTGTAGGAACTCCCGAAGGTAAACTTATCATTGGCAAAGCTGTAGGCTCCACAAACGATCCTCGAGAGCGTCCGTGGTATAAACAGGCCATGGAGAAACCCGGTCAAACCGTAATCAGCCCTGTCGGGCTCAATACGGCCAAGGTCCCCGTTGTGTACATTTCACGTACACTTCCCGACAACAGCGGCGTTCTCGGTCTTTCTCTGAATTTGAATAATTTAAAAGAAATCACAAAGCTAAGAATCGGACAAAATGGATATATTGTGATATTTGATAGTACCAAACGTATCGTTACCCACCCGACAGAAGTCAGTGGGAGTACCGAAATGGGAGAAAAAACGCCTGAATTGTTTGCCTCCAAGGAAGGCAGCTTCGATCACAATGATGCTGGCGTAGCTAAACATCTGATCTTCAAAACCAATGAGCTGACAGGCTGGAAAATTGCCGGAACGATGGACAAATCAGAAACCCGTGCCTCCGCCCAACCGATTCTTCTCACGACAATCGTAGTGTTGGTCATTGCAGCCATCATCATTGGTGTGCTCGCAATGTGGCTAATCAGCAGCATCCTTAAACCTATCCATAGATTGCGTAACTCTATGGATGCCATCAGCCAAGGTAATCTATCGATTAACGTGGCTACGAACAGCACAGATGAAATTGGTGAACTATCGAGATACTTCCAGCAAATGGTGGATAATCTGCGTAACATGATTAGAGAAATTCAGGCAATGACAGGCAATTTGTCAGCATCCTCGCAAGAGCTTGCCGCAGGTGCAGAACAAACGACCCGTGCCATCGAGCATGTGACCATAGCCATTCAGGATGTCGCTGCCGGCAGCGAACGTCAGGTGGACAGTGCTAAAGATAATCAGGAACGAGTTAGCGGCATGTCTGCTGACATTACAGCTATGACCGACACCATGGCAGAAATGACCACTTATTCCGCACAAGCTATTCAGGCGTCGGATGCAGGCAGTGAGCATATCGGCAATAGTGTCATCTCCATCGATGGTATTCGCACTACCGTGGAAGAGCTCGATACGATTATCAGCGCTTTGAGTGACCGGTCCGGGCGAATCGGAACGATTGTCACCGTCATTACGGAAATTGCTAGCCAGACTAATCTGCTCGCACTGAACGCTTCTATTGAAGCAGCACGCGCAGGGGAGCATGGCAAAGGTTTTGCTGTCGTAGCAACAGAGGTTCGCAAGCTGGCTGAAAACTCAGCTTATTCCGCACAGCAAATTCGTGAACAAATTCAAGGGATACAGAGCGGTGTATCTGAAGCTCTAATCGCTATGGAATCTGCCAAGGAACGTGTAACTGAAGGCATCAATTCCATTGATCTATCCGGTCGCTCCTTCTCGCGCATCCGTAGAGCGGTAGCCAAATCAGCGAAGCAGCTCGATAACGTGGCCGCTTCTACCGCCGGAGTTGCTAATGGAACGAATGCAGTCGTTAGCAGCATGGAGGAAATTACACGCATCGCTGAAGAAGCAGCCTCTCATACAGAGACTGTGTCCGCAGCCGCAGAGGAACAGCTCGCCTCCATGGAAGAGATCGGCTCGTCTGCCGCAGATTTGACCCGTCTGGCAGAGCAGCTTCAAGATTTGCTGACACAATTCCAATTGGATGAAACAAAATAACCATTCCTACCGATAAATACAGAGAAAGCGAATTATCAAAATGAAGGAGGATGGAACATGGATATCGCAGCATTATCCACAGGTATGAGTCAGGCCAGCTTGGCTCAAGCCGTAAGTGTGAAGGTATTGGGTATGGCTAAGGATCAGGCTAGTGAACAAGGACAGGCTTTGGTACAGATGATGGAAAAAAGCGTACAACCACATCTTGGGGGTCAACTGGACATCCGGGCATAAGTACATCCTATTCATGATGAAAGGCGATTCTACTCAGGTCTGTACAGACCCGGGCAGAATCGTTTTTTTATCTCCCTATTTTTCGTTCAGCATAAAACGTAGTAAACTAGACATATCGTCCACGACCTCGGTTCGGAGGATAGCGCAATATAAACACAATTTACATTTAAAAGGAGGATACATAGTTTATGAGGTATACTGAATATTTTGAAAAAGCCAGAGAACAACAACTGGGCGAACTACAGGAATGGCTATCCATTCCCAGTATCTCCGCATTATCGGAGCACAAAAAAGACATTAACCAAGCAGCCGAATGGCTAGCAGCCAAACTGACTGCTGCAGGCTTGGAAAACGTTGAAATTATTCCGACCAAAGGCCACCCGCTGGTGTACGCCGACCATTTGCATGCACCTGGCAAGCCAACCATCCTCGTGTATGGACACTATGATGTACAACCTGTAGACCCGCTTCACCTGTGGGAAACGCCACCGTTTGAGCCATCTATTCGCGATGGAAAATTGTATGCGCGCGGAGCGACAGACGATAAGGGGCAAGTTTTCTTGCACATTAAGGCGGTTGAGGCCATTTTGAAGCAGGAAGGCAAATTGCCGCTGAACATCAAATTCTGCATTGAAGGCGAGGAGGAAGTGTCCAGTCCGAACCTGCTTGAGTTTTTGCACACTGGCGCTGAACGTCTGGCAGCCGACGCTGTACTGGTGTCTGACACCTCTCTAATCGAAAAAGGGAAGCCTGCGATTTGCACTGGTTTGCGTGGACTGTGCTCACTGGAAGTCGCCATTCACACGGCGAACACGGATCTGCATTCCGGCTCCTTCGGTGGCGGTGTGCCGAATGCCCTGCATGCTCTGGTGTCCCTGCTGGCAACCCTGCATGACGATAAAGGCCGCGTTAGCGTCGAAGGATTCTACGACGATGTTGCTCCATTATCGGCAGACATGAAAGAAGAATTCGTGAAGCAAGGCTTCAATGAGAGCAAACTGCAACAAGATCTTGCACTTGATTCCCTCTATGGCGAAGAAGGATTCAGCTTCGTCGAGCGTGTTGGGGCTCGTCCTACACTGGAGCTGAACGGCGTATATGGCGGCTTCCAGGGTGAAGGTACGAAAACCGTCATTCCGAAGGAAGCTCATGCTAAGATCACCTGTCGCCTGGTAGCTAACCAGAATCCACAAGATATTCTGGACAAAATCGAGCGCCATTTACGCGCCCACGTTCAGGCAGGAGCTACTCTGGATATTCAACAAGGTGAGAAAGCGAACGCCTTTAACATCGACCCGTCACATGCGTTTTTACAAGCAGCAGCGGATGCCTTTGAGAAGGTATACGGTGTACGTGCCCTATTTACCAAGGATGGAGGCTCCATTCCGATCGTGGAAACCTTCTCCCGTGTACTGAGTGCTCCAGTTGTATTGATGGGCTTCGGCTTGCCAGATGAAAACCTGCATGCACCAAACGAGCATTTTAATTTGGAGAATTTCGATAAGGGTATGCTGACGATTGTGGAGTTTTTGAAATCTGTGTAAGCATATGACAACTTCTAATAGCTAAGTTACAATAGAGAGGGCGAAAGCCCTTTCTATTTTTTTAGAGGAGCGCTGCACAATATGATTATCCAGTTCATTCGTTTACGGTAATGTGAGGTACAGTTCATGAAAACTCAACCATTTTTTTCGAGGATGGGTTGGGTTTATTTGGCTGTGCCTTTTTTCATTCACCCAATACGAATGAACGAGGTGCTTTTCTATGTCCAAATGGAATAAACACGAGATGAAGGCCAGCCTGATCGGGAAGCATCAACATCTTTTTAGTTGTCCTGTATGCTCTCAACCCATGCGTATGGTGGAAGGCAAAAGCCTCCTATGTACGAATCAGCATTGCTATGATCTTTCAAAACACGGGTATTTACATTTATCCGCCCGATCCCATAAAACCAAGTATGATAAACAACTATTTAACTCCAGAAGAATGATGTGCAATAACGGATTTTTCGATCCTTTAAATGAAGCCATAAGCTGCACGATGATGAAGTTGATGAAGCCACTGTTCGATCAAAAATCACATCTGTACTTGCTGGATGCAGGTTGCGGGGAAGGCTCCCATTCAACCCACATTCAGGACAAGCTTACCGGGAAGGGAATCACCGAGCTTACAAGCGTAGGTATGGATTTGTCTAAAGAAGGTATTGTGGCCGCAGCCAAAGCATATCCTGATGCCCTCTGGTGTGTTGCTGATCTGGCTCATTGCCCATTTGCAAATCAACAATTTGACAGTATACTCAATATTCTGTCCCCTTCTAATTATGCTGAATTTAAAAGGATTCTTTCGGAGGATGGCTGCATCCTAAAGGTCATTCCCGAACAATATTACCTTCAGGAATTGAGATGCTTGTATGAACAGAAAAAGCCAGCTTATTCAAATGACAATATAGTAAGCCGATTTAAAGATCAATTTAATCTTCTATCCGCCGAACGAGTAACCTATCGCTTTATGCTAAATGCCGACCTCGTGGAGCCTTTGCTCCATATGACTCCCTTATCGTGGAGAGCTACGAAAGCAGACTGGCAGCGAATGCAGGCAATAGATTTACCGTATGTCACAGTAGATTTGCTCATCTTATGCGGTAAAAAATAACATACTAAAAAGCATTCACGGCATGTGATTATACATGCATCATGAATGCTTTTTTTCGTTAATGCTGTCGCTTAAGAAAAACGAGTGTAGCGCAACAGGTGAACCAGCCGATTCAGCCGTTCTATCTCCCGATCCAACTCATGCAGCGGCTGTCCGGCCAAAGCAGCGTTCGCTCTCTGATCACGTAGCGGGTTTATTTTCCGACCCATGAGTTTCAGCACCGTGGCCTTTCCCATGTTATTGACCACCACATATTGCGTTAGCGGATCAAGCTCAAGCCACAATACATGATGCTCTTGAAAAAATGACAGTAATTGCTTTTTTAACTTCTCCAGCTCAAGAGGCTCACCTACAATATGTGGATGATGATGAAAAGCCACATAGCCCATCACGCGCAGGTCACTTATGATTTGTTCCAAATGAAGCGTTTCGTTTATGTACACATTATTCGTGCTAACGCGATTTCTTGCACCATTCGTATGATTTTCCCGGATGACGTTCACCACCTGACTATCGTTTATTTTAAGGTTTATCTTTCCCCTTGTTCACTATAGCGCAATCGGCTTTGAACAAAAAAACAACCGGCTTATACGCCAGTTGTTTCCCGTTCCACAAAATACTTATTGGTCATATAATGAGCCTTGCCTCTGGAAGTATCAACCATTCCCTTTTTGTTGTCGAGAAAAACAATCTCCCGGCATTTGGTACAGTACCACTTGGTCCGCTTAAAGGGGGATTCTGTTACATACGATGTACCACATTTGCAATCTACTTTAATTAAGGTTTCTGTTGATTTGTAAGCTTGAGACAGCTCTCTTAAGCCAGTATCCGGCTGTTGAATCGGGATAATGACCTCCTGATAGCTTGAATACTGATTGTGCACTTTAAAGTCAGCCACCAGTTCCGCATGCAGTCCAAAGTACTCTTTGCCAATCTCGGTTACAAATTTCTTGCCGATTCTGTAACACTCAAGCCATTCCTGTATCTGTTGATTAGACAAAGGCACCGTGCCCTTGATACCACTATTTAATGTGTAAGTCATGATGTATAAAGTATCATCTTGTCTATGTCCGTACATGAGAAGCCTCCTTATAATACACTTGATAATGTACTACAAAGCGTACAAAACATCAATTTTATTATTTGGCAAAAGATATAGTAGCATTTCCAGGTATGGATTTAATATATCGTGAAATGCACCAAAGACACGTGCGAGTCTGTTAGAAAAGCAACTGACAATCCGTCAGTTGCTTTGTCTTTCTACATAGTATTTGTTGGTCATGTACCAGGCCTTGCCTGTATTCGTATCCACCATGCCCTTTTTACGATCCAGGAACACAATATTATTGCATTCCTTGCATGACCACTTGGTTCTCTTATGAGGTGATTCTTCTATATAGGAAGCACCACATTTACATTCTACCTGAATTAATGTTTTATACTGACTATACGCTTCTATCAGTGGGTCCAGATCTACAGCTTTGTGTTCCATTACAGGCTGTATCATGGATATGTGCTCTCTCTGCTCCGAGTATTCATTATGTACCTTGAAATCTGCTACCAACTCAGGGTTTAAACCAAAATATTGTTTGCCCACAACCGTTACAAATTTGCTGCCAATTCGATATGCTTTAATCCATTCCTGCACCTGTTTACTGGTCAGGTCGACAGTCCCCTTTATACCGCTGTTCAGCGTATAAGTCATCAAGTGTTGGTTGGGTGTCATGTGTCTTATTGTTCACCTCCGATCAAGAATATACCACAGGTAGGCTCTAGGCAAAAACCTGATTCATCTTCCATCCTGTCGCCATGCTGAGTACTGCTTTTGTAGGGATTTATATTCTTAGACTATCACTAGATGCATTTCTATCTAAACATAACTTTGTGGTACAGCTTTCCACCTCAATTATTCATATAATTTATTGGCAAACACATGGTATTTTCTTCCTTATCTATATAGTACACCACTTACACACAAATTCCCATATATTTCAGCGGTTTAATCGCTTTTTTCGTTATATATTCACCTTTGCTAGTTTAGATATATTGTGTCAGCTAACTTATCACAAAACAAAAGCCTTCCCGACCATCCTTCATTGTTGAAGGATCATTGAGAAGACTTTGTACCCCGCAAGGAACGAGAGGTCAGATTTTTAATTCGCCAAGCCTGATTAATTCTACGACCGCCTGTGAACGACCTTTTACGTTCAGTTTCTGCATTACGTTGGAAATATGGTTACGCACCGTCTTCTCACTAATAAATAGTTGTCCGGCGATGTCACGCGTCGTTTTGTCCTGCACGAGCAGTTCAAATACTTCACGTTCACGGTGAGTTAACAAAAACTTGTTTTTCTGGTCGTTACCCTTCGTCAATTTCACCCCTCCTTGCTCGGGTTTTGTGTGGTGTAACAAGGTTAAGGGATACAGTCAACACATTTTATGTCATGTGCTCAGGTATGGTTCAATGTGCGGATAAAAATGGGCATAGGCACCTTACTTGCAGCTTTAATGACGAGTTGGACTTTGTGTCTAAAATATGTATTGACAGGCATATAGGGCAGCCTTATGATAAGAAAAAATGCGACTGATAATCATTATCAAAAAAATGATAATTCGATATAGAGATCGCGCTATAGACTATGGTTCAGGGCCAGTTTGGCCAGAAAGGGTGTTCATTGATTATGAAACTACGTTATGCCGTGCCGGCCGGAGTGCTGGTCTCTTCTATTCTGTTTGCAGGTTGCGGACAAGCCGGAACTGCGGATCAGCAACCCGCTGCAACACCCAAAGATACAGGAGCAACAACACAGACCACGACTCCTGCGGCGACTGCTCCCAATTTTGATCAAGCGGTTGCGGCTTATCGTACCTATGCAACCGAGCAGTGCGATACGTTTGTGAAAAAGACAGAAGAATTCACGAACGCAGTCAAAGCTGGCGAGCTGGACAAAGCCAAGGCTTTGTATGCTCCAGCACGTATGTACTATGAACGAATTGAACCGATTGCGGAAGCACTAGGCGATCTGGATCCGAATATTGACGCTCGTGACGGTGATGTGGAGACAGCGGATTGGCGTGGCTTTCACCGTATTGAGAAAACATTATGGGAAGAAAACACCACCAAAGGGTTGGACGAGTTTTCCGACCGCCTGCTGAGTGATGCCAAGCTGCTGCGTGCCAAAGTAGAAACAGTTAATATTGATGCCAGCTTGATGGTAACAGGTGCAGTCGAGTTGCTGAATGAAGTATCTACCTCAAAGGTAACGGGTGAAGAGGAGCGTTATTCTCATACAGACTTGTACGACTTTGCGGCCAATGTAGAAGGTGCTCAAAAGATTTATGACATTTTGAAAACAGATCTGAACCAAAAAGACGCGGCGTTGGAAAAACAAATTGGTGAGCGCTTTACAGCCTTACAGCAGGAGCTGGCTCCTTTCAAAGACGGCGAAGGCTATGTATCGTATACCAAACTGAAACCGGAAGAAATTAAAAAACTGAGCCAGAACCTCGATGCTTTGGCAGAACCGTTGTCCCAAATGGGGAAATTGTTAGGAGTGTAATGATATGAAAGGCTTTAAGCGGCAAAAAGGACAAGAAAAGCCGCAGTATGCGGAATCCCGTAATGAAGAGTCTGATCTGACAGAAAAGGATGCTCAGTCCGCAGATGATGAGCGATCAGGAAAAAGTAAATCCGTATCCCGTCGTGATCTATTGAAGCTGGCCGGGGTAGGTGGATTAGGTCTACTGCTTGGCGGCGGTAGCGTGGGCGCTGTGCTGTCAGCCAGTCAACGCCTCGAAAGCATGATGACGGAGGCAGATACCAAGGATGTGGTTCCTTTTTACGGCAAACATCAGGCGGGCATTGTAACTCCAGCACAGGATTTTATCTGTTTCGCTGCTTTCGATCTAACGACCCGCGACAAGGAACAGGTGCGAAATCTCTTCAAGGCCTGGACGGAAGCAAGCGCTACAATGACTTCTGGTGTGCTGCTTGGCACTGATAATGAAAATCTCAACCTCCCTCCTTCCGATACGGGCGAGGCAGCAGGATTGTCTCCGTCCCGGACGACGATCACCTTTGGTGTGGGTCCATCCTTTTTTGATGGACGGTACGACCTGGCAAGTCTCAAGCCTGCCGGGTTCCGTGAGCTGCCTCGTTTTCAAGGAGACGCCTTGGATGAACAATGGTGCGGCGGTGATATCGGAGTGCAGGTATGTGCCAATGACTTGCAGGTAGCTTTCCATGCCCTGCGTAATTTGGCGCGTATCGCCAGAGGAACGGCGGTACTTCGTTGGACGCAGGAAGGCTTCCAGCGGACGGCACAAGCTGATCCTGCGGGAAGCACCCCGCGCAATTTGCTTGGCTTCAAGGACGGCACGGGAAACCCGGACACGTCCAAGGCAGACGAAATGAACCGGTTGGTGTGGACACAGACCAATGACGGACCGGCATGGATGGGCAACGGTAGCTATATGGCTGTACGCCGTATTCGTATGCGGGTAGAGGTATGGGATCGTTCAACATTAGGTGACCAGGAGGATACCTTTGGACGCCATCGCAGCAGCGGTGCCCCACTGGGCAAAAGCAAAGAGTTTGATAAGCTGGATCTGGCGGCTACAAGTCCGGAAGGCAAGCCGCTTACGCCCCCTACCTCTCATGTGGCATTGGCTCATGGGAACGGGAGTATTAATATTTTGCGGAGGTCTTATTCCTATTCAAGCGGATTAGACAAGCAAACAGGACAGCTCGATGCCGGACTGCTGTTCATCAGCTACCAGCGTGATCTGTTCAAGCAGTTCGTCCACATTCAGGAGAAGCTTGCACGCAATGACAAGCTGAACGAATATATTGTTCACAAAGGCAGTGCGGTGTTCGCCTGCTTCCCAGGTGTATCGCAAGGCGGATATATCGGGGATACGTTATTTTAGCAGCAGGCAAGGAAGGGGATTTATATGAATCGGCGCAATAAAAGCTTGGGGTGGATGTTTGTACTGGTAGCAGCTCTGCTGCTGACAGTAACTCCCTTCATATCCGGCTCCGGGTCGGCCGCTTTCGCACAGTCAAATGCTAAAGCTGTCTCTAATGATCAGCTAATGCCTGTGGTCGGCGGAGCACTGGTGGAGGCGGGACAAGACCAATGGACGGAAGCCTCCAAGGACCTAAAGGAATTCCGTGGTTTGTGGGAAGCCGCCAAAGCAAACGGCGGAGATTCAGCCCATATCGCGGCCGTAGATCAAGCTCTGACCGATGCGGAAGAGGCTCTTTCCCATGGCGGCGGGGATTCAGCGAAAGCTGCGTTATCCGTGCTGGCGCGCTCGGTCAATGAGTTCGTGACTGCTGCCGAAGGAGATAAACCGGCTCCAGCCGGAGCCAAAGCAGCGGAAAAGCTGCTTCCTATGGCGAAGGGCAGTCTGGCTGCCATGCAAAAAGGCGATTGGGCTGCTGCGCGGGTGGATTACGACCGAATCGTTAAAGCATGGTATCAGGTGGAGACACCGATTCGACTGGATCATTTTTCAGTATACAGTTCGCTTGAAACGAAAATCAGCCTCATCCGCATCTCTATGCAAGCAGAGCCCATACGTCAAGCACAGGCTCTCAAGGAAATGCAGGAGTTAACGACACTGCTGTCTGATTATAGTCAGGGCAAACTTGCGAACACAGATCAAGGAGCAGATGCAGGCAATGCCGCTGCCGGAGCGGCGAATGGTTCAACAGCTTCCCTGGGCGATGCAGTCACCCTGCTCGAATCCGCACGCCAAGATGTTGTAGCTAGTCAGCCAGAGCAGGCCGCAGACAAGGTAGGGCAGTTTATCGCTCTATGGCCTTCCGTCGAAGGACATGTACAAATTTCCGATCCGGTGTCTTACACTGCAATTGAAAATCAAATGACAGAGACTTCCGGATATCTGCTGTCTTCTCCACCGAATAGGGATAAAGCCCTGCAGACTCTTGATCAGATGCTGGACAGGCTCCATCCGTTGACCGAGGAACGTTCTTATACTGCATGGGATGCCACACTGATTTTGCTGCGCGAGGGCCTGGAGGCCATTCTCGTGCTCGCAGCTCTGCTGGCGTATGCCAAAAAAAGCGGCGAAGCCGTGGCTGGACGCTGGATATGGGCAGGAGCTGGTACAGGACTGGTGCTAAGCGGAATACTGGCGGTGCTGTTCACCTCGCTGGTGGCAGCTGCTGCATCGGGCAGCATGCGTGAGCTGCTGGAAGGTGTCACCGGGCTGGTGGCTGTTGTGCTGATGCTAACTGTCGGTAACTGGCTGCATAGCAAATCCAATGCTGCTGCGTGGAACCGCTTTGTGGAAAACAGCGTAGGCAATGCGCTGGCACGGGGTAGCCTATGGTCGCTCTTTGCGGTTTCTGCGCTCGCGATTCTACGTGAAGGGGCCGAGACAGCTATCTTTTATATCGGTATGGCTCCAGCCATCGAAACCTCGCAATTGCTGATCGGCATTGGCTCGGCAACGGTTATACTGGTCGTTCTTGCATTTGCAATCATCAAGTTCAGTGTACGGTTACCAATTCGCGCCTTTTTCCTGACCGCCACTGTACTGATTTACTATCTCGTATTTCGTTTTCTGGGTGAAAGTATTCATTCGCTTCAGGTGGCTGGCAAGCTTCCGGGACACACCGCGTCCTCGCTTCCATCCATTAGCTGGTTGGGAATGTATCCAACCTGGGAAACATTTACCCCACAAGCCCTTGTGCTGATCTTTATGGTATGGCAGCTTGTTCGTCAGGAGATACGCAGTTCCAAATCACGTTAAATCGATACTACAATACTGAAAATGAAAAAACGCCAAATCACAGGTCCGTTTGGTACCGGATCCCATGATTTTGGCGTTTTTTCATACTTACATTACATCCTCAGGCAACGCAATCATACGCTGATGATGCAGAAGGTCCGTGCGATCACCGTGTTCACGAATGATATGCACTTTCCCGCGATAATCGAGCAGTTCCGCCGGAGTAGCATGTCCCAAAAAATATAATGGGCTGTAGCTCAATCCATAGGCTCCTGCATTCGGAAAAGCAATATAATCGCCCTCTTGAATCGGGGGCAACTCCGCTTTTTTCACTATACAATCCTCGGGTGTACACAGCGGACCAACAATGCTTACCGTCTCCAGCTCCGTAGAAACCTCTGCTGATTGTCTGCGCATAATTCGCACAGGGTAATTGTCCCTTAAACGGCGTCCCCGAAAGGTAGCTGCGACATAGTGGTTCATGCCGCCATCAGCTACGACAAACTTCTCTCCCTTGGATTTCTTGGTATACAACGCCCGGCAGACATACATGCCTGATTGAGCGACCAGATACCTGCCGCTTTCGATGATCAGCCTAACCCCCGGCATGCGGGATCGGGTCTGCTCCGCGAGTGCATTAAGTCCATCAATGACGTGATCCATATCAAGCGGCTGCTCATGGGCAAAATAAGGTACACCAAACCCGCCGCCCAAATTGATCGTATGCATCGCCACACTATACTGAGCCTGCACCCGTTCTGCCAACTGCAAGGTATTCGCAAATGAAGCTAAAATCTGATCCGCTTTCAGCATTTGCGTACCTGTATATACTTGAATGCCTTGAAAATATACGTGCGGGCAATCTTCCAGCACCTTAAAAAAGTGATCCAGTTGCCCTTCATCGACTCCAAAAGGGCGCGGAACACCGCCCATTTTAATGGTTGCGCCCGACAGGTCATTATCGGGATTGATTCGAACCGCAGCCCTGACAAACACGCCCGTTTGGGCGGCAATGTCCTCCAGTAGACGCAGCTCTCTCACCGATTCGACATGAATGCAGCCGATCCCACAGGTTATCGCCTCACGCAGCTCAGCTATTGTTTTCCCCGGTCCAGCGTACAGTACGTCCTCCGCAGCATACCCGGCCTCCATGGCGACGAACATTTCTCCAGCCGAAGCAATCTCGACACCGCAACCTAACGAGCGCAGCAACCCAGCCAAGGGCACGTTACCATTAGCCTTGAGCGCGTAATGTACACGCACGGCCGGGTGTAGCCGGGCCAGCAACGAGCTGACGTGAGCATGCAGCGCGTCTCCATCATAATAATAAAAGGGTGTCGGATGCTCGCCGAATCGCTCCAGTAAAACTTCGTCCTTTTGATCCATCTGCTGAATCCCCTCCTCTCTTTGCTTGAATATTCCGTATTTTGCATTATTCGAATCTCACCGATTGAAAACCACGACCAACTTATACTGCATAGATCGCCTCGCCTGAGCGCGCTGCTTTATGAATAGCTGCCAGCAGTCTGACGCGTTCAGCAGCCTCATGAAATGGAATAGGCTCCGTTTCACCCCGGATGATGCTGCAGAAGGCATCCAACTGATTGACATAATAGTTCATAGGCTCAAAAACTGTTTTAGTAGGCAAAGATGACTGTGATAACGCGGACCGTGCTTCCACATCCGATATATTCACCGCGATATCCTTCTTTATTTCCGTCTTGAGTGTCATTTTATAGAAACCCAAATTCGCTCGAAAGCAATCCTTTAAGGTGACTACTGCCGAATCAAAGGTCAGTACATGAGCACAGCGATAAGGACGCTCAAATGAGAAGAGGGCAGATGCCTCTAGTCCGCTCGGGTAACGGGCTTGCGCGTGAAATGTCCAGTCACAGCCATGAGGGCCAGCGAAATCCGATTGACTGTGGAATTCCGCCTGCTCCAATCCAACAACGGCCTGAAGAAACTGGAGCCAGTACACACCCAAATCCCAAAAGCATCCCCCACCCTGCTCCGGACGGGATCGGTAATTGTCCGCATGCCCTTCTTTTGCCGGAATGCATAGACTCGTTTCTATGGAGCATAAGCGACCATAACGACCTGATTCTATGATTCTTCGCAGTTCACGCTGCCAAGGGTGATGCTGCACCATGACTCCCTCCAGCAGATAAGCGTTGCTCTGTTCGACGATAGCCGCCAAGGGAGCCAGATCAGCTGTATTCAGGCATAACGGTTTTTCCACCAGCACGTGCTTGTGAGCTTGTAAGGCTCTGCCGATCCACTCAGCATGTAAATCGTTGCTGAGCGCAATATATACAGCGTCGATGTCCGGGTCTTTAAGCATATCCTCAGCATGACCATAAACGACATTGACTTCATAACGCTCTGCCATTTCTTGGGCCTTGGTAACCGTACGATTCGCAAGCGCGGTCACGCGTGCTCCTGCAACATGTCGGATCGGTTCCAGCAACGCACGAGGGGCAATGGCAGAACAACCAATGATCCCGAAGCGAATATCTTGCATCGCAGGTTCTTGCGCAGCCGCGGCAGCGTTCATGATCCCTGCTCCATTCCTGATGGCACTTGAATGCTCTTCATATAGGATTCTATATAACGTGGCGTCCGACTGCGCAGCTCTACGATTCTCCGATGCATTTCCTCCAGGATCTGGGCACTGGCGCCATAGGTTTCTATCCATGTCTCGTAGCGCATGCCTAACCCCAGACGTTCCCATAGATCCGCATTATGCTTCTCATGCACGCCAAACGGCTCCAGCATAATCAGAGGAGTAGCTGTAGCGAACGAATCGGTCAGGCTGCCGCCACCGGGCTTGCTGACAATGGCCTGGGCATGACATGCTCGGTCCAGCATGCAATGGTAATCCGGTCCGACCTGATACACCGTTTCATCACCTATTTTCACCTCTCCGAAAGGTGGAAATGTATGCTCCCCGGCTTCATTTCGCTGCCATGTTCTCCACTGCGGGTCCATCCGAAAATAGCGTATACTGTCCCGCTCTTCATCTGGTTGATCCTGATCATACAACAACAGATCCAGTTCCCAGCCCGCTTCTTCTAACCGTCCAACCTTCTCACGGTAGGTGCCCATCCCCCAACCGCCGCCATGTACGAATAAACGGGCTTGCCGTGCTTCAAAAGGGATATGCTCCACTGCCGGGATGTCAATATAGTGGTTGACTCTATTTTTATCATTTTCAAACAGGGTCGTTTCTCCACAGCCATCAGCAAAATGCGGGTTATGCTTGGCTAGATTTTTCCAGGAAGGAGAAGGTGTCGAATCCATATACACAATGTCCACATGCACCGACTCCGACTCTCTGCGCTTGCGATACTCCTCCAGTACATACATCCAATGACCGGATAAGCATATAAAATACCGCCGATCCTCTTCTATCCATTGGTTCAGCAGTACTTCCATCGCTGCGGGGTCCAGTGAATTACGCATATCCTGCGGAACCTTCTGCGACATTAAGGCCACTGCAAAATTGTCATGGTAAGCTTTCCGGCTTTTGTCGACCTTGAGTCGGGCCGATTCCGGCAGTACATTTTCAAATACATGGATCGCCGTATCCATGCCCAGCCTGCGAAGACCCGCTTGCAGCAGCAAGCCAGGGGTATAAAAGCCCAATCCGAAACCGGAACACAAAATCGTTACCTTCATAAGCTTCTCCGTACTCTTACGCATGCTTATACGCCTCCCGTTTAATTCAGCACTGTAAAATGTCGCTCTGCCAAAAAACGCTCCAGCTTTGTAGTCAATCGCATTTTTTCCTCATCATTCGCAGCAACCAGTTCCAAATAAAGCCGTCCTTTGCCTCGTGCCCGTTCATTTCCATCAGCTTCTTTTGTACCACTCAAGTCAGGCTGACCCATGCCGTTCCCTTCTGATCCGCCATCGCCGGCTCCAATCCCACTTATACGAACCTGCTTGGCAGATGATCTGCCTCCGCGCCCGGTTGCATTTCTGCTTGGCACAGGGGTATGGCCTACAATCCTGTTCTCACCGTCACGTCCACCTGTGTTTACATATAACGTATTGGCTCCCAAAGGCATGACACCTTCTTCACATTCACCTGTAAACAGCAATCCCTCGCCTTCTAGCCCTAACAGCAGTTCTTCATAAGATAGACTGCCATCATGGGAAAGCGAATAATTCGTCAACGTGCCACGCATATTTTTCCCGGCCAGATAGGTATCGAGCTGATGCTTAATCAAACTCATCGACTTTCTGGCATTAATTTCGATAATGGGCTCCAGCTTTCCACCACGAAGTGTCATGGAGTCTATGCATACATCGCCGTAATATCCATCCCGATACAATTGCTGTCCCACATCCTGCATTAAGCTAAAATAGCCGTCACGCTCCAGACGCTCCATAAAAGCCCTGTCCGGCGATAGGGATTCCCGATAGGCGAATTGAGTATTGGCCAGCCATTGCACAGATACGATGTCGACACGCCCATCATCGCCAATCGTAAATTGGCATGAAAAATCCTGCTCTTTCTCCAGAAAAGGCTCCAGCAAGAACAGTACCCGTTTGCCTTTGCGCTCCTGTCCACGCAAATACGATACGACCCGGTCCAGCATTTGTGTCGAAGTGATGTGCAGATTACCTTTACCCGATACGCCAAAATCATCCTTGATTAAAAAGCTTCCATCCCGCAGCAGTTTACGCCCTGCTTCAGCGACATCCGCAAACGAAGTCACAATATGACCAGGGTTGCGCAGACCAAGACTGCGTTTCAGCTCAGAGGAATAGGTTTTGGCATTTACCTTGCGAATCGTTTCCAGCGGCGGCTGATGCAATGTAATTCCCCAAGCACGCGCGGCCTCTTCCACATGCGGCAACCCCGCAAACGGGCTAAGCACACAGCCTTCCAGTTGAGGAAAACCTTCTCCAGTATCACTCTTGCGACTACTCAGCAGCTCGAAAACGGAAGCGGCCGACACATTGCCCGCCTGTTCCATTCCGTCGGTCAAATCCCGTTCGTTTACAGCCGGATGAAAGCCCAGCTGCGCAATATACTGACGATGTACGGGCGAAATGGCAAAACGTGTCAATAAGGCATCTCCCGGCTGACAAAAGCTAAATAGCAATTCATCCATAGCCGCTACAATGGCAGAAGAAGCCCGGTCAGGCAGGGCGGGCAGGGAAGCTAGCTCGCTATCTCGCCAGTAAGCCTCCGCTTCGAACGTTCCCATATATAAATGACGCTGGTTAGGTATCGCATTCATATGATTCGCTTCCTTTCCTGCTTCATTATGAACCTAGTACACGGTAGCGCTACTGGCTCGCGCTCGTATAATCACGTAGAGCAAACTGCCATATCAAGCGAATAATCGCCAGCAGCCAGAGAGGTGCAAGAAATGCCCATAGCATCAAACCGGGTTCCATTTTGCCGAGAATGAACATGGGCGGAAAATTACAGATGACAAACACCGGGAGCACAAACAAGCCAATACGCTGAATCAGGTTACTGTACACGGCCATCGGCACATAGTTTGTCTCGAAAATGCTGTTGGATAGCTCTGTAACACCGTTCGTGCGAATAATCCAGAAGGCCAGCAGTTGGGGCAGCAAAAATACGGAGTATGCCGTAAGCACTCCGCATCCGAGCAGCACGGAGAACCCTCCTACGGTTTCCAAATTAAACGGCAATCCGAGTCGATGCCAGCCGACCCCCGTCATAATTCCGCCGCCAATTACATTCGGCAAGGTATAGCCCAGCTCAAATTGACGCAGTGTCACCATAAATTGCAGCGATACGGGTTTGGTCATGAGCACGTCCAGTGAGCCGGTACGAATTTTGTCAGGCAGGCTTGTAAAATTACTGTAGAACAATCCACTATAAAAGCCGCTCATCATCGTAAACACGCCGATATATAACAACATAGCGTCAGGAGACCAGCCGTTAATGTCTGTCCCAGCGCGGTATGGAAGCGATGCGTACAGCAGCTTGATAAACAAATAAGCTGTTTCAACCAGACATGCACTTATAAAGTTAGTGCGATATTCCATTTGCGACATGACGGAAAACTGGACAAATTTCCAGTACAGTCTGATGTAGCGCCTAATGTTTTGGAAAACATTTTTCATGTTAACCCCCCACTGAGACAAAGCGTTTGACCCCGGCTTGCCACACCCAGCGTGATACGGCCGCCAGCACTACAATCCAGAGCCATTGCACGCCAATGCCTTTAGCGGCTTCCAGCACAGTCAGCTTGCCCGTCAACGCATTCACCGGAAAAAATACAGTGTAGCTGAAAGGTAGCAGACTGAACAGACGGGCCAAAGCATCTCCAAAAATCGTCAGCGGAAACACGGTACCACTAGCTACATAAATAACAAGCGACAACGTATAAAAAAGTCCCGCCGATTCCGTCACCCAAAAGGCTATGCCGCTGAGCGCGTAATAGACCACAAAATTAAGCACAAGTGCTCCCGGCAACGCCAATATGTAAAGCAGGATGTACGATAGCTCGAAGCTGATTTGTCCTTCCAGGCTAAGACATAACAGCAAAATAGCAGCCGCCAGCAGCACAACTGCGGACTGTATGACTTTGCCTCCAATAAACCGGCAAAAACGGTAAGCAAAATAATGCACAGGCTGTACCATGAATTTTGCCAGTCCACCTTCCTTGATATCTGTAGCAATTTCATATTCAAAGCCCGTCGCAATCAGTTTTCCAGTTACTCCTGCCATGACCACATACACCAGCATTTCCGGCAGAGAATAGTCCACCACTCTTGCTTGTCCCGAAGAACCAAATACAGCTAGCCAGAGAAAAATTTGCGTCATGATGGGCAGCATAAATCCCGCCATTTGGAGCCAATAATTAGCCCGATACTCCATTTCGTTTTGCATGCCAAGCTGGAGTACTTTCACATATTTGTTATTTCGCATCAGCCAGCCTGCCCCCATCGTACAAATTGGCTATCCCCTCTTCCAGCGGGACGTCCTCAATCGTAAAATCAACGACAGGCAGTGCGTCCAAAATCTTTTTGGACCAAGCCAACGTATCTTCTGCATCCAGCTCAAATACCGCCTCCAGCTCCGAGTTGGAGCGAAGTTTGCCGAGGCTCGCCAATGTTAGGTTGGATACGGGGTTCTCCAGTCGAACCTTAAGTAATTTACGGGCACCGATGACCTCATTTACCTTGTGCAAGTCTCCGTCATACACCAGTCTGCCCCCACTGATAATGATGGACCTAGTGCATAGATCCTCAATGTCCTTCATGTAGTGGCTTGTCAGCAAAATGGTCGTCCGGTGGGTGCGGTTATAGGCTTTGAAAAACTCTCGAATTCGCCGCTGAGAAACAAGGTCCAGTCCGATGGTCGGCTCATCCAGTAAAATGACCCGTGGACGATGCAGCAGCGCGGCGATCAGTTCCATTTTCATACGCTCGCCGAGCGATAGCCGCCGAACCTGCACATGAAGCTGCTCCTCCACCCCAAGCAAAGTGACCAGTTCATCCAGCGCTTCTTTATAACGATTATCATCGATTTCGTAGATAAGCTTGTTCAGCTCGAACGACTCGCTTGCGGGCAAATCCCACCAAAGCTGGTTTTTCTGTCCCATCACGATGGAAAACTGACGTTTAAACTCTTTTTGTCGCTTCCAGGGAGTAAAGCCGAGTACCGATGCCTCCCCTTCCGTGGGATGGAGAATGCCGGACAGCATTTTGAGCGTTGTTGTTTTGCCCGCCCCGTTGGGACCAAGAAATCCGACAATTTCTCCTTCCTCAATGCTAAAGCTAACGTTTTGCACAGCCTTCTTGGTCAGCTGTTCACGCTTAAACAAATTTTGTAGTGATTTGCGCACGCCCGGCTCCTTTTTGTAGTACGTAAACGTTTTCGACAATTGGTTTAATGTAATGGACGGCAATGAATTCCCCTCCTCTTTCCTCTATGCGTGATACCTGGATGAACGCGCCTGATATTACCGAGTGCTTTGGCTACTCAGCTGCTTGCTCTGTCAAAATCATCAGTTCTTCCAGCATATGACGCTGTCTTTCAATCAAATGCAGAGCCCGTTCTGTAATCTCAGGCATCCGATGCTTACGCAATTGGAGTCCTGTTTTGTAAATATGCAGATTAAGCTTGTGCCAATCCGCGTACAACGCCTGTGCCAATTCAATGATATGCTGTGCTTGCGGCCCCAGCGTAGCTTGATGCAGCAGGCAATAATCAGCTGTATAATCCGCCAAATGAAGAGCGCTGCCCAAGCGCAGATTGTAATAAATTTCATGGCAGTACGTCCGAAACTCCTGATCCTCCATGTCTTCTAACAGATGGAAGTCACCGACAAATGCCCGGTAACCCGCATCTCCCCGCTTGACATGCTGGTCTGTTGTAACTTTTTCACCCGTCACATACTGACGAATATGGTAAGCACACGCAGCATGCATCTCCCTTGGCGAAAGCGGGACAGGCTGCTCCACCAGCCATGCATACTCAATAATGCCCTGCATGAGGTCGTCGAGCCGGGCTGAGCCTACATAAGTCATCGCATGTCCCGAGGAATCGAGCAGGAAGCTATCATTCACCTGTGCCATACGTTCTTGCAAGTCCAGTCCGTACAACTCAATCACATGACCCCTTGGGTAATTTTTCACATATACATCGTGATAGGTTAAAGCGGTGCTCGACGTATGCAGCATCGTACCATAGCCGGATGTGAGCACCTGCAACAGATCGGTTTCATTGCTGACTCCTTCGATCCACGGTTCTACCCGAATAACCGGTCCGCCACTGGCGGCCATTTCTTGAAGCTGCTCCGGATATTTCTCCGGCCCGAAGCGCTTCAAATCTCCACCGTACTCCGCGCACATACTCCCACACAGCATGAACAGCTCGGCTTCGGCCATGTTCACCCCATACCTCTGCAATGAAGTACGCAGGGAAGAATATACACAATGCTTTCCTGGGAGAGCATTTGCGATTTCTTCTGCACTATGATCAACCATGGAATTATGACGGGTCACCATATCGGACTGCAGCATAGGTCTTGTCTGTTCAGCGCCCTTATGCATATTTGTTCAGCAGACGCTCAATGCCTTGCAGTGTAGATAGATGCTCCAGCACCAAATCGTCGTCCTCCATCGTAATATCAAGCTCATTTTCCAATTCTACAATTAATTCAACAGCGGATAAGGAATTCAGGCCCAAGGTTCGCAGGTCCTGATCCGGAGTCAACTGTTCCAACTCGCCGGGAGCCAGCTTCAAAACCTTTTCCAGCAAAGGTACTACATGGTATACGTCTGTTTTCATTCTCAATTCCCTCCTATTTATGAGCATCCTAATCCAGCAATGATGCCTTCCAATTTGTGTGCATAAGCATCCGCTTCCTGCCAACTGTCTGCCAAAATAAGTGTGAAAATCCGGTTCACATAGCCCCGCTTTACAGGAATGCCAGACAAGGTACCCGCCGTATAAACAAACACCCCTTCAGGCCGTTCGGGTGTATAGAGCAAGCCTTCCTCCGCCAGCAACCCGCACAAACGGCTGTAGGTGAGAGGTGTAGCGGTCACGTTGCGGTAATAACGGGACAAGGTCTTATGCCGTTCTCCCAAGACAGAGGACAGGAACGAGATGTAAGTAGACAGGGTAAATCTGCCATTAATCTCGATCACCGGAATCAGCAAACCATCTTCGTCAACAAAACCGTCAATGGAAGCCATTCCCGTATACCCGATGGAATAGAGATACGTTCCCAACTGATAAGCACATCGTCTCACTTCTTCCTCCAGCGTCTCGCCAATATCAGCGGGAACCTGGGAGCCGATATAGACTGTACCGTCTACGTTTTGCCTTTTTAGCGAAAACATCGTCACCCCACCGCCCTCGTCAATGCAGAGCTGGTAGTTCAGATCCATTTGCTTATTGTGCCAGCGCTCCACCAGCCAGCCGCCAGAAGACGATGACGAGCCGCCGAAGCGTCTCATCACACTCAGCAGTGTGTCCAGCTTGGACAGCTCGTCCAGCATATACATGCCTTGTCCCGAGGCCCCGTGTGGCTGCTTGATAATCAGCTTCACAGGCTCGTCCGATAAGCCAGCCAGTCTCTCACATTCTCTGCGAATTGCCGCTTCGTCTACACATACAGCGCCTTCGCTGACAGCAAAACCAAGCTTTTGTGCGGTCAGACGGCTAAATATTTTATCATTCACCTGGGCGCATACCGCAGATGGAGCACCGATCAACTCCAGCCCACAACGCTCCGCAATCGCTTCCTCCTGCGGTGTGACCGCATAGGGTACGAGCCACGCTTTGGCTCCGCCGCTGCTATGGCCTGCATCCGCAACCGCACGTAGTCGTGCCAAAAGTGCGTCATCCGCCAGTACTAACTCTGAAATCGGCGTTAGCGGATCAGAAGGCTCTGGCACCTCAATACGCGGCAGGCTGAAACCTAACCGCTGAAGCATGTCCAGAAATGCCTCATCCGGCTGTTCACGGAGTACAATGACATCCTGACTTCGGCATAGCAGGAGATTCATTTCCTCCATCCGGTTTACGACCTGCTGTTCATCCCGGTCTACCATGCCCCCCTTCCGGGGGGATGGATGCCACACTTGCTCTGCGCCGATATTAAACAGCCAAATCAGGACCCCATGATCCCGTTCATGAGCAAGTGCTTCCACAAGGTTAATCGTTTTAGTCGTCACGTCTTGTCATCATCCCTCTCTCTTCCATCTAGTAGCAAACAATATTCCATAGGAGATTCATAGGAAACTAAATGTATTTCAGAGAGCCTGCCCCATGCAGATACAGCACACTGCATTTGGAGCACACCGGCGTCAATCCTTCATGATTAATCTTTTGACGGGTTTTTTCATACGCATCCGAATTCCATATTTCCTTCAGACTGTGCTCACGCAAACTTCCAATCGTGAACTCACTGAAAAATTTGCAAGGCATAACCTTTCCGTCTGGTAAAATATCTGTTCTGGAGGTGAGCGCCAAACAATGATTGGAACAACGGCTGACCATTTCCTCGCCATGTATAAATTTATCAATTTCCTCATAATCCAAGCCGGGCTGATAACGCACGCGAATGTTCCATACCCGCTCATTGATCCGCTGTAATTCCTGCATCAGAGGGTCGATGTTAGCCGGGTTGATTTTATATTTAAAAGCATGCCAGCTACTAATATTTTTTTCTTCAAGTTGTCGGAGCCAGGAGAAATTACGTGTAAAATATTCATCCATTTTAAAGGAGGTTTCTTTGGAAATGTACCAGGGGAACGTTAGCAGCACCAGATCCAGCCTCTTATCCTCCAGCATTTGCAGAAATTCGTACATCCGTCCGATCATGTTATCGTTAATGACCGCATGGACAGTTACCCGTCCCTTGTACAATCCCTGATCGCGAAGTTCAATCAGCTTATCCATCTGCCGCATTGTTTTCTGAAAGGTGCCTTTACCGCGTATTAAATCGTGTTCTTTTTCAAAACCCTCAATCGCTATTAACAACTCCAGATTTTCGGACAAATCCAAAATCCGGTCCAAATATTTATCAATGAGTAGTCCATTTGTACAAAAGGTCATCTCACGCCGATCTTCCGCCAGCACGTCCAAAATTTCATCAAAGCGCCGGTGAAACATCGGTTCACCACCCCACATGTACAGTCTGGACTTCACTTCCTTCGTTTCGCTCAAAATCTGCCGAAGCATATCCGGGGCAAGATCCATATTCTGTTCTTCTTTATCCATTTGGTGATGATAGCCTTCCTCGTTCCATTCAAAGCAGTGCGTACATCTTAAATTACAACGGTTGGTCAGCTTAATACCGATCGTCTGGGGCATGTCCGTTTTGAAAGCCGGATCCTGTGTTGCGTTACGATAAGACACGGAAGCGTTTTTCAGGTTACGCTTGATGAGCTTGAAAGCCTTCTCATCAATCAGCACATTGCTTTTGGGCTGCATGCTAACACCTCGTTTAATGGATTTTCAGGCAAAGTCTACCCTGCGTTCAGACTGTCTCCATACCTTCCGGGTGCGACACTTGCTCCGCATCGCTAATTCCTTGAATGTAACTGCAAAACGCATCTACTGAACGGAGATGTTCCAACTCAAAGGAATCAAAATCAATCTCCACATCAAATGCATCCTCCACTTGCAGCATGAAATGAACCAACTGCAATGAATCCAGTCCCGCATCATGAATAATGTCCGAATGTCCATTCAGCTTAGCGACCAATTCAGGATCTTCCTTGACCGCGCTGATCATTTCAATCACTTGGCTTTGCATAGCAAACTCCTCCTTGTGAATGAGATCCTACTCTTCCGTCCAACGATGCCCTTTGAAAAGCTCCTAGTAAAATTCCTTGATTGGAACTATATTCAATTATACTCCTCCATTGAAGAGACAAGTCAATAGGTTGTTTTGTAAGTAAAAGTCGCAAAATGTAAATTAATGTATGATAAATTCTACAAATTTTTCTGCATTTATTATTCATTTATAGAAGCTACACTTGAAAGTGATCAGCCTCTTCCCTCTTGTATGAAGTGCGTAATTATTTTACAATATAAACGAAAATATTTTTCTTAATTACATTTAATTAAATGATACTTTTTTTCACAAAAGCATTATATAGCTAAAGGAGCACAGCTCATGTCCCCCATTCTTCATACATTATCCCATCGACTGGAGCAGTTGCCTGTACAAGAGCGTAAGCTGGCGGAATCTATCCTGCAAGCCCCGGAGGATGTGCTACATCTGGGTATTCGGGAACTGTCAGAGCGTTGCGGTGTGAGTGCCGCAACCGTTACACGGTTTTGCAAATCACTACATTTTAAAGGGTATCCCGATTTCAAAATGAAGCTGGCCGCCGAGTTGTCCCATTCCAACCTTACAGGTGAAGAATCCTATCAGGACATTGTGGCTGGAAATTCACTTTCCCGTATCGTGCAGGCTATTCAGGCAAACCATACCGCCTCCATTGCAGACACGACCCGGTTGCTGGATTTGGGCAAGCTGGAGCAGGCCATTGCATGGCTGTCAGCCACAAGCCGTATTGATCTCTATGGGATGGCAACATCCTCGATTGTGGCACAGGATTTTTACCAGAAGCTGATCCGTATTGGCAAGAATAGCACTGCCTTCGCAGATTCTCACATGCAGATTACCTCTGCCTCCTCGCTCGGAGCGGAGGATGTGGCCTTTGCCGTCTCTTATTCAGGAGAAACCCAGGAGACCATTGCGGCTCTACGCTGTGCAAAGGAACAGGGTGCCAAAACTTTATCCCTGACCTCCTTCGGAAACAATACGCTGGCAAGCCTTGCGGATATTGCGCTATTTTCCTCCTCATTGGAGGAAGGAATGCGACGTGGAGACATGGCCTCCCGCATCGCCCAGCTTCATATTATAGATATCCTATTTACAGGTATGGTGAGCACGAATTTTGACAAATATATTCCGAGATTGGAAGGTTCATATCAACAAGTGAGTAAGCTTAAAAAACAACCAGGGGGGCACTAAAGATGAACATTCGCATTTTGAACAGCCGTGAAAACCTGAACGCTACTGCTGCCACTGTGATCGTCAGCTTGCTGCTGTCCAAACCACAAGCTATGCTGGGCTTGGCCACCGGTAGTACGCCGATTGGCATTTACCGACATCTTGCGGATATGTACTGCAAGGGTCAGGTGAGCTTTGCTCGCGCCTACTCCGTGAATCTTGATGAATATGTTGGTCTCTCCCCAGAACATCCGCAGAGCTACCGAAGCTTTATGAATGAGCACTTGTTTCAGCATATCGACATTCCCATATCTCATACACGCGTCCCTAACGGGAATGCCCTAAATCTCACAGCAGAATGTGCAGCGCACGAGCAGGCCATTCTGGATCATGGACCTGTGGATCTCCAATTGCTTGGCATTGGTCATAACGGCCATATCGGCTTTAACGAACCCGGTCACAGCTTGACCGGAGCCACACATGTTGTAGATTTGAAAGAAAGAACGCGCTCAGCGAACGCCCGATTTTTTGGCGATATCAATGCAGTGCCCAGACAAGCAGTGACGATGGGGGTTGGCACCATTCTTAAGGCGAAGCAAATTATGCTGGTGGCCTTTGGCGCAGAGAAGGCCGACATTATAAGGCAGGCTTTAACTGGACCCGTCACAACGGAGTGTCCGGCTTCCCTGCTGCAATGCCACCCCAACGTGCTTATTTTACTGGATCAGGAAGCAGGAGGATGGTTCAAATGAAGTCAGATGAAATGAACAGTAACATACCGCAGCTATTGTATGGTCAAGTCGTCGTTGGGAATGACATCATTCCCAACGGAGTTGTCATCATTGAGGGGCAATCCATTGTATACGCTGGTTCAGAGGAGGATATGCCCGTGGACTGGACCTCATTGGTCTTAGGCAATCCTGAAGAAGTTGCCACACAAGCGGCGAATGTTGTTCGTCAGGAGGAGGGGTACCTGCTGCCAGGCTTTATTGATATTCATATTCACGGCGGTAACGGTGAGGACTTTATGGACTCTGATCCGAGGGTGCTGGATGCAATCACCTCTTTTCACAGTTCGCAAGGAACGACGGCTATGCTGGCTACTACTATGACCGCGCCCAAGGAACGAATTGAACGGGTATTAAAAGAAGTTCACACATACATGGCATATCCCATGCCCCATGCGCAGTTGGAGGGGGTGCATCTGGAAGGACCTTTCATTAGTCCGAACTGGGCAGGAGCACAAAACCCGGAACATATCGTGCCTCCGAACCTCGCTTGGATGGCAGAATGGGAGCAGCGCTATCCGGGCCTTGTTCGCCAGGTCACACTTGCGCCTGAACAAAATGGTGCCCTTGAACTCATCGCATGGCTGCGTAGCCACGGCATTACTGCGGCACTCGGTCATACGGATGCTACGTATGAAGAGGTTGAACAAGCAGCATCGTCGGGCCTGAACCATGCCGTGCACACCTTTAATGCCATGACTCCACTGCATCACCGCAAGCCAGGAGCTGCGGGAGCCGTACTCGCTGATCCGCGCATTGAAGCAGAAATCATCGCAGATGGCATTCATGTGCATCCTGCTGCTATTTCCCTGCTTGCCAAGTTAAAGCAGGACCATAATCTCATCCTCATCACCGATGCCATGTCAGCCACCGGGCTGGAAGATGGTCATTATAAACTCGGTGATTTGCCAGTGATTGTACAGGACGGTGTTGCACGACTGGAGGATGGCGTCACTTTGGCAGGAAGCACACTAACGATGATTGAGGGCTTCCGTTATCTAGTTCAACATGTAGGCTTGAGTATCCCCGAGGCATCACAAATGGCCAGCCTGAATCCGGCTCGATCCCTGAACATAGCTGATCGAACAGGTTCACTTGAAGCAGGTAAACAAGCAGACGTCTTGTTGCTGAATGCCGACTTAAATCTGCAAGGTGTATGGATTAAAGGAGTGCGCAAATCGTTATAGTTATATAATCCCCGCAAAAGAAAGAGCTATTCCATCAGCGTAACTCGCCGAGATGGGATAGCTCTTTTTGGGATATTCTCAATTAAGGGTTTGAATTAGCGATGATTCATCGGTGCGGGCGTATTATTTTGTGGACGTGTTGGTGTTGTATTTTCCATTGGACGGTTTGTATCAGCCGCCGAAGTCGGGAATACACGTTCAATCACATCCACCATTTCATTGCTCAAGCCTCTGATCGGATGACCATTTTGTACACTGCGTGTAAAGTCAGAGGTTTGTCTAACAAAGTCCGGGTTAGCCGATACATGCACCTGTTCAATGGAAGGTGCAAATTGCTTAATCTTGTTAGCAATACGGCTCTTGACTGCATCAGTTGGTTCATATGCAGTTCTTGCTCCCTCGATGGTGTTGTTGCCGTTATCTGTGCGATTGTTGTTGTCCGTCAAGCCACGCAACATACCGTACGAGCCTGTACCCATCGTACCGAACAAACCGTCATCACGACGTGCAGGTGTTCCATTCCCGGTAACTCCATTGTCTGTCATTCCAGGCGTTGTAGTACCTGTAGTTCGATTTCCTCTGGTGCCATTAACGCCATTCACACTCGGTACATTCCCGTTACGCCCAATATTATTAGCACTCGGAGTACCGTCAATGCTTGGAGCACCGACACCCGTTCCGTTAGCTTGGTCTTTCAAGGAAACGGCTACATAGGCATGTCGTTCACCAACCAATACTGTCGCAGACTTTACATCCGGCATCTCGGATATACGTTTAGACAAGTTGCGATCGACTTGCAGATTACGGATTGGATGTCCGGTTCTGTTGCCATTTTCATTCAATGACATCCCGTCCATACCGTTGGATTTAACCCCATAACGATTCACACCATCCATACGGTTTACACCATCTAAACCATAACGATTCACACCATCCATATGCTGTGTGCTTTGCGCGTTATAGCGTGTACTGTTCGTACGAACGTTATGATCAGCATTTCCACACCCGGTTAAAGCAGCCATGCTGGCAAGTAAAGCAGCTGAAATCGTAAAACTGATGACTTTTTTAGTTCCTGGCATGAACTCATCCTCCATACATATAAAATGTGTGACGAGATTAGCATGCGCCATCAATCTTAGGGATATCCTGACTAAAAAATGACTGAAAAAATAAAATTTTAATGTAAATATGAAATACAATTGATGATTTACCACAAGATGGCATGTATAATAAGTTTGAAATACTTAATTTTACAAAAAGGAGGATTTACAGTTTGAAGAAGCTCACCGTTTTGATGCTCATTTTTTTGTTATCCGTCACTCTTATCCCCGCCGGTGCTTTTGCAGGCTCCACTACACCTGAAGCACCGAAAGCTCCCGCCGGAAGCTGGACAGAAGGCCCACCACCTAATCGCGTTGATCCTACCAAACCCGCACTATTGTTTGTACATGGTTTGAACAGTAGCGCCGAAGTGTGGACCAAGAATAATAATGATATGCTTCAGCAAGCACGTGACGCTGGGTACCAGACGGCCACCATTAATTTGTACGATGCGAATGGCACATCCCAGGATATGTGGGACAATGGCAAGCTTCTAGCCGACAAAATCAAAGTCATTAGTAATCATTTCGGAAAAAAACTCATCATCATCGCCCACAGCAAAGGTGGAGTGGATACTCAAACCGCTCTCGTGTATAACGGAGCAGCTCCTTATGTACAACGTGTCATCACCCTCAGCAGTCCCCATCATGGTTCACAACTTGCAGATCTCGCCTACAGCAGCTGGGCCGGATGGCTGGCAGATATCGTCGGCTCACAAAATCCCGGCACCTCTACATTACAAACATCTTATATGAAGTATTTCCGAACCAAAACGGATGCACTCAGTAACGCGACTACAATTCCATTCTTCACGTTTGCTGGTGATAACTGGTCTGGCGGCACTGCTTCCTACATACTGGGTGGAATGTATCTCTCATCCTTCGGCAAAAATGATGGAGTGGTCACAGTCGACAATGCTAAGCTTCCCGGCGGACGTGTAGTTAAAATCGGTTCCTGGGATCATGCCAAGGTTCGTACCGGTTCTTACGTCTTCTCCCTGATCCTACCTTACCTCCAAGCGAACACTCCAGCATTGAATCAGGAAACTGAGGCATTTTCAGCAGCGTCTTCCCTGACTGCTTCTGCTGTACAATCCACCTATAACGAGATCGATAATTCATATTTTATTCGAGGCGGCGATTATAATGGAAAAGCCTCCGAAACCCTCACGGTTGAAAATGGTGTCCAATCCATTGATCTGGACTGGATCAGCGATAAACGTGTAAGTCAGCTTGAGCTGACCAAACCTGACGGTACTAGCGAATTGCTTAATGTGAAAGCAGGTCGTGATGAAGAAATCTTTGCTGGTGCCTGGCATCATAGTGCAGTAGTTACCAATCCCCAACCAGGCATCTATAAGTTGAATGCCGTAATTCCTGATCATGGTGCATATCTCCTGATTGCACGCTATCATGCCGCTCAGGTCCCTGAGCTCAAATACAATCTAAATGCAGTGGGCCCGAGACTAAATCTGAAGTCCCAGGATTCCCCAACCAGCGTTACACAAGTCACTTACCAAGTTCAATACTATGGTGATCCGCAACAAGGAATGACTACAGCGTTCAAAGGTCTGACATTGCAGCAAAAAACCGTTACTCCTACTGGGCAAATTGAGCTTTCCAAAGCGGACAAGCCAGGCATCTATTCCGTAACCTATGAAATTAACGGCACCACAGCAGCAGGATATCCTTACCGCCGTACAGCAGTTCAATCCATTTATATTGACGCTGACGGCAACAAGTATGTTGACTAAATAAATCTACAACCTAAAAAGCCTGCAAACACCTATCATAGTGTAGGCGTTCGCAGGCTTATTTATTATTCCAAACATCTTTTATAGAGAAATTACAGTGTAATCCATGTATTGTGTTCAATCCGCTGTCTGATTCCTCAATTTATGAAGCCAATAATAGCGGTGCAGCTCCATAATAAAATGAAAAAGAACAAATGCAAGCATGGAGTATACACACATCAATACTGTAGCAACGAATTGTTGTGTAGCAAATCCGAGGGAAAGATTGGCTATCAAATAACCAGCCCCGGTAAATGTGGTCATTGTTACTACAGCTTCTCGCTTGTGTTTTTTCTTCACTTTTGGTTCTTTCTTATAAGTTGAAGGATTTTTGAATTTCGCCAGATGATATTTGATATAGCAGTACAAGGCGATTCCATAAGCGGCAAAAGAGCTTATAAAATACCATGGAGTATCCAGACCCAACATACCATAAGCAAACTTTTGTGTCATAATCATGAAGCCAATAGAGCATACCAAACCAAATACACCACGGAATAAAATATAATTCAACTGCAATTTGCGTGGCATTATGACCAGTACAAGCGCCCAAATATTAATCAGAACAATCGGTGGCATCAGCACATAAACATAAACTGCAATGTAGGGATTTCCTATTAAGGGAATAGTCAAAAACAGATCTAACAGCAATAAAACAAGAATGATAACATTGGAGCGAATACGGTTAACTGGATACAACTTCATATTTTTTTCGAATAAAGCCCTGCTATCACTCATAAACATATAAGCCCTCCGTCACATAAGTTAAACCTACCGATAAGGATAGACAAGGCTACATCCATTGTCCACTTTTTCTATATCTCTGTCTTCAGCTCTTGACGTAGTTCTTCAATAAAATCAACCACGATACTTTGAACAGCATCTTCACGGGACATACGTATATACCGACTCGTCCTCTGAATGTCTTCCTCGAACAAATAAAGTATCCTGCTCATGGCCTCCTGATCCCCACTTTGTGCTAATTTGAGCCATTGGACGAACTCAGCATCCGAAATAACTCTTTGAGCATTTTCTTTTTCCATTTATTCACCGCCTGTTGGGATAGCTTTAACTCTTTTGCAATCTGTGCTTCGGTTTTGTCTAGTATGTAAAGGTCAAAGATGATCATTTTTCCGATCTCAGAAGATAGAGAGTTGATAAGCTGTAGTGTGTACATATTAGAGTTTGCAAATTCTGTAAAAGATGGAGCGATGACAGTTTCGTTCTTTTCCATTACAAATTCATGATTGGTTTGTACCCGAGCACGATACTGGATTCTCCAAGCAATGCGGTACAACTTCTTTCGGTATTGTTCGACCAATGTTAGCTGAGATTTTTCCAATATAAATCACCCTTTCTCTTTGGATTTGACTTTTTCTAAATCCTCATATTATAGGGTAATTTGCAATCCTATTTTACAACCAAAACAGAACACTTGTTCTTATTTATTATACTATTTTTACAATCAGTTGTATATGGTTCTTTTAATTTACCTTCCTTTATATATGGCTAAAAAGGAGGGAAATACATTGCAGATGGATGATGCTCTTTCTCTGGTTACCAACGTAGGCTTTCCGGCTGGACTTTGTTTTATTTTATTGCGGCACATCCTGCACACGATGGAGGAAAAGTTGGATAAGCTGGATCTCTCACTTCATGAGCTGATTCAGGTCATCCAAGATTTAAATGACAATAACAGCCCTTCTTCCAAAAGCAGCAAGCCTGATGAATAACGAACACAAAGAAGCTCCACACGACGATTATTCGCCGTTGGAGCCTCTTTGTTCAGCTTATTATAAATGTAATGATTATTGGCTAGCCTTAGCCTGGTCATGACCACTCTGTTCAGCACGGTTCACATCAGAAGCGGACAGGCCATAAGCCCAGTTGCTTTGTGGCGGTACAACCCACACGGTATCTGGATCATCGTTAAGTGTCCAGCCCTGATAGACCAGCTGGGAATCTTCCTTGCCCAGCGATATGCTCAGCGTAAAGCGGTGAACAGGCTTGTTCAGCTCGGAGGCTTTGCGCAAGGCCTGACTGCTAGCCAGGTTTTTGATTTGCTGTGAAAGGGAAGTTGCCGTATCACCGGCTACTGACTTGCCGTTTAGCGTCCAAGATGCGGAAGCACTATCTCCAGTTCCACTGCTACCGGAGGATCGGAGCATCCATGAGGCATTCTGGCCTTCCCACTCTATTCCGCTCAGCTTGGTATCATCCCAATCAAACGGCGTTGTATCTGTAAAATCATCAGCACCCAGCAACAAACCCGAAAGTGTATCTATAGGTACGGAAGCTATCTCTTTTTGGTCTGATAGTACATAGACAGCATCTCCGGAAGGCAGCGTTTCACCGAAGGCAAAGGTGCGAACGTCACCCTTCTTGGTCTTAATCTCAATCTGGTCATTGGTAGCGCTAATTCCATATTTGGCTACGTCTGTGGGGGATGATTCCACGACATCACCCAACTTTACATTTTGAATCGCAGCTAGCCAATTGTCTATTGTATATTGATTTAACGGGTAAGATCGTGGCTTACTCATGCTCCATTTGCCATCACGTTGATTAAGTTCCACTGACTTGCCGTCCTTTCCAGTGATCGCAAAAGACGTAATATCTCCTTGCGTAAGCTGAATGAGCTGGCGAGCCGCCGGGGCTTGTTCACGAAAGAAGTTTTGGCTCTTGGCATAGATTATACCCGCTCCCAATACAACTAGCAGCAGCACTGTGGGTATCCATTTTCTCATGCACTTTTTCGCCTCCACCATAATAAGATTCCGATCACCGCGAACAGCAGCGGCAATCCGACGACAGATATGGCCAATACCGTTTTCGCTTGTGCAGCAGTTAAATAAGCTACCTTAAAATCCTGCTCCTGACGAGGTCGAATAGTGAGTCCATCCGAGTGTTCCTGCACATAATTCAAGCTATTCAGCACAAAGTCTCGATTCCCTCCTGTGCTGATCTCCGTGTCGCTTAGAAGGGCTGACGTTCCGAGAATAACCGCTTTGGGCTTGCCGTCTTTCCCTTCTACCGCGTAACCGAGATCAAGCGGCCCCTGTGGGTCCTTGTCATCCTTCTGCGTTTCATTGTTCAGCAGTCCCTGGATATTCGTTTCGCCATAGCTTGCTGCAGAAGATTTCATCAATAGTGTCGTCTTCCAATCCTTCTGCTCTCCTGCCTGCAAAGCAATAGACAGCGAAAGAACAGGATATAGATTAGAAGCCGCCAGTTTATCAGTAATCGCATGACTGCCAAAGGTAGGAACCGTCCATAGAGGGCCCAGCGTATTCGTCTGTTCCTGATCCACCACGATAGCATGAGTATCTTTCACTCCATAATCAGCCGCTAATGCGTCAAGATTTTTCCAGTTGGCCCCCATGTTCGGGTGAAATCCTAGCGCCATAAAAAGCTTTCCACCATCATTCAGATACGTACGAATACTTTTCAATTCCGTCGCGCTAATATCCCGCTCTGGTCCAACAATAGCCAGTACAGACGCATCTTTGGGCACACTACCCGCTTGATTAAGCTGAACTTCCTCTGTTTTCACATTATCTTGCGCCAATGAGCTGCTTAATTCGGTCATTTGGGACAAAGGAATTTCCTCATGCCCTGTCAGAAAAACCATTTTTCCTTGACGGGTAGATGACAATGCCAGCAGTCCACTAGTCAGCTTTTCTTCCCCTGTAAATTGGTATGCCCCTTCACCACTCCCCTGGGCTTGCGTAAATAGGCTTCCAATATCTATAACCCGCTTTTTCTCTCCCTGCACCAGCACAATGGAGGCTGCAGTAACACTATACTGCTTAGCCAGTATCGGTTCCTGATTCAAATCGTATTGCTCGACTTTGAGCTTCTTGTTACGCTTGGCATATTCATTCAGCATATCCGTAACATCCCGGTTCAGCTTCTGATTCTGCGAAGTGGATACGGTAAAGGCAATTAATCGTACGTCTTCCTTTACACCCTGAATGGTCGTCAACGTCTGATCAGACAGCGTATACTGCTTGCCTGCCGTCAGATCCAGTTGAAAGCCTCCTAGCGAGCGCAGAAATAACGTCAATAGAATAAAAATACCTACAGCAGCAATTGATAGTACCATACTATTGGTATGACCCAGCCATTTTTTCATATTCATTACCTCCACCGTTTCCGTTCAACCACTTGGATGCTAAATAGCAAAAAGAGCGCCGCCACCGTCACGTAGTACAATACATCGGCTCCATTCAGCAATCCTTTGGTGAAACTATCAAACCGTGCAGTTAGTGAAAAAGGTTCCAGCCACTGCTGCAGCGCCGCAGATGCGCCCGTTTGTCCACCAAACGAATCCAGCATCCAGAAAACGAGTAAAAGAATAAAACTGACGACCGCTGACATCATCTGATGCTGTGAAAGCGTTGATGCGAATAAGCCGATTGCCATCATGGCTGCGCCAAGCATAAACAGGCCGATCACGGATGTAAATACCAGCGTCCAATCCAGCGTCCCATAAAAGGACATCACGACCGGATACGCCAGGCTGCACAATACTAATATGAGCAACATGCCTAACGATGCCAAAAATTTACCCATCATGATTTCCGTTACACTCACAGGTGAGGTAAGCAGCAGTTCATCCGTACCCTGCCTGAATTCCTCTGCAACCAGCCGCATCGTGAGTAATGGGACAACAAACACCAGCATGGACAATGTATCACCGAGTACCAGCCGATAGTCCAAAATACTAGGCTGATACATCACAAAGTTCGTGTAAAATAGTAACCCCGTCAGCAGCATGTACACCGCAAGCGCAAAATACGTCGTTGGGGTCCATAGATAGGCTTGCAGCTCCTTTTGACAGACTGCGAACAAACGCCTCATGACCGATTACCTCCTGTATCCTTGTCTTCTTCAACCTTGTTATCGCTGGCCGAGGCTTCTCCATGATCCGCCGTGATGACCGTTGCTTCATTCTTAGAGGTATGTAGATCATGAACCGCTGGATCGCCGCCCTGACCTTCTTCCGTCTCGCGAGTCGTTAACTGCTGGAAGATATTTTCCAAGCTTAGGTTTTCTTTTTTCATTTCCAAAATCGGAAGCTTCGCATCTGACAGCACAAAAAACAGCTCTTCGCGAAAATCCTCATCGGAAGCTCCTGTAAGCAACAATTCGGTCAAATCCTGCTCTGTGGCAGTCAGCTTCGTATTCACTGATGGCAGAGTAGGCGCCAAAGATTCAACTTGTACTTTTCCCCAAGCTCGTATAACATCCATTACCTGCTCATGCTTGCCTTTGACCTCCAGTTTCACCTTGAATCCGTCTTCCATCGAACCGCCGAGCGCGTCAGGACGCCCGTCCATGACCAGTTTCCCTTCGTGAATGATCAGCACCCGATTGCACAAAGCATCCACCTCGGGCAAAATATGCGTGCTGAGCAATACTGTATGATTTTCACCAATCTCCTGAATGAGCTGACGAATCTCTAAAATCTGATTGGGGTCTAAACCCGAGGTCGGTTCATCCAACACTAATAAATCCGGATTATGAATAATTGCACCTGCCAGCCCCAGACGCTGTTTGTACCCTTTGGACAAGCTACGGACCAATTGTTTTTCACGTCCATTCAGGCCCAGCCGGGAAATCATCTCCGAAATACGCAGCTTCTGCTCTCTCACAGGCACGTCCCGAATACTAGCTACAAACTTTAAGTAGGACCTTACAGACATATCCCCATACAAAGGGGGCGTCTCCGGCAGATAACCGATTTTGGAACGAGCCTGTCTGCCTTTATCCTGAATCGGGATACCATCAATCGTAATTACTCCCTCGTTTGGCTGAAGATATCCTGTAATCATGCGCATCGTGGTCGTTTTACCCGCACCATTTGGCCCCAAGAAACCAACAATTTCACCGCGCTGCATTTCAAAATCCAACTTATGTACGCCCCGGTTGCCCTCATACCACTTGCTCACCTGCTGCACTTTGAGCACATGTTTCACCCTTTCTTTGTTCGTAATCTTCTCCCTGCTGTTCCTCTCCCCCAAAATGTTGCATGAGAAGCAGTCAGTAGCGAAGCGAGAGATTTGAAGCTGGAGAAGCGCCAGCGTTCGGAAGCTCAAAGCCTTCGCGAAGCGGTCTCCTCGCACTTCATGCTACACTTTTAAATTCTAATGATAATCCCCCACATATAGCTTCAGCTTAACATCACTTAAATAGAAGCTTAAAATATTGTGTCTAAAATATGAACATAAAACACCACATCTACTATCATTACGTCTACCGTTGGGTACGCCCGGTTCATAAGGTATTGAATATTTTGTGGAAGGTGAAGAACACAGCATCCGATTAGACCAGCTCCGCTTGTATCATGCCCGTTGGGACGAGTGCATCGCTACGCTGCAACAGCATCTTGCCATGCCGCAGGCGCGCTGGGCCGATAAACGCAGTGCACTATATGGTCTTGGAGCCCTCGCTTGCTACGAGTTGGGTCTAATGCACAAAGCATGTGAGTTTGCGAAAGAAGCAACAGAGCGCTCCCCGGAAGATTCTCGCCTCAGCCATAATTATGCGCTGATTCGAGCCAGGCTTCCGTAGAAACCCACACCCCGTCCTGTAGGTTGAATAACTTGGTATAAGAGCTTGTGGTTGGCAAAGGAGGTTTTTGATATCAAAGTTCTATTTACTTTTTATATACCGAGCGGTGGCGTGGAAACCTTGAACCGTCAACGCTGTAGAGCGCTCATTCAGGACGGGATTGAATGTCATCTTCTCTATTATCGGCAGGGTACAGGGATGCAAAACCTGCACGGCGATATTCCGGTGTTCATGACTTCCTCTGAAGAAGAAATTCGAAATCTGGTGGAATCTCATCGGTACGATGCAATTATTGTCTCTTCGGACTATCCTATGCTCCCCAGACTGCGAATGTTGGGCTACCAAGGGATACTAATCTATGAATCACAGGGCTTTGGCACTCACGAAGAAGCAGCAAGGATTGTCGCAGATGCCGTTCCGTATCTTCATAACCATGCCAATGCGGTACTTCTACCGGAGACAACTCACCTCGTACAGCTATTTTCCAGCATATGTCCATGGCTTAATCGTTTTGTATTCCCAAATGTTCTGGATACTAACGTATTTAATTATGTACCTAACACTCCTCCGGCTAATCCGGTCATTGCATGGGTTGGGCGATTGGAGCCCAATAAAAATTGGAGGCATTTTGTCGACATCTCTTACTGGATGCTAAAAAATCGTGCCGATCTTCGGATTTGGATGTTCTATGATGACACCTTGTCTCAGCCAGAGGATAAAATACAATTCGAGGTCATGCTTGCTCAGCTTGGTATGTCTACGATTATCGAGCGTCTTAAAAGCGTACCTCATGCTAAAATGCCTTTGTATTATTCCATGATTGGCGACTCAGGCGGGTATCTGCTCTCGACTTCGCTGGTGGAAGGATTCGGCTATGCGGTAGCTGAGGCGATGGCCTGTCGTTGTCCGGTGTTAAGCTCTGATTCAGACGGGGTACGAGCATTCATTGATCACAATGAAACCGGTAAATTTTATCAGCAGGGAGACACTTTACAGGCGGTACTGCAAGGACTGGAACTGATGAACAATGTACCTCATCGCGAATCTATCCGCCAGAAGGGGCGTACACAGATCGTTAACCTGTTGGCGCCGGATAAATATGTGCGCTCCTTCCGACAGATGATGAACTCGTTGGGGGTATGGTAACCTGTTATTGTAGTACATGCTGCAAAATCTGTTTCCATATTCAAAAAAGCTGACGACAACCCTATTTTTACACAGGGTTATCGTCAGCTTGATGAGTTATCTCTCTATTATTGTATTGGGATTCTATCTGATCCTCAATAAGCGATCTCCTACATGAATATCCTTAGATTCTTCAGCTAAGATATCTGTGTACACCGCAGTATTGGTTACAATAACAGAGGTGGTGAGATCATATCCTTCATCCACTATAGCTTTTGGATCAAATTCAACCAGCTTGTCCCCTTTTTGAATCGTATCTCCTTCAGACACAAAAGAAGTGAAATGTTTTCCTTTCAAGCTGACCGTATTAATTCCAATGTGAATGAGCAGTTCAACTCCATCCTCAGAGATCAGTCCAATCGCATGTTTTGTTTTGAAAACGGTAACAACAGTTCCGTTAAAAGGTGCGTAAGCTACTCCTTCTAGGGGGATAATCGCGGCTCCCTGACCCATCGAACCACTGGAGAAAGCCTCATCTTTCATTGCGGTCAAACGAATCAATTCACCGTTTAAAGGACTGAATACCGTTTTTTCTTCCTCTTTGCTTTCATTGCCATTTTAATATCAGGCGAATGTTTTGCATTTTTATAGCCGAAAAGATAGGTCAGTATAAATCCGACTACAAAAGCTACAACCAAAGATATGATAAAGCCTATGAAGCCTGTATCTATCCCCTTTGGATTAATGAATAAAGGTATACCAAAAATCCCGCCTGAAGCAAATCCATATGCTGTTGAGCCGAGTAAGCCCGCTACAGCTCCTCCTATACCCCCAGCGATCGAGGCTAAAATAAACGGTTTTTTGGTAGGTAGCGTAACTCCGTAAATAGCTGGTTCCGTAACCCCCATCAAACCCGCGATTGTGGCAGAAGTGGCAATGGGTTTTAATTTGGGGTCCCGTGATTTCAAAGCAATGGCAAAAGCCGCACCTGTTTGCGCAAACGTAGTACAGAACAGCATACCGTTAATCGGATCAAACCCGTTCGTAACTACATTATTCAGGAGAATCGGAATGAACGCCCAATGCAAGCCGAAGATAATAATGCCCTGCCAGAACCCGGCCAGAATGAGACCAGCTATAGCCGGACTTAACTGGTAAATCCACATGGAGCCTTTGGCTAACCCATCGCTGATTATAGTTGCTATCGGCCCGACAACCAGAAAAACAATCGGTGATATAATGACCAAGGTCAGAAAAGGCACAATGAACATTTTAATGGAAGCAGGTGCATACTTACTTATAAATTTTTCAACCTTAGCTGCCAAGAACGCCCCAATAATGATAGGTATAACAGAAGAAGTATAATTAATCAGAACGACAGGTATTGTCAAAAAGGACAGTGCCGTTTTATCCGTAAAGGCGGAAGTCATGGTTGGGTACACCAAGGCGGCCCCTAAAACAGCAGACAGATACGGGTTTCCTCCGAATTTTTTACCTGCTGAAAACCCTAGAATAACCGGAAAGAAATAAAACATAGCGTCTGCTGTTGCATATAAAATTTTATACGTACCCATCTGATCAGTCATCCAGCCCAGAGATGTGCATAAGGCCAACAGTCCTTTTAAAATCCCGACAGCGGCGAGCACGCCAACAACGGGCATAAACACACCTGAGATTACATCGACAAATCGACTGAACAGGCTCGCTTTTTCATTCTTTTGATCGTCTTCAGCAGCCTGGTCTTCAGGCTTTACTCCCATCGTATCCAAAAGAGCCTCGTATACTTTGGGAACCTCATTCCCGATCACCACCTAGAATTGGCCGCCACTTTCCACGACGGTAATAACACCGTCAATCTGTTTGATTTTTTCTTTATCTGGCAATTGATTATCCTTCAGTTTGAATCTCAAACGAGTGACACAGTGAATGACACTGTTCACATTTTCGTTTCCCCCCACCGATCTAAGCACTTCTTTGGCTGTCTTTTGGTAATCCATCATGATCACTCCTACTTGGATGCGTTATCTACTTTTCTACTCCACCTGTTGCCTTACTCCTATTCTTCTCCTGTTTTATTTCGTTCCGATGATCACAACATCACTTTCAAAACCATGCATATCAATGACAGATTGATCAGCCTGGGCATCTACCTCCGTTTGGGCAAATCGTCTCTCCGCTAAATCAATGGTTATAAACTTGTAGTCCTGTAAATTCATACTTAGCCGCACCTTCGTGTTAACCGGGATATACAAGACGATGGTATTCTCGTTCCCCGCAGCTCTGATCTCCTCTGTCTTGTTTAAAACAATATCCAGCGGCTTTATGCCGATCAGATTGTACATTTCAAATAAATATTTAATAAAGGAATAATCCCATGCGCCCTCAAAACGCAGTGCCGTTCTCCAATCATAGGGACTATCAAAGCCCTCTCCTTCTACAATTCCGAACTTCTTGCCTTTTTTATGCCAGCTCCAAATGCCATGCGCTCCATAGGTAATTCCCGCTCCCCCGCCTGCGAGTAGACTTTGCCATGCTGCTTTTCTGGCATCCAGTGCGGTGTATCTACCATACACATTGCGGCTGTAACTGATCTGTTCATAGCAAGGTTCTCCATTGATGACGGGACGGATCTCTGGCTTGTGGTAAAAATGCTGGGCAATCTCGTGGGCGACATGCTGAAACTGAGAATTATGTCCTGATTGATACATATAAAATCCAAGACCCTTGTGTTGCTCAAAAGCTTCAGGAATTCCCCTCAATCTTCCTTGGATATGCAGTGCAGTTAGGCTTGCCGGGCTTAATTGCTGTACCGTTTCCAGCGCCTTCAAATAGTATGCATTAGCACGTTCTGTAGGAAAATCAGTATCCCCGCTGATCAAATAAACAGGCTCGAAGCGGGAATAACGGTTTACAACATAAGTTACATAGCTTTCAACGCAATCCAGCGGCATTTTATTGCCCTTCTGGAACATTTCAGCCCATGTATCCGGTACATAATTACACCACAGAAGTACCAAGGCTGGAATAAAGCCGCGCTCTACAGCCATCTGGATCATGACTTCTGCCCGGTCAAAATAGGCCGCGTTTAATGTGTGATAGTCGAAATCTCCATTTTCCAATAATGCAAACGGTTGTAGATTCAGGTCTGATTCGCTGGCATCCCATTGCCGGAGCATGTTGATTTGCAAAACGTTGAATCCCTGCATCTTTCGATAGTCCAGGTAATCGCTCCACTCTTCAATCGTGGCGTTGGTAAATACGCTCCAGACGGTATCTGCCAAGTAAAAGAAAGGCTTGTCCTTTTCCACAAAACTTCTTTGATTTTTAGCAATACTTAAACTCAAACAAATCACCCTCTCACTCATAAACAAAACTAAACTAATGTATAATTTCATACGATATTGAATAAAATAAACTAAATAAAGCGTTCACAATTGAATATTAACATTATGTATCTGAAAAGGTCAACTCATTTTATGCGGCATTTGTTTAGTTTAATTTATAAACTAAACTTTATTATATAATCATGATATAATTTATATAGTTTAGTCCAATGGGAGGTTCCATGTTGAAAATAGATGATATTGCAAAGCTTGCCGGTGTTTCAAAATCAGCCGTCTCTTTAGCATTTAATAACAAACCCGGTGTTAGCGAAGAAACCAAAGAGCATATTTTAAGAATTGCCCACGAGCATGGATATAGACCACGTACCATGAAGTCAAATAAGGAATTTACGAAGAGTCACCATGTCATTCGTTTTGTTGCATGCAAAAATACAGGCATCGTGACCGAGCAATACGAATCACTTCCATTTTTCAATGAATTGATCCATCATATTACCAATCAAGTGAGAGAACATGGCAATACTTTGATTTTTTCATCATTTGATAGCCATAGCCTGGAGGCAGAGTTGTCTGCTCTGGAAAAGGACCAGCCTTCTTCAGGTATACTTCTGCTGGGCACCAATCTAACTGCCGAGATTATTCATTCCTTACAATCTATTCATTCCAATATCGTAGTTTTAGATACTTGCTTTGAACACGTTGATGCCAGCTTTGTATCTATTAATAACTATCTTGGAGGGTACCAGGCAGGCCAATATTTAATCCAGTCCGGTCACAGAAATATAGGATACGTACAATCCAGTACCAGAATTCTTAACTTTACAAAACGAAAAGAGGGGTTCATGGCTGCTTTAGAGGAGCACAATCTTGCCATAGATCACGGGCTTACATTCGATATGCATCCGATGCTTGTAATGTCACAGGAATCATTTAAAACAGCTATTCATGAACTGAATGAGCTGCCTTCAGCCCTATTTTGTGAGAATGATTACATGGCAATCAGTGCTATTAAAACGTTTCAGGAAATGAACATTCGAGTGCCTGAACAAATTTCTGTCATGGGGTTTGATAATATTCATGAAGCCAAGGTCATTAGCCCGGAACTCACAACCATTCATGTGAAAAAGGATATTTTGGCCCGAACGGCTGTAAATTTGCTGATGGAAAGACTTAATCACAATCAGGAGCATCATACTCAGGTTCTCGTGAATACAGAGGTTATTGAAAGAAGGTCTTGTATAGACGCAGAATTATAATCAAGTGAATAGAAAAAGGCCGCCTATATGGCGGCCTTTTCCAGCATCCGATTCACATCGAACATTTCAAATGCTCAACACTCGTTGAAATCTTCCTCTGTCAAATCCAAATTTACGCTCGCAGCAGTTCGACTGCCGTCGGCCGCAGCAAAAATCAACTGAGAAGGCATGAAGTACGAAGAATCCCCGGCAGCATATACACCAGGTATGGAGGTTCTCCCCGCTCCATCCGTTTGGATCCCGCCCGACTCTGTCCTTTCACAGCCCAAATCTCCTCCAAACGGTGTACTTTGTACAAATCGGGGGGTCACAAAGCCGCCGACTCTCGGGACTTGAGTGCCGTCCGTAAAGGACGCATACTCCAGCTGCCCGTGGTGACCGATGAACGCTGCAACAGGCTGCTCCATGACCACGACTCCTTTAGATTGAAGTCGTTCTTTTTGCTCGTCCGACAAGAATGCCTGACCGTTCGTGCAGACAAGCAAATCCTTACTCCAGTTCAGGAGCAGTTTGGCTGTATGATATATAGCTGGCGACTCAGAGACGAGGACAAGCGGTTGATCCCGTAGCTCCCAGCCATCGCAATAAGGGCAATTAAACAAACTTTTCCCGTAAAACGTATAAAAACCTTCGATCTCAGGGAATACCTCCTTTACGCCCGTCGCCAGTATCAATTTTCGCGCTTGAATACGAAGGCCTGAAGAATCAAACACCTCGAATATGGATTCTTTTTTCGTAACCGAAATAACCTCGGTTGGCAGATGATGGACAGACGGATAACGTAGTACTTCCTCATAAGCTACACGGCGGAACTCGGCCGGCGTTACGCCGTCTCTCGTAATGAAACCGTGCGACGCATGCGTAACCGCATTTCTGGGTCGGTTATTATCGATCAAAGCCACACTTCTCCTTGCCCTGCCAAGCACAAGGGCTGCATTCAATCCGGCGGGCCCTCCGCCAATAATAGCGCAATCGTACAACATACATTCAGCTCCTTTTCAAGGATATTAAAGACTCTTTATATCTATAATAAAAACAAAAAAACACTTCATATCACTGACAACCACCCTCTTTCTATATCTAGCCGTTACCTTTATATTTGCGCTTGCTTTTGCGCCAAATCGACCAATTTTGTATTTTTAAGATGGCTCTCCATTTTCTCCTCCGCTTCCCTCATTACAGCTTGAATCAGACATTCTGATCCATGGACAAAATCACATTCAAACAAAGAATTCGTCCCTTCAATCGCATGAATGATATCCAAAAAGGTAATATCGTCTTTATTGCGGGATAAGCGATAGCCTCCATTGGCTCCAGAGACCGATTCGATCATCCCCGCCTTCACAAGCCTCGTCAAAATTTTTGAAAGATACGTAGGTGAGACTTGTTGCGCTTCGGCCAATTGCTGAACACCTATAGGCTTCACCGACGAATCCGTAACAAGCATAAGCATGGTATGCAGAGCATAATTGGTTGCTTTGGTAAATTTCATAACTACACCTCAATCACAGACTTATTGTATCTATAATATCTTTGAATATACTGGGGTGTCAAGATCATAGGTGATTTGTGCTGTGGTTAGTTCTTCTTTTGGTTACGCTCTAAGCATTGTATACTGTTCATCAGAACAGCTCAGAAAGGGGGTTCGTTTTGCGTATTTTTGATATTCTACGTATATTGGTTGCTGAACAGATGATCAAGGGTGAACATTTGGCGAATGCATTGAAGGTATCTTCTCGAACCATACGAACAGATGTAAAGGAATTGAATGCACTGTTGTCACGGCATGGAGCGGCTGTCAAACCCCTTAAAGGAACAGGCTACAGGCTAGAGATTCAGGACGAACAAGCATTTCATCATCTGCTAAAGCAATTAAAGGACTATGAAAACAATGTGCCCCATCTATTAGCGAGTTCTTCTGAAGCCAGACATCGTTTTTTAATAAAAAAACTGCTGCTTACTCATGCATACGTCAAACTTGATGATTTAGCTGAGATGCTGTATGTTAGCCGATCTACTTTACAGAATGACCTCAAAGAAGTGCGGAAATTACTGTCAACTTATGGACTATCGCTGGAGAACAGACCGTATCATGGTATTCGAATTAAGGGGAATGAGGCCAAGCTGCGTTATTGCATTTCCGACTATATATTTAACAGGACAGATGAAATAGGCGGGCAACAGATGCCCCACCCTTCTTTGATCTCTAACGAAGAGCTGGAATTCATAAGAGAAGTGATTCTGGAGCGGATTGAGTATCATGATATTCAGTTGTCAGACATTGCCCTGAACAATCTGGTCATTCATATCGCTATAGCATGTAAGCGTATTCGTGAAGAGAGGTATGTATCGTATTATCCTCAAGAGATGAAAAAAATCGAAGCGCAAAAAGAGTTTAGGGTCGCGACTGAGATCGTATCTGCTCTGGAACAGAACATGAAACACTCCTTTCCACTTGTTGAAATTGCGTACATTGCTGTGCACTTGCTGGGTGTAAGGACCGTTGTCAGGGTCCATATGGATGAAGTAGAGATTAAAAAAATTATTGATAAAAATATTTACGAACTGACGATCGAAATATTAGACCGAATCGATCAGCAGTTGAACATGAACATTCAAAACGATCAAGAATTGCTGATTGCATTTTGCCTTCATCTCAAACCAGTCCTGAATCGTTATCAATACGGAATGAATTTGCGCAACCCCATGCTGGATGAAATCAAAGCCCACTACCCGCTTGCTTTTGAAGCAGGCATCATTGCTGCGGAAGTTATCAAACAGCGACTTCATATACACATCGAGGACAATGAAATTGGGTATTTAGCCATTCATATCGGAGTCGCAATGGAGAGAAAGAAAATGGAGGGCACACCCAAAAGATGTATGATCGTATGTGCTTCCGGACTCGGCAGCGCAAAGCTGCTGTACTACAAGCTTCAATCTGTTTTCGGTTCCAGGCTGGAGATCGTAGGAACCACTGAATTTTATAAGTTGAAGCAAACGCCGTTGGATGGCCTGGACTTTATTATTAGTACGATCCCCATATCAGAACCGCTTTCTATCCCCATGATCCATGTGAATACATTTTTGGGCAGTTCGGATATTACCAAAATTGAACAAACCATCTCAGAGTCAAAACTTCCTGCTGTACAATATGTACGAAAAAAATTGGTCTTTCTTCAGCAGAAGTTTGATAACAAACGGCAAGCACTTGAATTCATGGCCGAAAAAATACAAGAAGCAGGTCTTGTAAAAGGTCCATTGTTGCAATCTGTGATAGAGCGTGAAGCTGTTTCCCCCACTTCATTTGGCAACTTTGTCGCGATTCCGCATCCGCTGGAACCTTTTGCTGATTCGACGTTTTGGGCCATTTGTACATTACAAAAAGCTATCGACTGGGATGGCAAGCCCGTACAGTTTATTTGCATGCTCTGCATACAGCGCACCAAATCAGAAGATTTACAAAGTATGTATCATATTTTGCTTAACATTTTAAATCATGAAAAGCTAGTCCAGCAGCTTATTCGCTGCAAAACGTACACGGAATTCGTAGAGGTACTGCATAAAAATAGTTGAAGATTAACTGGGTGTAACAAAGGAGAAATCTGAAGCCTATATGACAGGGATTTCTATCTTTTTATGTTTAGTGATAGAGATAACAGCTAGAAAGAACAATTGATTTCCGTTAAGAAGAGGAAATAATATGCGTTATGTTGAAAGCGATTCCAAATTATAATGGCGATACGAGCAAATGAATGAAAGGAGTCAAGAACATATGAATAATGATGAATCAGTAGAACACGCTGTGAACATGGAGGACATGGATGATACAGAGATCGTATTCCAAATTATATTATACGCTGGGAATGCGCGCAGCTCGGCGATGGAAGCGATTGAGCTTGCAAAGGCGGGCAAATTTCGGGAATCCAAAGAAGAACTGGCCTCAGCTAAAAAAGAACTAGTGTCTTCCCACAAAATTCAAACCAGAATCATTCGTAAGGAAGCAGCCGGTGAAAAAACAGAGATGTCCGTCATGATGGTGCATGCCCAAGATCATTTGATGAATGCCATCACCATTCACGATATGGCCTCAGAATTTATAGACCTGTATGAACGCATTGATCAGCTCGGATTAAAATCGTAGAGGGAGGGCGCTAGCCATGGCTTTCAAAGACAAACTGATCGATGGTCTCACCTCGGTGGCAAATGCAATTAACAATTTTAAATATATAATAGCAATCAAATCGGCTTTTATCACCTTAATGCCTGTTATTATTGTGGGTGCCTTTGCTGTACTGATCTCCAATGTGGTCATGGACCCAGTCAATGGTCTAGCCCATTTTAAGTCATTCTCATTCCTGGCAGAGTACAAACCGATTTTCTCAAGCATTAACTATGCCAGCTTGAATATCCTCACCATTCTAGCTATTTTTATGATTGGTCTGGAGCTAGGAAAAATTAATGGAGAGAAAAATCTTTTTCCTGGTTTACTTGCCCTCATCTGTTTTATCTCTGTGACACCAACCACAATCGAGCTGATGGTTAACGGAGAAATGCAAAAAGTAACGGACGTCATCGCCCGTCAATTCACAGACACCAAAAGCTTGTTTTTGGGTATTTTCATAAGTATCCTATCCGTTGAGCTATACAACAAACTGGGCAAGTCCGATAAGCTAAAGATTAAAATGCCTGAAAGTGTTCCTAGCAATGTAGCCGTTTCTTTCTCCGCACTCATCCCTTCCATTATTACGGTAACTGTTTTCTCGATGCTTGGATTCTTTTTTCATAAATTTACGGGGCTCTACCTGTACGATGCTGTCTATAATGTGGTGCAACAACCTCTGGAGACCATAGTCCAAGGGCTGCCAGGTATACTGGTACTCATGCTGGTTGCGCAAACCTTCTGGGTGATCGGTATTCACGGAAACCAAATGGTAAAGCCCATCCGTGAACCTCTGCTGCTTGGAGCGATTACGGTCAACATGACTGCATATGATCAAGGGCTCCCCATTCCGAACATTATTACGATGCCTTTCTGGGATGTATACATGAGTATTGGAGGTTCAGGAGTTACGCTGGCCCTTTTGATCAGTATTATGATCGCTTCCAAGCGTGAGGATATGAAGGAAATTACCAAGCTTTCACTTGGGCCAGGTCTGTTTAATATTAATGAGCCTGTCATTTTCGGACTTCCAATTATGCTGAATCCATTGATGGCGATTCCTTTCATTATAACTCCACTCATCACAGGAACAATTGGTTACTTCTCGACGTTGCTTGGATTCGCAGGTAAAGCTGTCGTTATGGTTCCGTGGACTACACCGCCTATTATTAATGCCTACCTGTCTACAGGTGGAAGCATTGGCGCCGTTGTAACGCAGATTATTTGTATTATGGTAGCCATTATCATTTATTTTCCGTTCGTCAAAATTGCCAACAAGCGAACGACTGAATAATGCGCTACTGTAGAGATACACCCGTAGAGGATCGCCTTGGGGAATCTATAGAATGAAAAGGAGAAGCATGTCATGGCTAAACACACAATACAAATTCCGCCGAATTTTATTATGGGAGCAGCGGCTTCCGCCTGGCAGACAGAGGGTTGGAGCGGTAAACAGGAAGGTCAAGACTCGTATCTGGACTTATGGTACAAAAATGACCGCTATGTCTGGCACAATGGATATGGACCCGCAGGTGCAACCGATTTTTATAATCGTTATGCCGAGGATATTGCCCTGATGAAGCAGATTGGGCTAACTCATTATCGCACTTCTATTAACTGGTCCCGCTTCTTAACGGATTATGAGAATATTGTGGTGGATGAAACCTATGCGGATTATATGGGCAGGGTCATTGACGAGTTGATTGCAAGCGGAGTCGAGCCGATGATTTGTCTGGAACACTATGAATTACCTGCTTATTTGCTCGACAAATATGAGGGCTGGTCTTCCAAGCATGTGGTAGAGCTGTTTGTGAAATATGCGGAAAAGGTGTTTGAACGGTACGGGGATCGGGTCAAGCACTGGTTTACGTTTAATGAGCCCATTGTTGTACAGACTCGCGTCTATCTGGATGCGCTTCGCTATCCCTATGAACAAAATACGCGGAAGTGGATGCAATGGAACTATAACAAAACGCTGGCTACCGCGAAGTGTGTACAGCTTTTCAAAGCCAAAAATTATAGTGAGAACGGGGCTAAAATAGGGGTTATTCTGAATCCCGAAGTGACCTATGCCCGATCCAGTGCCCCTCATGACCAGTATGCAGCACATGTGTATGATCTATTTTACAATCGAGTATTTCTGGACCCGCTTATTAAAGGCGAATACCCGCAAGAATTGTTCGAGCTCATGAGCAAGCATGATATTGCCTTTGAAGCTACGGCGGAGGAACTGGCCTTGATTAAGGAAAATACCGTTGACATCGTTGGAATCAATCTCTATTATCCCCACCGGGTCAAAGCGCAGAGTAAAGCGTGGAACGAAAACATTCCTTTTCACCCCTCTTACTACTACGAGCATTTCGACCTTCCGGGTAAAAGAATGAACAAGTCACGGGGCTGGGAAATTTATCCTAAAATCGTTTACGATATGGGAATGCGTATCAAGAACGAATATAACAATATCGAGTGGTTTGTTGCGGAAAATGGCATGGGGATTGAAAATGAAGCTGTTTTTAAAAATGAGGAACACATCATTCAGGACGACTATCGCATTGACTTTATAACTGAGCATTTATACTACACGTTACAAGCCGTAGCAGCAGGCTCCAACTGTACAGGTTATATGCTGTGGGCCTTCACAGACAATGTTTCTCCTATGAATGCTTTTAAAAATCGCTATGGACTGGTGGAAATTAACCTGGAAAATGATCGAAGTCGGCATTTGAAGAAATCCGGCTACTGGTATCAAGCTGTTATCAAGGAACGCTTGTTTGTTGCTAATCTGGATGAAGAGTATAAGTAGTTAAAATAAATTTCTGGAGGCGCTCTTGATATGAAAAAAATCATTCTAGCATGCTCTGCGGGGATGTCGACATCCATTCTGGTTTCCAAGATGAAAAAAGAAGCCGCAGCAAGATCCATAGAATTGAACATCGAAGCGATCCCCGAAAGCACTATTAAGGAAGAGCTGGAAGGCATGACAGAGCCAGTGATTGCTATTTTACTCGGACCTCAGGTGCGAATGCGTAAAAAGCCAGTAACTGAAATTGCAGCTCCCTATGGCATCCCTGTAGATGTTATTGACACGTTGGCTTACGGTAGAGGAAACGGTGCGGCTGTCCTCGATCAAGCCTTCAAGCTGGCTGGCGAGAACCTATAATTTCTGTTCAAACTGAAAAGAGGCTGAGAGTTCCCTCAGTCTCTTTTTTTGATCCTCGCGCTCGTTAGCCCTAGATGCCTTCTTTGTCTGTGCCCATACTGCTCACGTACGTTTCCTTTAGACCGGCAGAGATTCCGTATAGCGGTTCCCAATGAAGCCAATGTCTGGCGACTGCGTTGCTCAGACAGCTATGGTGAATGTCTCCCGTCCGCGCCGGTGAATACACAGGCCGCACAGACGAACCGTGCAGCTTTAGTAAATCATAGGCCAGCCGATTGATGGACGTCGTTCGTCCCGTACTTACATGCACTGTGCGTTGATCCGCTGCATGTATAGCCGCCATATTGGCTCGGACTACATCCTTGACGTACACAAAGTCACGGGTTTGCGTCCCGTCGCCGTGAATGAGCAAGGGGCTGCCTTTTTTCAGCCGGTCCATAAAAATAGCGACTACACCGCCCTCTCCCTTCGCGGCCTGGCCGGGGCCATACACATTTCCGTAACGCAAAATCGTGTAGTTTAAGCCATACAAGCGATAAAAAAGCCGAATATACGATTCTGCGGTCAGCTTGGACAGCCCGTAGCCTGAAATAGGCTCCACGGGATCGTCTTCCTGAATACATTGCTTTTGCAGCTCTCCGTATACGCCGGATGTGGAGGCAAATATGATTTTCGATACACCCGCTTCACGACAAGCCTGCAACAAATGAATCGTCCCCAGCACATTCACATCCGCATCCTCATCAGGATGATGAATGGAATGCTGCACATCAGCCTGTGCAGCCAAATGAAACACAATGTCCGGGCTTTCCCGAATCAGCAGCGTCCTGGCTTCAGAGCTGCGAATATCTGCAATATGCATGACCGCGCGCGGATCTACATTTGCAGCATTCCCGGTCGTCAGATTATCCAGCACATGTACTCTGATGCCCGAGTCAGCAAGCGCACGTACCAGCTGGGAACCAATAAACCCTGCTCCCCCGGTGACCAAAGCCTTCACTAGTGCCCCTCCTTTCAAACCTGAACGGGTCGGCGCTTGGGCCTTACCAGCAACTACGGAGACAGATGCATCCCTCACGTTGTTATGACAGCATGACAGGCCCATATGTGCTCCCCTCTTCACATTATTTTATGCGTTGCTCCATAGCTTGGCGCAGGCGCAAGCACACACAGGCACCAAAAACGATCATTTCACACGCATGAGTGCTCACATAAAAATTCAAACTGTTATATATGACTACCTTGCAATGAATAATACATGGGTGGATGGTCGTGTCGACAGATCGACATTGCTCATATAGTAAATTACCTATCCAAAGGAGGTGACAATCATACCCGAGAAGTGCATAGGGTATGTAGCCCGTGAGCGTAAAGTCTAAGGTTATGTTATTCTCACATATTTGCCATCCGGCTCGAATGTCGGGTGCCGAGAAATGGCTACTTTTTTTAGCTAAAACCCTTAGCGAGCAATATGAGGTTGTGCTGGTTGTTCCCTGTTGCGGCATGCTGTCAATAGAAGCAGAAACTAAGGGGATACGTATAGCCATTCAAGATTCTCCACTGCTATGGTCTTTGTATGAATCATCGCCAGCTATGCATCAGGAATTTGCAAAACAAGAATCTTCTAATTACTACCAATCCCTATTAACACTTCTGCACGTTCACAGGCCGGATTGGGTGATGGTTAATACATCGGTTAATGCATTGCCTGCGGCTGCGGCAAAAAAAGCAGGCATTCCCGTTGTTTGGATAATAGACGAAATCTTGTATCCAGGTGTGCATCAGATTGATGCAGTACGGATGGTAAATCATTATGCAGATTGGATTATCGGTATATCGGAAGCAGTACTTGCACCTTTTAAGAGTTCAATAGTTAATAATAAAAATAGGCTTATATATCCTTCTTGGAATGATGCTGAATTGCACCCTGAAAGGTGGGAGGAAAATCGTCGTTGTCTGAGGGGAGCCCATAATATCGGCGACCACGAAACGCTAATAGGGCTCATAAGCGGAATGATCTCCGTCCATAAAGGAATTGATCAATTTATCTATATGGCCGGTATGCTAATGTCACACTTTCCTCAAGTAAAATTTCTTATTGCCGGAAGTCCAGAAATAACAGAATACTTCAATAAATGCAAAGCATTGGCGTATTCAACATTAGATCCATCTCGCATTATATTTCATTCGTTCGAAAGCCACATTGAACAATTATACCCTGCGCTTGATATCGTAGTCGTACCTAGCATGATTGATGAAGGATTTGGAATGACTGCTCTTGAGGGGATGATATTCGGCAAACCAGTAGTTGCTTATGACTCAGCAGGACTTGGTGAGCTACTCAAAAATACGGGGAATGAGAAGTTTTTAGTGCCTAAAGGTGATGTGGGCGGACTTTGGCAAATAGTTGTTGACCTCCTTCAAAATAAAGAGCGCATGTTGGAAATAGGAACTAAAAATCGCAAGGCATCCATAGAATCTTTCGGCATAGATATATTCCAAAACCGGTTTAATAACTTGCTTCAGGAAATTGACGCTGCCGTTTATGGTTTGAACCAGCAATAAAAAGTTCAATCCAGGTATTCCGAACGTTCTCTTTTAGGATTTTCACCAATTAGATCATAACGTACATCTGAGCACTCTAATCTAAAAAAGGGGCAGTTACATTAATGAGATGTAAATTGCCTCTTTTTCCTTTAAATAAACTCCCCAAAATGAAGTACCACGGGCAATCGTCCACAATTATGAATTCGTTTTAACATACCGTATGGTGGGGAGAAAGCACATGAAGATTGCGGGGTGAGGAAACGTGGAATCGTTGCCGAAAGTGAGTGTCATCATTCCCTTTTTCAACTGTCCGTACGTAGATCAGGCTGTAGCCAGCGTCTTAAATCAAACTTATCCGAATATCGAAATTATTGTTGTAGATGATGGGTCAACTATGCACCAGGAACGTTTGATCCCTTATATGGATCGCATTTATTATCTAGGAAAGATGAACGGCGGCACGGCAACTGCGCTCAATTATGGTATACAAATGTCCACCGGAAAGTATACTGTTTGGCTTAGTTCAGACGATATGTTTTATTCGACCAAAATTGAACGTCAAGTGAATTTTATGGAGCAACATCAAGCGGAGGTCAGTTTCACTGATTATCATGTCATTAACAAAGCAAACGAGGTAATATGTCGCAATGCAACTGCCAAATTTACGACAGTACGTTCCTTTATTGAGGCATTTTCTTCCTACTGCCCGTTAAATGGCTGTACGGTGATGATGAAAAAGGATTATGTTCGTAACATTGGATACTTCAATGAGAAGCTGTTATACACTCATGATTATGATTTTTGGATTCGTGTAGTATTGAACCATACAGAATTTCACTATTTAGATGAGCCTCTCACTGCCTACCGTCGTCATGAACAAATGGGTACGGTCCAGCATTACCAAGCTATTGTACAGGAATTAGAAACCATCAGACAGACATATCAGAACCAATTACAAGTGGTTCTGAATACTCTTTAAGGAGAGAATTTTATGCTGGTCAGTATCGTTATCCTTACGTTAAACAACTGGAAACTAACAGAACGGTGTCTGGATAGCATCGTGCGCTACACTACCATTCCTTACGAATTGATCTGTATTGACAATGGATCGACAGACGGTACTCAACATCAACTACGTCGTCGGGAGAATGTACGTTTAATTGAGAATGAAACTAACCGTGGATTTGCAGCAGCTTGTAATCAAGGTATTAAGGCATCTATAGGGGATACTATTCTCCTGCTCAATAATGACACGATGGTATCTCACCATTGGCTGGAAAATTTAATTCATGCACTTTTTAGCTCAGCGGATATTGGCATTGTCGGTCCTGTGTCCAACATGGTGATGCCAATGCAACGCCTTCCCATGTCCTATTCAACCACAGAGACATATCATGAATTCAGCAAAAATTTTAATGTCACTAATCCCTCACTTTGGCGGGATACGACGGCTTTAAGCGGATTTTGTATGTTGTTCCGTCGTCAATTGATAAGTCAGATCGGGTATTTAGACGAAGCATTCCCGGGAGGTGGCTATGAAGATATTGATTTCGGGTATCGGACACTAAAAAAGGGATTAAGGCTCCTTATCGCAGGAGACAGTCATGTCCATCATGAGGGTAACGCAAGTTTTACACATAATTCAATCGATATAGTTGAATGGGGACAGAGAAATCGCCGAATATTTCTAAGAAAATGGAATTTTAACCCTGAACGCCTCATTTATACATTAGATGAATACTTTTTCCCCGGACAGTTTGCTGCGGGGCATCCGCACCATCGACCTAAGGATTCTTCCTTACCTAATGGAATACTCATTCGAGATTCCAAAGGAAATATTTATCAAATCGAGAAAGGACTGAAGCGGCCTGTCGAGTCGCTCGATACTTTTCATGCTCTTCATTTTCGTCTTGATCGGGTAATCCAGCTGTCGGATAGCACGGTGACCAGCATCCCCGACGGCAAGCCGTTACTGCATAATGGCCAACTTCGAGAGCATTTCCCAGCGGTTTACATCGCCAGAGATCCCATGAACGGTATGCACCTGATCAGCCATGGTCTGCGCTATCCCTTCCGCGATTTCGAATCGTTCCGTTTGCTGGGCTATGAGGTCAACGAATCGATTCCTCTTTCATTCGCGCAGCTGGAGACTTTCCCTATTGGTCCACCTATTGATACCAATGTTTTCGAAGAGCATGAGCTGATCGATTACCGGTTGTATATGGGCCCGGATCACGGACTATATTATGCAGAGGGCGGATGGTTGCGACCCATTCCCAGTAAAAGAGAGGTCCATGTGTTCAGATGGCATACACAGCCTCCTATTCCCCTTCCGACGGATGTATTTAACCGAAGCCCACAAGGTCCAACGATCGTGGCTTTATGATGATTAAACTACAGGCTGGTTCTTTATAGAACCAGCCTGTAGTTTAATCATCTTTTCACGACATACAGCGGTAATAAAAGCCGATGGGCAATGTTAATTGCGGGTACTGGACAAGCCGGGATTCCTTAATTTGTACTAAACACCTCTATATATTAACACACTCTATTACTACTCTTTCTTCATATATTGGTATTACAAGGAGGTGAAAAATATGGCCGTTTTTTCGTTAGGAGCCGTTGAAAACCTTAATCCAGATGGTAGTTTCCATTCGAGTTCTGTTACACTACGTATCACTAATACAACAGCTCTTCCACTCACTCCCATCGTTGTTACTGCTTATAGCGCACCTGGTAGTGCACCAACAGGTACAGTGGCAGTACCGTATTTTACAACCACATTTGCCTTGGGTGCACCAAGGGCAGTAGTCACACTTACGATTCCTACTGTAGTGCCAGCATATCAGATCAACGTTTCATCTCCAGCCGTAGCCGCCGCAATTATCAGTGATATTTCGATTGCGGCGCAAGGAAGAGACGCTGCTGGCAATTTCGTACCAGAGCATGCCTTCCCGTTCGGCGATTGGGCAGTAATTGCTACTGTATAACGGGTTGAATCATGATAAAGGTATTGTTTTCCTAACTAACATGGTCTCTCTCCCTATCATCATTAGTCATTTGTAATTGGCCTGTGAATCTGCGTGCTCTACACAGGCACTGCAGGTCACAGGCTGAAAATTTTTCAATATTCTGATTTGTACTACATAGCTGCAAATCTGTTCAGCAGCTCAGTTAAGCTGGTTCTGTAGCGTGCCTGGGTAATTAAGTATTCCTGTTCAATGACGTGTCGATGCTTGTTCGTTCCCATCTCATCATGCCAGCGGTAGTTTACCAGCAGTTCGTTTAAAAAAGGAAACTCGTATCCTGCCAGTATAACTCTGTACCACATATCCAAATCGTGGGTATACGTCAACAGCTCATTGAACAACCCTATCTGCGTAAACAGTTCTTTTTTGAACATAACCGTGCATCCGTTTACCGGGTTACCTTTCAGAAAAAAACGGTAAAATTCCTGTATCGACGGAAGTACCGGTCCCGCCTGGTATCTTGTGATTTGGCTGTATTCATTGATTGTGTTGAAGTTGGTGTGAGAAATATGTGCACCTTGCTCCAGCATAAAGGAAACCTGATTGTTAATTTTATCCTTGTGGAAGGTATCATCCGAGCTGAGCCACGCAATGTATTCACCGTTGGCATGTCGGATGCCGTGATTAAGTGCACTGGCCGTCCCACCGTTTAATTTACCTAAATAATAGATATATTTACGGTAAGGATGAAGCATTTCAGTATGTGTGGTTGAACCATCATCGACGACAATGATTTCAAGCGGGCCGTAGGTTTGCTCCAGTGCGCTTTGCACTGCCTGATCGACGTACCTGCAGTTATAAAACGGAATTACGATCGTTACACTCGGTCTCATCTCGTTTCTTCCTTTCTGGCTCGACTGTAGCCAATCATATCCTTCAGTGATTGCCCTAACGGAATGGTTGGCATCCAGCCCAGTTCCTCTAGTTCCTTTGGCTGATATACATCCGTGGACGCCTCTTCTGTCACATCTCCCCATTGTATGGCAACAGGGGTGTCTGCCAACGCAATCATACGTTCTACGATATCCCCCAACTGCATCATCTTGCCTGAGCAAACAGGGTATACACGCCCCGGAACACCTCGCTCCAGTAGCACGCTATACGCTCGGACAGCATCGCGCACGTCCAGAAAATCTCGCAGCGCATGCCGTGAAGAAACCTGAAACGGAGTCGGTGCAGAAACGGAAGCAAGGGCAGGGGGCTCTACATTCTGCACGTCTCGCACGCTCTGCTCGGTCCGTGCGATATAGCCTGCCAACAGTGCACAGAAACCGGTGGAGGGACCCGGGCCGATCAGATTGCAAGGCTCCGCCAGCATGACGGATTGATCGAACAGCGCACCCCACGAAAGCGCGACTGCCTCTTGAAGGCTTTTGCTGAGGCTGTACGGGTGCGGAGGATAATACGGTGCCTGCAAAGCCGTCTTTAGGCGAGAACCCGCCACTACAATTCGGACTTTTGGGAAAGGGCGCAGTACATCCAGCAGATACAATGTGGACAGTACATTGGATTCCATGTACAGCAGTGGACTTTGCCATGATTCAGGCACCGAATTTTTACCGCCCAGATGAAGCACATAATCCGGTGCAATTTGGCGGATTACTTCGCCAAGACGTTTCTTATCAAGCAAATCACATACATAAGGCGTGATACAGACGTGAGTGCCGACATCCGGACTAGGATACTCATCATCTCCAGCCAGTGAGGTCAGCTTTGATGCGGAAGCGGCAGTGCGAGTCAGCGCCGCCACCTCCCAGCCGAGCTGTGCAAAATAGAGGCAGGCGTGCATCCCGGTATAGCCTGCCGCTCCGGTAATGACTATGACAGGCCGACGTTGTTCCGCTGTGCTTCTGTCCATTCCAGCAGCTCCTTCAGCATGATGCTGTAGTGAGGAACATCGTAGAGCAGATCGGCCCGGGTAGAACGAAGCGTCCGATCTTGCACCGGCTCATCTTTCGGCACGATCCGAATATCCTCCCTCTTCCAGATGTCTTTGAACAGCAGTAGCAAATCATGTTTACTGATCGGTTCGGGGTGAACCAGATGAATGAGTCCGTCTAGCGGCTCATTCATAAGCACCTGTATCGCTTTAGCCAATTCCAGTGTCGTGACCCCGTTCCAAAAGACGCGGCGATATCCGTCAACATCTCCGCTCTGCTGTAAAAACCAGTGCAGCAGACCAATGCCTTCCCTCCGAATTTCCGGACCGATAATAGAGGTACGAATAGTCAGATGCCCTGCCGCCTTTACTTCTCCGAGTATTTTCGTCACAGCATAGGCGCTTGTCCCGTCAGGCTGATCCGTCTCCTTGTACAAACCAGGAGCACGCTTTCCCTCGAATACACAATCCGTGCTGATATGAATGAGTCGGGCACCGATGCTGTCCGCCGTCCGCCGGAGAAGATGCGGCAACAGTCCATTGATTTGGTATGCTGTAATCTGATCCTCCCCGGCATACTGATTCAGCACACCCACCGCGTTGATGATGACGTCTGGCCGCACACTGCGAACCAACTGCTCCACCATAAAGCTGTCTCTTACATCCAGCAGCAGACCGCCTTTATTTTCGGGATCACGGGTGGTATAGAAGACGTTATGCCTGCCCTGATTTTGAAAATAATCGACCAGGACATGGCCCGCCATGCCGTTACCACCCAAAATAAGCAGCTTCATTTAATGAACCCCCCGCTCCGGAGGATAGTTCGAATTTCCTCTTTTGACATCAGATTAAACTCCGAGCTAAAGCTGCTGAATGATACCGGAGGACACTGACTATAACGATCTCTTAATTGGGGGATGTTCAGCGTTGGGAGAATGACCAAATATTGCTCGTCATACACAACCGTTGTCAGGCTTTCAAAGTTACTCATCAAAATCTCATGAATTTTTTCGCCGGGACGGACACCTTGCTCTACAATTTCTACGTTTTCCACGCCCGAATCTTCAATGAGCACCTCAGCCAAATCCAAAATGCGACAGGTTGGCATGGTCATGATAAAAATTTCCCCGCCGACACTTTCCACCGAAGCTTTGAACAGGAGACTGATCGCATCACGCAGGGTCAGGAAAAAACGGGTCATTTTCATATCCGTAATAGAAACCTTCCCCTTTTGGCGAATCTGGTTTTGAAACAGATGCACTACGCTTCCGTTTGTGCCCAATACATTACCGCCTCGTACCGTCACGAACCGTGTATCACTATTCAGCAGATTGGCGTAGACAATCAATTTTTCTCCAATCGCCTTGGTCATACCGTAAAAATTGGACGGATTCGCGGCTTTGTCAGTCGATATATATATAACTTTCTTTACCTGATTGGCGACAGCGGCCTCAATCACGTTTTGGGTGCCTACGACATTGGTTTTGAGTGCTTCATAGGGCTGATCCTCACAGACAGGTACGTGCTTGAGAGCCGCCAAATGAAACACATAGTCCACACCCTGACAAGCGGTAACCAGCGCGTCCTTATCCCGGATATCTCCAATACAGAAGCTGAGCCGTTCATCCTCAAACTGCCTGTTCATGGCAACCTGGCTCGATTCTCCACGTGAATAGATAATGACCTCTTTGGGGTTACGCGGCAGTAACTGGGTAACCAGCTCATGCCCCCAAGAGCCGGTACCGCCGGTAACCAAGATACGTTGGTTTTCAAACATGCCGTTTCCCTCCAAGCAAAAATTTGACTACCTTATCCGATACATCTTCCGCCAGATAGCCTGCGGGACACTGCCACTTATGGTTCATCCCGGTCATTATAGCTACCGCGGTTGCTATAACCTCGCCATCAAGACCGGACACGATATTGCTGCCGCAATCTACCGTTTCCGGCCGTTCGGTCGTACGACGCATCGTGACGGTCGGCACCCCCATGACACAGCATTCTTCCTGTACGGTGCCGCTGTCCGTCAAAGCGCAGCGGGCATGCCGCTCCAGCAGAACGAAGTCAAAAAAGCCGAACGGCTCGTGAAATTCTACCAGCGGATCAAGCTGGATCGGCGGGTGGCTTGCGATCCGAGCGGCGGTGCGGGGATGGATACTGCAAATGACCCGCTGCTCGAACTGCCGGGCTACCCGGTTAAGACCATCCAAAATAGCCAGCAAATGTGGCGGATGGTCGACATTTTCAGCTCTGTGGGCAGTGACCAAGAAATATTTCCCCGGCGACAATCCTAACTTTTTCAAAATTTCGCTTCCAGATATCTCTTTCTCATAGTGCTGCATGACTTCATAGATCGGATTTCCAGTCAGTATAATTCGTTGGCTTGGAAAGCCTTCACGTAGTAGGTGCTGCTTGCTTTGCTCTGTATAAGGCATATTAATGGTAGAAATCGCGTCGATGACGCGCCGGTTCTTCTCCTCCGGCACATCCAGATCATAACAGCGGTTCCCAGCCTCCATATGCACAACTGGGTAACCCATACGTTCCGCTAGCAGGGCACATAAGGCGCTGTTCGTATCACCGAGCAATAGTACATGATCTGGGCGTTCCTTGTTTAAAATGTCCTCCATCTGCGAGTACATGGCAGACAGTTGTTTGCCCAGCGTTCCCGCTTTCTCCTGAAGCACATAATCCGGGGCGCGCAAACCCAGCTCGCGGAAGAATTGTCCGCTCAGGCTTTCCGTATAATTTTGGCCCGTATGCACAAGCACATGTTCATCTGCATAGTGGTCCAGCTTCGGAATAATCAGGCTGAGCCGTATAATCTCCGGTCTTGTGCCGAGCACGGTCAATATTTTCATGGTTTTGGAACCCACCTTTGCTGTCGTTGTTTCATTGAATTGTGGAGTTCAATGAATAATAGCCATCCAGCAGACTGGCTGTGCTCCGACTTATCGTTCATCTCAAGCGGTCCGGCGTATTTCACCCGGACCGTTGTTTGGAATGCTGTCTGGCCTTGAGTGTGACTCGCTTCTGCTTGTGCGCTTTGGATCGCCGTGACTGGAGCTTGAATTTCCGCTTGAGCTTCTGTCTGGACTTGGATTTTCGATATAATGGGGACCCGTGAATTTTCTTGAGACGGCTTCTGCCAGCGCTTCTCTTATACCTGCGACTCCGCAGTCTGGTATGCTTGTGGCCCTTTGGGCATCTTGCCCGAATACTACGCTTGCGGCGAGGCAACTCAGATGGTGGCTCAGGCAAAGAGGGGACTGGTTGTGGCAAACCCTGAATGGCTGCATATTCGATTGGCGGCAGACCCAGCACTGGCAGTTGATTAACGACCGATTCGGGAAATTCTCGAACGGTGTTGAGATAAGCCTCCGGTATTGCAGTGACCTGACGCAGGCCTTCGCCTTCCCTCGTCCATACCGGACCACCCGGCTGCTGAATCAACGGGAACCAATGCGGATGATGACATACCCATTGACTGACCATGACGTGCAGACTGCTTCGGTAGGAATCAGGTCCGTAGACACGCGTAGCCGCACTGTTGTTACGCACACCAATTCGTTCCGCTTCCTCGGAATGATCGAGCAGATAGCCTACTTTTTGCGCCAGCATATCGCTGTTGCCTGGCTCTACCAAAAAATCTGCATTTCCGGTCGCCTCCATTAATTCCACAAGTCCGCCCTGCGCAAAGGCTACGACGGGCTTGCCGTACACCAGACCCTCCAGAGCCGTCATACCAAAGCCTTCCTCCACCATACTAGGGATCACCACAATATCCATTGCGCTATAGGCTGTTGAAACGGATTCCTCGAATGAACTGAATTGGAAGCGGCGGCTATAACGAGACTGGCGAATCAAAGAGATACATTTTACGTAATACTCGGAATCCACTGAGCTACCGATGATCCAGAAACGGCACCGCGAATTGGTTTCACACAGCTTTAGAGCCATGTGGACAAAAGGCAATAGCCCTTTGGCTTCGTAGATAAAGGAAGAAATATAACCAATGCAGATATGAAAATCTCGCAGTCCCAGCTTTTCACGTTTCCTTCTCCGTTCCAGCACATACTCTTTGGGAGACGGCATATTCATATCCCGGCAAGGAGGCAACATCGTATGCGGACGTGTCAATCCCCCGCCATGCAAAGGGCGCATAACAGCCTGCGAAATGCCAATGACCCACTGGCTATAACGCTCGATAATCGAAACAGAAATCGGCGTATGCGCATTCTGGTTAATGACCTCGGTTATTTTCCAGATAACCGGGATATTAAGCTCTTGGGCAACCATTGCGGGCATGACGTTCACACAGGTATTGACCAGCACCACATCAGGTCGAGCATGCCGAAGCATCTGGTGCAATGGTGCATACGCCACATGGTTCCGCAAATTCTCCGCATCCTGCGCCAATCCCTCATAGGGGGTATACATGCCATGCAGCATGAACAAATTCTGAGTCTGTACAGCTATCCCGCGCTTGCGGGCCATTGAGGTCAGCCGCCCTTCACCAGGCGTTACGAGAATGCAATCGAAATACGTACGCATGTCTAGACAAAAATGCAGTAGCAGCTTTTCCGCCCCTGTAATGCTGCGGACGTTGCTGACATGGCTGAATAGCATCATTTTCGGCTTGATCGGAGTTCACCTCCTTTAAAATAGCAACCATCGTCATGTGTATCTTATGGGAAGATGATCGATAGCATTTGGTCAATCCGGTGACCATACGTGTGCTCCCGCAGGGTTCGTTCCAGAGCACGCAGAGCAATCTCACGGCGCTCCTTTTCATGCGTCAAATAAAACTCAACCTTCTCCAGCAGTTCCTGCTGAGAACTGTAAGTTTCAATCTCTTCCCCTGGCTTGTAAAAACGAGCCAGATCGTCTCTTGTATCCGTCAGTTGCAACGTTCCGCTGGCGGAAATTTCAAACGTGCGGGGATTTGGCGAAATCCCCGGAATTTTCAGTGAGTTGTTGTTCACCGAATCATCCTGATGGGAACGATGAAGATTAATTACGATTTTGCTGCCGTTATACGTATCATTGGTCTCGCCCGGAGACATCCAGCGGCCCAGCTCAATTTTGTCACCATACGACTGATAATCCGGAAGACGATCCCACCAGATTCCATTGATTTTAATGTTGCGGGCCATGAGCTGCGGCATAATCGGATTGAAGAAATAGATGCGATTCCAGTAGGCTGAGCCTGTAAATCCAATCTCACGTCGCACTGAAGCAGGCGAGCTGAGTGGAAAATAGTGAGTCAAAAATGCCCCGAATGGCAAGTAGTGCACCGACGTGCAGCCCAATTGACGATACAGTTCTATACAGTTCATTTCTAAGGTGAACACATAATCATAATTCGTCACCATTTTGGTCGTCGTATCGGTGTAATAGGGATCGTCCGTCAGCCAGATGGCAGTGGGAATGCCCAACTGGCGTACTGCAGCAACCTGCTCTAACGGTAGATCCATCCCATCCAGTGCCAGCATCAGATTCGGACGAAGCTGAGCAGCAATATCTCCTACCGGCTGGCGCGGGTCTGTTACGGTAACCTGAGCCGTCATGCTCTGCAATGTGGTAATGACCGCCTCATCCAGCGGAGAATACGGAAGGCCTTTGCCCGAGACGACATACAGTACATGGATCTGTCGAAAAGGGAACGTTGCTTTTGTTCGCGAGACAATCGCGTTAGCGCGTCCGCGCAGGTATCCCTCGTCGTATCCGTCATGGATCCCCGCAGCTCTCCCCTTCTCCCAGGAGGCCGCCGCCGTCTGGTGAACAGCTGGGTCATACGGTCCTGTCGTAGATATCGTCATCACTTTCACTCCTCACTGTTTATGGTGTTTACTTTAGGCCATCGCCTTGTCCAGCAATTCTTCCATACGATTCGAGTACCTATGCTTTTGCATGGTGGTGTGCAGTGCGCGCCAAGCTATGCGTTCGCGTTCCCAGTCATGCTTGAGATAATAGTCCAGCTTCACTTTCAGTTCCTCTGCTCCCGAGAAGGTCTCAATGTCATAGCCTGGTTGGTAATAACGGCTCAGATCCTTCCGCACATCCGTCATTTGAAGCGTCCCGCAAGCAGAAATTTCGTATGTCCGAGGATTGATGGACTCCGCTGACAACTGATGTGTATTCCGATTATCCAGTCCGGGGTCTGTCGGGCGGTGCATATTGATGACAATTTTGGAACCGTTATAATATCGAGCGGTCTCTTCCGGCTCCATAAAACCCGGACGGATAAAGCGTTCCAGCACATCCCGCCGGGTCAGCCGATCCCAGTGCCCACCTACGATCAGCACTCTTTTATCCGCCAAGAAGGGAGCAAGGTAGTCAAACAGCTTCACACGGTTCCAGAAGGCATTTCCAATGAAGCAAATATCATGCTGATGTTCACGTTCTACCCGCCGGGGATAAAAGATACGGGCTGACACAGCAAGCGGCATATAGTGGACCCTCGTTACTCCCTGATCACGATAAAACGGCAGACAAGAATTTTCATGCGTAAAAACGACATCGTAGGATTGACAGATCAACGCCGTATCCTCCGTAAAGTAGGGATCATCTACAAACCATATGGCCGTCCGAATGCCCATGGCTCGTATTTGTTGTACCTGCTCCAGATGATCGTCCGGAAACACATGCAGCCCATTCATGACCAGTACGAGATCTGGACGGTGAGCCTTAGCGTCAGCCAGCATCGTGGCAGGAGTACCGATGGCGCACGAGCTGCATATTTGGCTTAATGCCTCTTGCACACCTGTGTCTATAGCTACGAAACCTTGCGGAATATACAACACTTTCAACTGGCGAACAGCAGGTTGTATTGCCACGACCTGTGACAGAGCAGCCGTGCAACCGCCCATTCTGCGTCCTTCCCGATAGCCGCATCGGTATGCTTCGCGTTCATTTCCGCTTCGTTGATCATTCACATCCTTCACCCTGTCCTGTTGTAGGATAAACTTCTGTCACTCCTAAACTATATGCACAGGGGTCAAACGCATCATGGACGACTGCCACTGCCCGGACAAAATTGGCGTTTGCCCGTCCAACTGCCCAAACGCAAATAACCCCGAAGCTGCTAGGCTTCGGGGGGTTAACCGTAATAGATGATTTTCATAGTTTACTGTGCCTTGTAAGCGACCTGGTGGCCATCTTCATAACCTTTGGCAAAGCCTGAATTGAAACCCTCATTGTAAGCAGCATCATATCCCTGCTGGAATGCCTGCGGGTCATGCTCTAATGCAACAGGAATGGGCTGTGGGTTCTCCGCAGAAGGAGCTGCGGCCGGGTTAGCTTGAGGTTTTTTCCGTCGCCGCAGAAGAGAACGTCTTCTACGTACTGAATTAAGCCCCCTTTTACGGCGTCTAAGAGCAAGCAGACGTCTTCTTCTCCGTTTTAATCTACGAATGCTAGAACGCCGGGCATCTTTACGTCTTTTGCGGGCTTTGTCTCGAGCTGTGCGTTCCCACCTTGTACTCATTTTCATTCCTCCTTTGTTTTCTCGTCTTGGTTTCATTTTTTTGAACAGGCACATGGAGCCATGGCTTCGTTGGTTTCCCATATACCTGTCTTCTTAAAGGAATACCCGCCAACATTTTCGTGATTTCTCCCTGGTAGTTGCTGAGTATACGGATGGTCTCTTCCAGACGGGGAGCCGACATATCCGCATGGGGCGTCAAGTCCGCAAGACTGGTCAGCATCCGGGCAACGGCGTGCTGGCTGGCAGCAATAGACTCCATCATATCCAGCTTAATCTCACGTTCACGCCTCATGCTCATTAGTTCATATCCCCCGAGCCCATGCCTCCCATCATCCCTTCCATTCCGCCACCCTGCTGCTCATCCTGGTCCAGCAATGCTTTGAGATTACTGCATAGTCCAGTCTGAAGCCGGGTTAATCCCTCCAGCATTTCCACCATCTGCTCGTGAATTTCCAAAGGCCGTCCCAACTGCTCTTCATCGGTGTCAAATGCGTGAGGCGCCAGATGGTTCAGCGTCCAATTGCGCATTTTTTCTGCTTCGACCGCCTTGGCCTCCAGAATCATAGACACATTCCGCTGCATCTTGGAGGCTGCGTCCAGCATGTGAATCATTGCTTTTTCCCTACTCATGTGTTCACTCCCTCCCCTCGATTGTTACACTACTCCTCTTCCGGGTATGCCGTCTCCTTCACGACACGAACGAGCATTTCAGCCATTGCTTCCTGAAGGTCGGCAATACCGTTCAAATAGGCAACAATGCTTTTGTTTACTTGTCCCGAGCTATCAATAATGCCCGGAATTCCATCAAAACGCGGCTCCTCATCCGGCAGTTCATGTATGATCTGTGCCATGCGCACGACCACCTGCCGTTCCGCATCCAGCAGCCTCGACATCTGCTGCTGCGAGTGCGAAATATGGATCAGCAAATCATCTAACTCGTTATGCATAAGCCCCTCCTTTATGTGTTCCGCCGTGCGGAACGCACGAAATACCTACGGGCTTTCCGCTACTACAGCGTATGCCGCAGCGAGTAGTCGGTTCCGCCTAAAAAAGCCTATTCGATCATCACAAATGTCCTTGTAGCACTGGTGGAGCAATAATAGGTTGCTTCTCCGTCAATGCCGACAATTCTTCGGAGGACAAAAACTGAATTGGATAGTCCTCAGCCCGCCAGCTCATCACAGCGTAGAGGGTCAGAAACGGTCTTTTCCAACCGTTGCCGATTTGGTACAGTTGCCCACCTTCAGCATACAGTAACTCGATCCATCGCTTGCGTTGAGCCGGGATATGAAGTGTGGGCAACATGGACATGTTTCCCAGCTCAGGAGCCGCCAGCACAGGCAAGGGTTCCTCATGCGCCACAGCTACAGGGGGGGCATCAGCGGCGCCGGACACCATCGCCTCCGGCTCATCTGCTAAGGGAAGCGCCAATAAATCAAGCTGAGACACTCTAACGGGATGCACGTATTTACCTCCCGCAGCACTGGCTTCATGCAGCAGCCGCCTACTTCCCGGCTCTATCCGAAATACTGCGCCGGACGGTCCCTGAACAAGCGCTCCGACGGGATAAAAGCTTGCTGCTGATAAGTGTGCTTCCTTACTTGATAATCCTTGGCCGTCTGGCTCTGCTGTTCCAAATTCCGGGTGGTGGAACAGCTTATCCGCGTCCCCCCACTTTTGGACAAAAAAGGATCGGTTCCGGCTTCCTTCCTCCGTTGAACCGATTCTTTCGGTCGTTTGAGGAAAACCATAAACCGTATCCCGATCACTTTCTACAAAATGGATAAACGCATCTCCGGCAATTGTCATACGTATCCCCAACAAGCGTACGCGCAGCAACCAATCTGCATGGGCTTCCTCAATACTGTGGCACCCTTCATCCCAGTATCCCGTCTTTACCAAAGTTTCTCTACGTAGTAGTAGACAAAATGCGGCCAGGCTTTCAGTCTCTCGCCATGCATCCGGGTTGGGAATATTATGGGCCATGGCAAATGGACGCACTTCATTTTTATTCATATCAGGAACCTCAACCTGCTGTTCTCCGAATGGACCATTCGTTACAGGACCGACAACTCCCATACGCGAATCGCTGTATAAACAGCTCATCAACCGGTCCAGCCAGCCAGGAGTCACCATCGAGTTTGGGTCCAGTACGACAATAGTTGTACCTTTTGCCATCATCAGTCCCTGATTCAAACTGCCGATCATCTGAACATCCTTTGTTAACAGCGCATAGCGTACAGCGATGCTTTTACGGAGCAAATAGGTAGGTGTCCCGTCCGTCGAGCCGCAGTCTACCACAATAATTTCGTGAGGATGGCTCGTATTCTCCTCAATATGGTGAATGCAAGCACGGAGCTGTTGAAGCTGATTACAGGACGGAATGATAATACTTACGCCTTCAAAAATCTTGCCGAACGAAGCCTGCCCCAACTTCCTGCCTTGTTCCTGGCCCCTGTTATATCCTGACCAATAGCCCTTCTTTCCGAGCCGTTTGCTGTGTTTCCTTTGCGTACTCAGGCGTTTCATGCCGTTCACTCCTCCGGGTGGCATTATGCCTATACTATATGCCTGGCCCGGCTGAATGGTGTTTCAGTGAAATCAAGGTAGAAGTCCCTTCATTTTCACTCCAGCTTCCTGAAGGGAATCGAAGGTTCCTGCGTCGCTCCAGTAGCGCCGTAAAATATCGTATTCCAGCTTGCCTTCAGCAGCATAACAGTTGTTAACATCGGTGATCTCAAGCTCACCACGTGCCGAAGGCGCTATTTCCCGGATCTTATCAAATACGGCAGTATCGTACATATAGATACCCGTAACGCAATATTTGGACTGGGGATGCTGCGGCTTTTCTTCAATCCGCGTAATACTCTCCGGGCGCTCGGGATCAAACACGGGCACCCCGTAACGACGGGCATCTGCCACCTTTTTCAGCAAGACCCTGGCGCTCCCCGGTGGCTGTTGTTTGAAGCGTTCGATGACAGGTCCCAAGTCTTCCTTGAACAAATTATCACCTAGCAAAACAGTGAACTTCTCTTCTGACTGCATGTAGCTTCTTGCCAATTCGAGTGCTTCCGCAATGCCGCCCGCTTTTTCTTGAATTCGGTATGTCAATTGGACACCATAATTACTGCCGCTGCCTAAAAAATCAGTGTACAGTCCGGCCGATTGTTTACCAATAATAATGAGCATATCGGTAATCCCCGCTTGCCGTAGCCTTTCGATACCATATACGATCATGGGATACTTGCCGACTGGAAGCAGATGCTTGTTGAGTAATGTAGTCAACGGATGAAGACGCGACCCGGTTCCTCCTGCGAGAATAATCCCTTTCATATCTTCCTTCCTCCTTCGACAGCATGTTCAGTGCATGGGATCGCAGCGTTCCCAGTTTCAATGAACATTCTGGGATCTATGCTCCATTTTTCTATAAATAATCGATAGTTCCGCTCGATCAGCTCTTCGAGCCAAGAAGTTTCCGAGCGCGAGAAACTCGCATTTCCCTGGTGATAGACAAAACAGTCGTTGCACATGAGCAGCTTATAGCCATGTACGCGTGCACGCAGACAATAATCGTCATCCTCATAATGTCCGGGGCTGAATCGTTCATCCAACCATCCAATCCGTTCCAGCAGCTCACGCCGGAACAACAGACAAAACCCGACTAGCCGCTTGACCTCTTGCCATCTGGAGGGATTGCTTACATTATTCTGCTCCGCATATCTCAGACAGCTGGCGAAATCTCCTTCTATTCCATGAATCTGCTGAATACCGCTGATGTAATTCGTCACCGGTCCCACCAGTCCCACTGTGCTTTCACTGTGCAAAGCAGCCAACATATTCGATAGCCATCCCCGTGTAACCGTCACATCATTGTTTAAAATGACGAATTGATCGCCCGAAGCCAGACGGAGCCCCATATTACAAGCTGCCGGAAAGCCCCTGTTTTCAGGAAGACGTATGCTGATTAGCCGCTCGGATGCACAAAAATCATCCGTCCCGTCATTCGAAGCGTTGTCCACAACAATAATTTCATACGGTGCATCTATCGTATGTGTTCGAATCGCCTCGATACACGGCTTTAATAAATGAAGGCCATTATAAGTCGGAATAATGATGCTCGTCAGACTCATCGTGCATTCCTCCCTTTGGCAACGTCTACCCGTGTTGGAACAGGCCCGAGCGGAGAATACCCGGCTACCTGAAACACTGTCGTCAGCGCCTCTGCATGATCGCCGATGATTAACTGCTCCATAGCGTTCCCTTTCCCGACATTGAAGGTCCGCTTGCGATTTGTTTTAATCACATCGACAGCATGTACTGCTGCCACGATCATGCCATGCAGAATCGCCATCGCGTGGGCCTTCGGCGGTACCGCAAGCACAGCTGGCCCAAGTTGATTCAGCACACGTCGTGATAATGCATGCGGTACAGCGGTCAATGAGCTTGCTCCAAGATCCGACCTGCGCAGTACTCGGTTCAGAAACCCTTTGCACCGTGTTACGCTGTCCTGCTGGGTATAAGGAGGCAAATGTCTGCCCAGATCATTAAGCGCCACATCCGTTCCCTGATCGACCGCTTGAAGAAAAGGCAGCAAATCAGACGCTGGGATCGGCAAATCTCCGTCCACGAACAGCACAATATCAGCCTGCGTCAGACGTGCGCCTATCGCACGGCCAACATCATGCCCCAGGCGATCCGGTACGTCAACGAGAGTCGCACCAGGATGACGTTTGGCTACGGCGGAGCGCGTACCATCCGTACAGCCGTTCAATACAACAATGATATCCGCAAGCGGAAGTTTCTCCAGCTCGCCCAGTACCCGGTCAATCGTAGCCTCCTCATTACAGACGCTGACCACGGCTGCTGCAGTCCCCTGCAATACTATATCACTGGGGGCTTCACGTTCCTCGGTCAGATTGACTTCGGGTATTTCTTGCGCCCGAGGGGTGGGTTTTCTCACCCGGCGGCTATGCATCGAAGCCGTCGTTTCTCGTTTTCGCTGTACACGTCTTAGCCCCCAGCCCGGGTCTTCACGCTTTCTTCTGCGATACGCTCTAGTCACGTTTTCACCTCATCTCTGATCCGTTTGCGCTCCAAATCCGTATATCCCGCACGTGCTCCCAGACGTGATGTAAGCCAGGCAATGGCATCCAGGTGATCCTGGACAATTACACCTGCCAGCGGGTCCTTGCCGTTCTGTTTTTTACGTGTTGCGTTCATTCTACCGACAGCTATTCCATGTACAGTCACCACTCGCAACCCGGAGACGATGGACATCACTTGAAATAGCGGAGGTTTTTCCAAGGACTTTAGACCTATTTCCTTTAAAGCCTTTTGACTTATGGCATGTGGAATACCAGTCATAGAGGCTCCCCCTAAATCAGCACGATTCGACAAGATATTCAATACATGCTTTGCCTCAACTACAGGATGTATGGGCGTGCGATTCACAGGTCCATGGTAATCATTCAGCACCACATCCGCTCCTGCACATACGGCCTGTATAAATGGCCGAAGTCTGACGCAGGGAATGACGATATCACCATCCAGAAAAAGCAGGATCTGTCCGGATGCTGCCTCCGCTCCAATACGACGGCCAACATCATGTCCGAGCGGTTCCGGGAAGGAAAGTACACGAGCCCCCGCCGCCGCAGCTACCTTCGCCGTTCTATCGTGTGATCCATTCTCAACAACGATAACCTCTGTTTGTGGATGGACATGGCGCGCTTCGCGAATCACAGCTCCGATTGTTCTTTGCTCATTCATGGCCGGAATAATGACAGATACGAGAACCTTTCCCACTGATGGCGGTTCAGATGGCCGCGCTCCGCCGATCTGTGTCCCTCTCTCCGTATCGAGAACCTCGCTCTTATCAGGGGTTATCGGCTTCTTATCCATGTTCGGCATTCGGAATGGCAGCCACATCTTAGAATGATAGTAAGCCCTGGAATGCCTCCTCCGATTGATCTTGAATCCAGCTCTTCCACGCTTTTTCATGCTCCCGTCTCACCCCCCTTGCTGCTGTATAGATGAACAGCATGATTAGGACAGTTCAACATAACCTATGCGGTCCAAACGCCGTGTGTAACGGCAAGCGTGGAGTCTTTTCGACACAGCAATTTTCGACTTTATTTTACAAAACTTATTATTCCTATTAAATAAATGAGTTTTTAGGGTCTAAAGAATCATTTTGGATAAATTTGTTACATAGATCTTCTCGTCCGTCATTCTCTGTGCTAATATCAGAGCCAGATGATGGGAGTTCGAAAAATCAACTTTTGTTTTTTTTGCATAAGGCAACTTTTTTCCATTATCCGCTTTTATTCCACTATCTTTGTATACGACAGGAAGGGAGGAGTTTGTTACCTTTTTAGGCTACTTGCTTCAAATGCAGTACCCTCTTTTCACGCACGCTTCATGAATAACACTTCGGTATTTCTCTTCATGTTCCATTCTTCTACCCCAGACGACAACACGACCTACATAAATGGCGTAATGCCTTATTCAAAACAGGATAATTCATCCTGACATTAATCGAGGAGAGTGAATTTTAATGAAAAAAGTATGGGTTTCGCTTCTTGGAGGAGCTATGTTATTAGGGTCTGTCGCGTCTGGTGCATCTGCGGAGAGTTCCGTTTCGGGGCCAGCTCAGCTTACACCGACCTTCCACGCCGAGCAATGGAAAGCACCTACCTCGGTATCGGGGGATGACATTGTATGGAGCTATTTAAATCGACAAAAGAAATCGTTGCTGGGTGTGGATAGCTCCAGTGTACGTGAACAATTCCGAATCGTTGATCGCACAAGCGACAAATCCGGTGTAAGCCATTATCGACTGAAGCAGTATGTAAACGGAATTCCCGTGTATGGAGCTGAACAAACTATTCATGTGGGCAAATCTGGTGAGGTCACCTCTTACTTAGGAGCGGTGGTTAATGAGGATCAGCAGGCAGAAGCTACGCAAGGTACAACTCCAAAAATCAGCGCTTCTGAAGCGGTCTACACCGCATATAAAGAAGCAGCTGCACGGATTGAAGCCCTCCCTACCTCCGACGATACTATTTCTAAAGACGCTGAGGAGCCAAGCAGTGTAAGTAAAGATACTTACGCCGAAGCAGCTAACAACGAAAAAACGCTTTCTGTTGATAAGGACGAGCTGAGTCTTGATCAGGCATCTGTCCTGAAAGATAGCAAAATTGAAGCAGTGGAACCAGAAAAAAGTTCCATTGCCAAAATCGCTAATCTGCAGCCTGAAGTAGATCCTAAAGCAGAACTCTACTACTACCCTAAGGGGGATGACCTGCTGCTGGTTTATGTAACAGAAGTTAATGTTTTAGAACCTGCCCCACTGCGTACCCGCTACATTATTGATGCCAATGACGGCAGCATCGTATTCCAGTATGACATCATTAATGAAGCGACAGGCACAGGTAAAGGTGTGCTTGGTGATTCCAAATCGTTCACTACTACCGCTTCCGGCAGTAGCTACCAGTTAAAAGATACAACACGCGGTAACGGAATCGTGACTTACACGGCCTCCAACCGTCAAAGCATCCCAGGTACCATTTTGACAGATGCCGATAATGTATGGAATGATCCAGCTGGTGTGGACGCCCATGCGTATGCTGCTAAAACCTATGATTACTATAAAGCCAAATTTGGACGCAACAGCATTGACGGACGCGGTCTGCAACTTCGTTCGACGGTCCATTACGGTAGTCGCTACAACAATGCCTTCTGGAACGGCTCCCAAATGACTTATGGAGATGGAGATGGTAGCACATTTATCGCCTTCAGCGGGGACCCCGATGTAGTAGGACATGAACTTACGCATGGTGTCACAGAGTATACTTCGAATTTGGAATATTACGGAGAGTCCGGCGCATTGAATGAAGCTTTCTCAGACGTTATCGGGAATGACATTCAGCGCAAAAACTGGCTTGTAGGCGATGATATTTACACGCCAAACATTGCAGGCGATGCCCTTCGCTCAATGTCCAATCCAACCCTGTACGATCAACCAGATCACTATTCCAACCTGTACAGAGGCAGCTCCGATAACGGCGGTGTTCACACCAACAGCGGTATTATCAATAAAGCTTACTACTTGTTAGCACAAGGTGGTAATTTCCATGGCGTAACTGTAAATGGAATTGGCCGTGATGCAGCGGTGCAAATTTACTACAGTGCCTTTACGAACTACCTGACTTCTTCTTCCGACTTCTCCAACGCACGTGCTGCTGTGATCCAAGCCGCAAAAGATCTGTACGGGGCGAACTCAGCAGAAGCAACTGCAGCTGCCAAGTCTTTTGACGCTGTAGGCGTAAACTAAATCATATACACTATCCTCTTCACGATTCTCGTCCATAGACCTTTGCCGTTGTGCAACTGTTACTTGGCCCTGCCCATACCATGGACGGAAAATAGGGGTGCAGTGTACAAGTCTGCACCCCTTCCCCCCTTATTTAGGGCGCCCCCTCAAAGGGGCGCCCTTTTCTCTTACAAAAGTAATCCTGTATCTCTTGCTTTTTGCACGGCTTCTTCTCGATTGTTGACTCCCAGCTTGTCATAGAGAGTGGAGGCGTAATTTCTTACTGTGCCGTTGGATAGGTAAAGTTTCTCAGAAATTGTTTTATAACGGTTTCCTTGAGATAAAAGATTCAAAACCTCTAGCTCACGTTTCGTTAAGCCATACTCTTCTCCATCTGACCTCGGTCCGACTGACTCTTCTTCATCATTTCCGTCCCACATTCTATGGAACAAATCTTGGTTAATTACCGTGCCTCCCCGATAGACGAGGCGAATCGTTTCAGCCAGTTCACGCGACTCTATGGATTTCAGCAAATACCCGTCAGCACCGCTTCGCATGATTTCCTTCGCCCTCTCTGTATCCTGAAACGTTGACAGGATGAGGACACGAATGTCAGGCCACGTTTCCTTGATTATTTTGGTCGCACGAATCCCATCCTGATTGGGCATCTCCAAATCCATTAATATCAAATCTGGATTCAGGCTTCTGCACAATTCCACTGCTTGTTCTCCATCTTCAGCCACACCCACTACCTGTAAGTCCTCCTGTCCGTCCAAGATGGTATGGAGACTGTCTCGGATAAACGAATGATCATCGACGATACACAAGCGGATTCGTTCATCGGACAATTGTATCAGTCTGGGTAATACACATGAGATGAACGTCCCTTCACCCTTTTCGGAGTATACAGTGACTCTCCCTTGTAACTGTGTCGCACGTTCTTTCATTGCAGTTAATCCGAAGCCATCCTTCCACTCCTCCACTCCGTCACCATTATCCTGTACATCCAATCTCGTCTGTTGCGGCTCAAAATGCAGTGACACAATGATTTCGGTGGATTGTCCGTGGCGCACAGCATTAGTCAGCGATTCCTGCAAGCACCGATAAAGCGTCATTTTTGCTTGTTTGGAGACTATGTACTCTTCCCCTATTATTCGAGTGCGTACATTTACTTTTGCATGTTTCTGGAACTCCTCTGCTAATTGTTGCAAAGTAACAGTCAAAGGAAGCGATTCTTGTGGTGAATCTATTTGATGCAAATAGGCTCTCACTTCCTCCATACTGTTACGGGCTAATTGCAATAATGAGTCGATTTTCTGCTCTCCATCTTTTGTTGCTAATTCCGTACGCAATATTTCCAACCCCATAATGATAGAGGTATAGGAATGCCCCATCGTATCATGCAAATCTTTGGAAAGTCTGTCGCGCTCCTCTAACAAAGTAATCTGCTCAATCTGAGATAGGTACTGTTCCAGCACAAGCTTCTGATTGCGTATAATTTCATTTTGGCGGTAATTAGAAACTAGTAAGTGGAAGGAAAATCCTATTGCAAAAGCCAGACCGATTTGTGGGATAATCGCCCATAGATCTGTTCCTGGGGAAAATATTGCAACGAGCAATGGAAACAAAACAACTGTGATTGAACCCGACCAACGGAATGATTTATGAGCACTATTTGCCGCGATCATGAAAGTTGGCATTAAAAATGCAAGATATGCCGCCGGAAATAATAAGGTTAAGTAGAAGCACACTCCGCCAAACAAAACCATCTCAGTAAGCAGATAGTAGCGATAACTGAACATTAAACAAATCCAAGGTATTGAAAATGCGGCAATTTCCCAAAGAACGATGATCCAAAGGGGCACCGTTAAATGGTCTTGGTGTTGGATAGTAGTTATCATCAATGAAAACCAGATGACAAAACGTATACAAAGCAATAACCAGTCATACCAGAGCCATTGTTTCCAGGTTGTAAACAAATTATCACCTCTTAATAGCTTTAAACATGGAATGCGTGTACATTCCGACTATTTGAACTAAGCTGTTTCCAATGCGAGTATTGATCCAGACGAGAATACACCCAGCGAGCATGACACATATAGCTTTTTCCCATGAATCTACAGCGAATCCCCATAAGTATATATCAAGATGTTGAAAAAGTATCGGTGTAACGATAAATACGATCGGAGCTATGTACAATATAACGGCACATATAAGGCTGATCACCCCAATAAAAAATTTCTGCATAAGCCAAAAAACCGCCCTCCAATTGCTACTATTAAGAATGGCTTCTCTCGCTTTCATCCATTTATCCCTTCCACTGTTTGTCCTTGTCAGGATTGGCTCTATCGATATATCCGTATAAACCTTCGTCTGAATGCGTTCATATTGGACAAACGTGTGAGTTGTTCGCAACACACACGCCAACAAGGGAATACCCACGAAGATAACCGCCATCCCCAACGCAAATGTAATGCTGACCAAATAGAAGCAAAAATAAAACAGTCCCGATCCGAAGGTAAACAACAAAAAGTAGAAATCTTGCAACCTTTTGCGAGCTGATTCTTTCGTCATTTGATTCTCTCCTACTCTTTATTTTATTTGCTAATACGTTATGAATTGCCCTTCGAATCTAACTTGTTATCTGTCACATACGGTAGTGTCAAAGTGTCATATTTGTAGGTCATGACTATAAAACAAGCTGTACTAAGCTCTTTTTTATGTCATGCATTAGCTCCTTTACCTTCGCTCGATTTAGCTTTTGGCTATTATGCTCTGCCGATTAAAAAGAAGTAAAAAAACGCCATTCTTTCCTTATAATCATAGGAAAGAATGGCGTTTTTTCATTCCTGTTTCAGTGTCTGAGGTTGTTCTAACATTACCATAAACAAAAGCTGTGTATATTTATTATCTATGATGTCCCCATCGCAATCCAGAGAATCCATCCCTCACATATCTGACCCGGTTGTCTGCGTTCCACTGTAAGCACTGCCGAATGCCTCTGTCGTTGTGTGACGGACACTATCACTCCCGGTACGCTCGCATTGGCGGTGATTGCATATTGCGTGTCTATAAAAGGCTTATCAAACACAACGTTCACTTTGCTTGTAACTTCTTGTGCAGAAAGATAAAAAGAAGTGCTGCCAAATTGAGGTAAAGTCACTTCACTGTCAGTAGTCCCGTCATCGGTCACTGAGCCAACATGAATGGCATTCCGACCTAATTCTTTTTCAGTCTGAGAAACTAGATGGGTATCTTGCTCTGGCAAGCGCATTCGCTGCTTTGAACGCTGTCTTCCTTCCGCAATATGAATACTGGTTATAGAGCAATCCAATAACGAGTCTTGCTCGGTCTGACCTTCCGTCTTCATAGACGCCATGTCGTGATCCGTTCCGTATTCGGTATCTGAGTCAGGCACAGACAGCAGCAGCACAGATGCTCGATTCATCTGCATCGCTTCCTCCAGCGTTTTGGGAAGCTTATGCTTTTTCCATGCTGCTTCCTCTATAGCTTGCACCGGGGTATCCTTCTCTACGGGAACAGGTACCTTTGCCGTTCCACGCTGAGTGGGTCTGGGACTGCCAGCAGGCGAAGCCGTTTTTTCCTTGTTTACACGGGGAGAGGGGACTGTATTGGAAAGGTTACGCCGTGCTATTTTTTTATCCTTAGGGCTATGGTTCGTGCGATGGTTCATGATGACCGCTCCTTTGACACAGGAGTGAACCAGCGGTCGCTCCGCTTCATTCACCCAGGTGGGAATCATGGCCTAATGCCTATGAGATAGCCTATGCACGTAACCGCGACCACGTCACTCAGTTGCGCAGTCTGTTATAAATTGAGCCCAGCGTTGGGCGGAGTGCTGCCATAAAAATCGCCTCCGTACCTCGTCCAGCCCGGCTTCTCCCATTTGTCGCCGTAAGTCGTGCTGCTGGAGCAACCTGGTGATGGCGTCGGCCATTTCCTGCTCGCCGCGTGACGGATAAACAAGCCAGCCTGTCTTGCCGTGTTGTATAACCTCCGGAATACCACCGATTCGTGATGCTACCACAGGTACTCCTGCCGCCATGGCTTCCAGATTGACCAGCCCGAAGGCTTCAGCTTCAATAGAAGGAACAACGGCTACATCGGCTAACTGATATAACGAGGCCAATGCCGGATGCGGCACATAGCCGAGGAAGTGCACATGCCTCGCCAACCTTAGTTTACGGATCTGCCGATGCAATGCTGCGGTGTACGGCGTGAGGCGGTCGTGACCGTAATAGGCACTCCCTGCTATGAGCAGCAGCACGTCTGGACAGGTATGGGCGATACGCCGCAGAGCCTTTAGCAGCCGATGAACTCCCTTTCCTGGCATCAGTCTGCCTGCATATAACACGATTCGGCGGCCTGACCAGCCGAAATCGTCCAATCGTGCCGACCTGATCGCTTCTGCTGCAGGAGTCCACCGTGGCAGGAAATCGCCAGGATGAATACCCAACTTGTTGATGACGATGCGTTCTCTGACCGCATCGGGACTGTCAGAGGCCACGATTGCCCCCAAATACGCACTGTTCACAATAATACGATCCATCGACAACAGCAGCCTACCCATGTCCTTCCGTTTGAGGTGAGGCTCCCGGATGAACGTGGTGGAATGCAAAGTCAGCACAATTTTGCTATCGGGCAAAGCCTCGCGAATGGCATACGCAACTGTGGGGCGATTGTGTACATCTATTACCGCAGGTAACCATCTCTTCAAATCAGCGATTACCTCGGGAATATAACCTGCCCCCCGCGTATAGCGCATACAAGGAATTCCGTCAACATCGCCGTGATCCGGTGTTTCTGCTCCTCTTATGCCATAGATCTGTGCCTGAAGCTTATGGCTAGCCAGCGGTACCATACGAGCAATTACCCGCTCCACTGAACTGCTGCGGGGCGAAGGTATAACAAAAGATCCCGGTGTAATGACTGCTACCTTCAGCCTCTGCATCACCTCACCTACTTTCCTTACCTTATTCCCTCACCCTTCAACACTCATCTTGTATCATATCGTTTCTTGCTCTGAAAGGTGCTTGGCTTATTACTTTGGGCATATCGCAAGGCTAGCGTCCATGCCTGGCCGACCTTTGATACATATGATGGACTAGAATCACAATATGGTCAGTTGGATTGACGATAAGGAGGGCGGACATACTCATGTTGCATGTCGGCGTCATGCTCAACCCGGCAACTTACCGGGGCATTCCCGTCATGAGGACGCGTTATGAATCTATCGCCAATTACGAGGAGGCCGGGTTAAGCTACGAGCTAATCCCCTGCTTTCTTCGTCTAGAAGATATTCATATATCGACCGGAACATGCCGGGCTTTTGTTAAAAACGGCAACGAGTATCGGCAGATGACTCTTCCGTTGCCGCCAGTCATCCACAATCGGACTCTCTATCGGCAAAATGAAAATGCCCGCGATATCAACAGGCTGGTACACAAGGGATTCTATATTTTTAATGAACAAAACCGTTTCGGCAAAGACCATATACATGCAATTCTACAGGAAGATCCTCTGCTACATCCCCACCTTCCCAAAACATTGCAAGGCAACCTGTCTTCCATCCGTACCTTGATGGAGCAAACCGGGGATGTTGTAATTAAACCCAGTAGCAGTAGCATAGGTAGAGGAATTATGCGGTTGAGGCATTCCAGCGGAAGCTGGACATTGCAATGTGCTCATCCAACGATATCTGAACGTTGGTCCACCCTACGGTTGAAGGTCGGGGAACTCCCTTTATTTCTGCACAAGCGACTGATGCATGTTCCTCATATCGTTCAGGAAACCATTCCGCTTGCTTTGTGCGACAGTCGTCCATTTGATATCCGTGTGACCGTTCAGCGCGGGTATGGCGGAATCTGGGGGGTGACAGGCATGTTTGCCAAAATTGCTCCATCCCACACTTTCGTCTCGAATGTAGCCCAAGGCGGTACGGCTTGTTCCCTACCAGAGGTGTTATCACGAACAGAGACAGTTCAAAACTCAAACATAGCCCGGCTGATGAATGAGCTAGAGAGACTCTCATTGCAAATCGTCCACCGATTGGCACAACACCTGCCCCGTCTGGCCGATGTCGGACTGGATCTGGGAATTACCCATGAAGGCAAGATTGTTTTTATCGAATGCAATGGTCGTGATCAGCGCTATGGCTTTAGCCAGGCAGGCATGAGTAATGTCTGGAAAGAAACGTACGCTCAGCCAATGGCTTACGCACGTTGGCTTCTCGAACGAATGTCTTCGTCAGGCACTGAACGTTCACCAGGCCGTCCCCTGTATTGATTTACGTCACATTCTGTGTCAATATAGTTCAGAGCGGCCGGACAGGTTCCGGCCAAGACGGCTCGGAAATGAACAAGGGGGATCTGTAATGGCAAAACAGTGGCTGCGGCTTATGACGGAGCTATCATCGCGCAAGTGGGTGTGCCGGATTGTGGGCTCCTTCGCGCAAAGCGGTGCAAGCCGACTTTTTATCCCCACCTTTATACGTACGTACCAGATCCAGACGCATGAGGCGGAACAGGATTGGAAAGAATATCGCTCCCTGAACGCCTATTTTACACGCAAATTAAAAGCGGGCATGCGCCCGATTGATACGAACGCCGAGGTGATGACCAGTCCGGTGGATGCACGGATTACTTTTACCGGCCCAATTACGTCTGGTACTCTTTTGAACGTCAAGGGGCAAGACTATACGCTGGAAGAGCTTCTAAACCGCTCTCCGCGTCTTGAGAAATACACACACGGCTATGCTTTTGTGCTGTATCTTAGCCCGACAGATTACCATCGCATTCATGCACCGGTATCCGGTACACTGGTAGAAAAGGAACATCTGCGCGGCAAAGTATACCCAGTGAATGACTTCGGCTTGCAGCATATGAGGGGAGTTCTTAGTCGCAATGAACGACAGATTACGTACATGGCCCACGAATATGGTGAGGTGGCGGTCGTCAAGGTTGGCGCAATGAATGTGAGCAGCATCAAATATACGGATGAAAAAGCGGTCTCATGGACAAAAGGTGACGATCTCGCCTATTTCGAATTTGGCTCAACCGTCGTTTTGCTGACTGAAAACGGCACATTTGAGCCAGACCCCGCATTGAAGCTGGGGGATGTGGTGAAAATGGGACAACGTCTTGGTAGCTTTCGACACGATTCTAAAGCATAAATGAAGGATTGTAACAAAAAAATAGCTGCACATTTGAGCATTGGGATCGAATGATTCAAATGGCTCATATCAAAAAGGACCCGGCGTAACTGCTCCGGTCCTTTTTGATTTATCCTTTATATTCGTCATGCGTTAATAGCCTTATCGAATCTCAGACGGACTTTTTCCTGTATACTGCTTGAATTGGCGGCTGAAGAAAAAGATGTCGCGGTATCCCAAAGCCTCCGCCACCTCAGTCACATTCATTCCGGCATGTAGCAGTAGGTGCTGCGCGCGCTCAATCCGCATGCTGATAATATGAGATTGCACAGAAACACCTAGCAGCTCCTTGAATTTTATCGAAAAATAACGCGGTGACAGCCCTGCACGTGCTGCCAAATCCTCGACTCGATGAGGAAGTCCCGGATGCTGCCGCACGTAGTTAGCCGTTTCTCGAATGACCTCGGTGAGCTGGTTACTGGCCTGTTGCTCCTGCGGTTCCTTCCGGTCTGCACGCAGCAGATGAATCATCAGTTGCTTCAGGATCAGCCTGCCCTCCTCATCAGCCCCATAGGCACGCTCCAGACGCAGACGGACATATCTGGCAAGCATATGCTCCACCTCGAACGTTTCCTCCAACATACGGTAGCTGGCTGGTATTTGCTTGGGTTGTTCGGTGAGAGCAAAATGAATATAAGTAAGTATGAGCGGCTTTTGCGGATTATGTGTGGCACGGGTATCGTCTCCCGGTTTGAACAGAAAGCAGCTGCCCTTGCTCACCGGATAGGCTTCCCCATTTAATACAACCGTCCCTTCTCCGCTCCATACATAAAATAAATCATAGTTTGGCATCGGCTTCTCGCGTACCTGCCATTTCCAGCCCGGCTCGCATACAATTTTGGCAAAGGCCGGCAGCAGGATAAACGATGACGCAGATGTATCCAGCAAAATCTGCACCTCCTTTTGTTCATCTCTGGTTGTCCTGTTATCCCGTTATTTTATAATATAAGCGCAGCGCCACGATTAAGCAAAAAATACGCTCTTATGCCCCCTAATGCTTGTGCGTGACGCTTACCGTGTGTAATGCTATAATATGTAATCAAAATGACTTGGAAGGATGAAACGGGAATGAATCCACTGGCAGCGCAGTTAAATCAAAACATTCAGACAGGCAACGAGCATGTATATCAAATGCTTTCTCTTTTAGGTAAAGAGATTTATTTTCCAAAAGAAGGGATATTGAGTCAATCTGCCGAGGCAGGGAAACTTGCTAAAAAATATAATGCTACGATCGGGATTGCTACTGAAGGCAATGGCCCTATGCATTTGGAGGTAATTCAGGAGAAGCTGTCCGCTTATAGTCCTAAGGATTTATATCCTTACGCTCCCCCTGCGGGCAAACCTGAACTTCGTAGCGTATGGCGTGACAAAATGCTGAAAGAAAATCCTTCGCTGGCTGGAAAAGGCTACGGCCTTCCTGTAGTTACGAACGCGCTGACCCACGGTTTGAGCATCGTTGCCGACCTGTTTACGGATGAAGGAGATGCTGTCATTTATCCAGATAAAAACTGGGAGAACTATGAACTGACTTTCGGTATTCGCCGTCATGGACGTTTGGTGAATTTTCCGTTGTTCACAGAGGATCACCGTTTTAATAGTGAGGGTTTACGCGAGGCGCTACTAGCGCAGAAAGAATACGGCAAAGCGATCGTTGTACTGAACTTCCCGAACAACCCGACAGGCTATACACCGGGCATTGAAGAGGGTAAAGCTATTGTCGCTGCCATTCAGGAAGCGGCGGAAGCAGGCATCAATGTCGTAGTTGTGACAGATGACGCTTATTTTGGCCTGTTCTTCGAGGACTCCCTGCATGAATCATTATTCGGTCAGCTAGCCGGACTTCATCCGAGAATTTTACCAGTCAAAATTGACGGAGCTACCAAAGAAGAATTCGTTTGGGGCTTCCGTGTCGGATTTATTACCTTTGCTTCGGAGCATCAGGATGTACTGAATGCGCTGGAACAAAAAACACTAGGGATTATCCGGGCAACGATTTCGAGCGGGCCTCACCCATCTCAAACCTTCGTACTGGATGCCCTCAAATCACCCGATTTTGAGCAACAGAAGAATGAAAAGTTCCAAATTATGAAGGGGCGGGCTAATAAAGTCAAAGCGTTGCTCGATAGCGGAAAATACGGGGATGTATGGAGCTACTATCCTTTCAATTCAGGCTATTTTATGTGTCTCAAGCTGAACGGCTTGTCTGCTGAACGACTGCGCACTCATTTGCTGGAGCAATATGGGGTAGGCACGATTGCATTGGGTGAATACGATCTCCGTATTGCGTTCTCATGTATCGAAGAAGAGTATCTGGAAGACCTATATGACATTGTTTATCGTGGCGCACAAGATTTGTTGAACGCCTAATCTGTCTGTATCAGGTTAAATATATAGCATAACTAGCGGTATGCCAGATATTAGGGCATACCGCTTTTGATTGGCTGACTATTGTCCATCACACGTCCGCACAATTATCCTTCCGCAGCGAGCAGAGATTCCTGTGCCAGTGGTAGGAGGATGACGACCTCCGTTCCGACTCCGGGCTCACTTTCATAGCGTATACTCCCGTTCATGGCTTCAATAATTCGAAAGGAAACGACCGTTCCCAGTCCTGTTCCTACCTCTTTGGTTGAAAAAAACAATGTACCCACTCGTTCGAGATGCTCCTGGCTCATGCCTTTTCCAGTATCCCTAATACTTAGACATGCCTGCTCTTCCTGAACCGTCAGCTTTATGTATACCCTGCCTCCATCTTCCGCAGCTTCAATCGCATTTTTCGTCACATGTATTAACGCCTGTAGCAGCTGGTTACGATCTGTATGTATGTAAATTTCATTCCTTAGCTCTGTATACAGCCTTACGCCTTGCTTGTTCGCCATTGGCTTCAGAAGCAAAACGATCTGTTGAACCATGCCAGACAGATCCATCCGTTCTGTGTTTCCAATCTGCGGTCTGGATAAGTTCAGATAATCGCTAATAATTCTTTCAGCCCGATCCACTTCTGCCAGTGCCAAAGCAACATATCTGCGATTTTTTCCTTCTAATCCTGACTGGACCATTTGCAGGAACCCTTTTACGACAGTTAAAGGATTCCGTACTTCATGGGCCATAGACGCTGCCAGTTCACCCAACGTATTCAGACGCTCGGCATATTTAATTTTTCTTCTCATTTCTTCTCGCTCCAAACTAAACTCCATCCAGAAAGAAGAAGCTCCAATACTTAGGAATTGAATCACACCGAACCAGAGTATTGAACGGATCAGCTCAATCTCATCCTCATCCAGTCTGCCATTGATCCAAGAATGTATTAAAAGAAAAATCAGCATGACCCCAGTAATCCATATACTCATTACCATATTCATGCCCACTCGAAGCAACATGCTTTTGAGCTGCATAAATTTGTTTCTTACCAAGAGAGGTCCCAAATAACACAACATCATGCTCGGAAGCCCCACCACCATAGACTCAGGGCCTACATACATGCGAGCCATTACCATTAGCGTCACATTCATTAGACCTGCCGTAGGACCAAAATATAAAACAGAAAGGATCAAAGGAACATAGCGAAGATCCCAATATAATCCGTACCAAATGTACGAAAACATAAGGCAAAGCACAGAAGAAACACCCAGCACCCCTCCCATAAGCAGCGGGGTATGCTTCCTATGCCGATGATCCGACAAAGCGCTATATACGAGTAACGGTACAAACACAAGAAATATGTTCACGAGCAGCTTATCTACCAGCATCTCGTCTTTCCCACTTTCCAAGTGATAATGATTACATACTTCTTCTATTCTCGATAATACGTACCTTTTCCTCTCTCATCTCCTGCATCTGATGAAAAATATAGGGCGATTCGGCAACACACCAGAACATTGGCCCACGCAATCCAAAAACCCAATTCATAAGATACGATGTATCCTTTATCACAATGACCGAGAGGAGAATGAGCATGGGAGCAGAAGAAACAAGAGGCGGTTATGGTGGTTATGGCGCATTCACAAGCACAGGAACAATTTTGGTACTGTTCATTTTATTAGTTATCATCAGCAAAACGATCTTCGTTTAAGCAGACGGATATCTGCACCCACGACTACCATAGCAGCGAACGTACAAAAAAGGCTAATCCGCAGGCAGCTCAGCTTTTGCTGCTTGCGAATTAGCCTTTACTTTATTCACACAGATATGGGTCACACTTCTTCCTCATCCTGTCCATCCAAACGCCATTTTTTGGCTTGAGTACCACGGAGCAGGAACACAACAAGGACTCCCCCAACCAATATAAGCACTGTAGACAGTAGATCCTCCGTTCCTTTTGCCAGAAAAGGAAGCCACAGCACCACCGCAGCCGGCAACGTCAACCGAACAACAAAGTCAAGAAAAGACGCACGGCGACTATGCGCAGGAATCGGATATAACTGAAGCCACAACGAATCCCTGTGATACTGTCTTAAAGAAGTGATCTGAACACCTATGAGGAATATAAAAAATAAATATACGGCAATACCAATCCAGCTAGCATGGGTGATATATATAATTAACAGACCCAGAATACCTAACCGAATGACAATGCCTGCTGGCTCTGTACGCAAGAACGTCTTAAACAGCAGGTAACGATACGCTCCCCTTCTGTTCCAAGGTATGTTACCACCCAGCCAGGACAGCCAGCGGCGCGGCGTCACTCTCTGCGTAAGGGCAGGCACATCGACAAACCAGCCCAACGTACGCATCACGCGAGCAGCCTGCATGCCCTCTGTGCGGATCAGTTTTTCCCAAGCCACTAGCAGCTTGACCGGTAAACGCAGAACAAGCACGTACACCACGCCAACCAACACGATAAATGGCAAGCTGTGTAGCGGAGGCTGCCATAGCCATGCGGCTACCATCAGCACAGCCAGAACCCACCGCAGGAGACGATAGCCTACGCTCCCGCCAACCGATACCATGCGAAGCTCCTGCCAGCCGCCGTAGCTAAATAGCAGCTTCAGCAGCACGAACAGCAGCAGAGTCAGTAGCAGCGGCTTAGGCGCAGCATCACTGCGGATATACAGCGGCCACAAAATAATGGACAGCAGCAGCAAACCGAATATTTTATATACCACGCCTCGAATCCGGCTGGCCTTGAAATACTGGGGCATCGCGTGCTCCTGGGGACGAAGGAAGACAATATCTGCCTCATTCAAATACGTTCGAAAGCTCGCATGCGCGATTGGAATAGCTACAATAAGCATGATCCAGCGGATGGGCAAATCCGGCGGAATATGCATCAGCAAGGACGTGTACCATGCGGCAAAGGCAATCAGCGCAAAGCCGAAGACCACTGCAAGGCCGCTCTGAATGACATAGCCCAGATAAGGCAGCACCTGTCCCCAGAACGCTAGACGTCTTTCTTTATGCAAACGTTGCAAATCCATGCTCATTCCCTGCCTTGTACCAGCTCATAAAATGCATCTTCCAGCGGCATGCCCGGCTTACCCGCCTGTGCTGTCACTTCGTCCAACGTACCCTGAGCGATGATGGCACCCTGATGAAGCACAATAAAACGATCGCAATAATTTTCAATCGTGGACAAAATATGAGAACTGAGCAAAATAGACGAACCCGAACGCTTCATCTCCAACATAAAGTCAAGCAGGGAACGAATGCCGAGCGGGTCCAAACCCAAAAAAGGCTCATCTATGACATACAACGGCGGTCCCGCTAAAAATGCGCACATAATCATCACTTTCTGACGCATCCCTTTGGAGAGATGCATCGACATACTTCCGCTTTTATCCCGCATACGGAACAAGTCCAGCATTTGATCGCTGCGCGTCCGGAAATCTGCTTCGCTGACTCCGTATGCTCTAGCCGTAAACTCCATATGCTCCATCACTGTCATTTCAGGATACAGCTCTGGAGCTTCGGGTACAAAAGCAATAGCTCCCTGATATGCTTCGGGATTCTCATCCTGCTTATGACCCTGTACGCGAATTTCTCCGGCCTGCGGTGTCATCAGTCCCAAAATATGCTTCATAGTCGTGCTTTTCCCGGCCCCGTTCAGACCGATCAGTCCCACCATTTCTCCCGGCTTCACATCGAGCGAAATCTGATGCAGCACCGGGCGTTTGGCGCTGTATCCACCGGTCAGTCCGTTAATTTGCAACACAGGCTGTTGTTCCATGGCTCCCCCTCTTCTCCCTTACTCGTTCGGTTTTGATCCTTTTTCCTTCAGCCATCTTGGCGCACCCTTGTTTTTACGATCACGCTCGCGCTGTGCCTTTCCTGCTTTGGATAAGGCTGCTCCTTTGCTCTTGCCTGGAGCTGAACCGTTCACGGAATTCCTGCCTGGACGCCCTGCTTCAGTCCGAACAGGTGTCTTGCGGTTTTCCGTCACTGTTCCATTGGAAATGGATCTAGTCTCAGATGGCCTTACAGGGGCACGCTTGGCATCCGCCGGGCGCGGCACTACAACTCGACCTCCGTACAACGCACGCTCTGCAATATCGATTCCCAGCTCACGAGAAAACTTACGCATGATGAACGTTTCGCGCTCGGTCACCACCGACACTACCAGTCCTTTGCGTCCCATACGTCCTGTCCGCCCTGCACGGTGAACATAAGCTTGACTATCCGTAGCCGGGTCAAAATGAATGACCATTTCAAGCCCCTCAATATCCAGACCACGGGCTGCCACATCCGAAGCGACCAGCACTTTGAGCTTGTCCTCGCGGAACCGAGCCAACACGTTGCTGCGCGTGACTTTATCTGCATCTCCATACAAGGATGCCGTAGTTAGGCCCATGTGCTTGAGCTTGGCTTCAATTTCCCCGATGGCATTGGTCGTATTTACGAACACCAGCGCTTTTCTCGGATTAAAATGCCGTACCAGACGGCGCAGCATATCCACCTTATCCCGTTCTTCGGATACAAAGTAGTAATGTTCCAGTCCACTGGCCGTCTTCTGATCAGGATCAATCCCGATTTCTACGTAATCAGGCATCTCCCGTTGTGCCAATGACTGAATTTCATTATTCAGCGTTGCGGACAGGAATACCAATTGACGATCACGTTGAGCAGAGCCCAGTATATGGGTCACATCGCCGGCTCCGCCGAGCTGGAACATCTGATCCACCTCATCAATGACAATTGTTGTGATATTGTGCATCTTCAGCTTTTTCGAAGCGATGAGTTCCCGTACACGTCCTGGTGTGCCTACCACAAGCTGTGGATGATCCTTTAGCTTTTCGATTTGGCGCTTGATTGCCGCCCCACCAATCAAACCTAGTACACGGATTCCACGATGCTCTCCGTAGCGCTGACCCTCACGTACAATTTGCATGGCCAATTCCTGGCTTGGAGCCAGTATCAGCTTTTGTGTAGCCTTTTTCTGTGGGTCAATGGCTTGTAGCAGCGGTAGCAAATAAGCCAGTGTTTTGCCTGTACCGGTTTGCGAGCGCGCCAATACATGCTTTCCCTTCATTATTTCCGGTATAGCCTCTGCCTGAACTGGCGAAGGCTGTGTAATTTCATGCTCGGTCAGTTTGTCTAACAGATCTTGTTCAACGCCGAGCGCTTCAAAATTCAATGTCATGAAAAGGTCCAACCCCTATACGTAAATTCGTTACTCTCCATTATATGCGAAAATAGCCCTGTTACCAAATCACAAAAATAAAAGATGTCCCTCACCACACCTAATGGCTACGGGACATCTATTATTTCTTATTCATCACACCATGCCCCAGCCTGTCGATCAGTCTGGGAGCTAATTGATACAGCTTGAGGAAAGGAGATACCCACTGTGGCAGATTAACCTCCTCCTTGCGGAGTTCCATCGCCCTTACGATATGCTGTGCTACCTTATCAGGTTTTAGCATAAACCAGCCAACATTCCGCACATAACCCCCTGAAGGATCTGCCAGCTCAAAAAACGGTGTATCAATCGGCCCAGGGTTAATCGTCGTTACGGTCACTCCACTTCCGCGCAGTTCTTGCCGGAGCGCATTGCTGAAACCGAGCAACGCATGTTTTGTGGCCGTATAAGAAGCCGATTTGGCTGTCCCGATTTTCCCAGCCATCGATGCTACATTCACAATCTGCCCATCGTTCCGCTCTGTCATTTGCGGCAGAAACGCCTTGATGCAGCGAACAACCCCCATATAGTTCACGTCCATCATTTGTTCAAACTCTGTCAGGTCGGTTTCATTAAAATACTCAAACTTTCCGTAACCTGCATTGTTGAGCAATATATCAACCCGTCCGTATTCTTCCAATACCCGTGCAGCAACAGCCTCTACCTGCTCCTGGCAGGTAACGTCCAATGGGATCAGCTCATGCCTGCCGCTGATTCCCGCAGATACTTGCTTCAATCGCTCCTGCGAGCGTGCTGTTAAAATAGGAATCGCGCCCTTTGCGCTCAACAACTGAGCGCAAAGGGCGCCAATCCCACTGGATGCACCTGTAATCACAATTACCTTATCCTGCAATGTACTCATGGTCATCCCTCCACATTAAAGAAACTTACTCCTTTAATATTAAGAGATCATCACCTGAATATCCAGCTCACCGATTCCTTCCACCGAAAGCGGAATACAAAGGGCACGCTGGGGCACAAAAGTGGTCAAGTTTTCTGATTTCATGACCTGCGGAGGGGTGATATCCACGACAATTCCCTGACTGGACAAAATTGTACTGGCATTGCCACTAATCATATTGCCCAATTCCGAAATTGCGCTTTTGCCCATCTCATCAATTTCAGTCAACACAAATCCGCCCATCATCGCCGATACCATACGTAGCGCCACCTGCTCATTCAGACCGAACACAATATTTCCGCTGAGCTGTCCGGTCATCCCGATCATAATCCAGATATGGTCGTCCACTAACTCGACATTTTTCACACCGAGATTTCCGGGTAAAGGAGATACTTGGATCAATTGTTCAATGACCCGTCTCGCCGACTCCAAAAAAGGATTTATCACTTCTGCCTTCACGATCATTGCGCCCCTTTACGATGGGCTTTTAGACACACAACAAAAGTCCCATATAAATTTGAATTTTTATTTAAATAATGCTGGATAACGACTCAACCTGCAATAAAATACTCTCTCTATCACTTATCGACAGCAGTCCCGCAATTTTTTATAGCTAAAGCACAAAAAATGTGAATAATGTACTATATCTTTACTACAAGCCGAATCTAGACTGGTTATTTTTAAAGTATATCAGGACTTTAGTCTTTATCCCCCAATATACCACACTTTACGGTGTACTGCTTCGATTCATTGCCCTTCCTGCTCGAATAACCTATAATCTAATGAAATAAAGCATAACGATGGTTTTACATATAAACAAGTAGATTGGCTAAACTCAGTTTATACAGCTGCGACAAGCTAAAGAAAAGAGAGGAGGAACTTCATGAACATCAGTCAACTTGAAACACTTATCATGATTTCCAAAACGATGAGCTTCCGTAAAGCCGGAGAACTTCTCAATTTGACGCAGCCGGCGGTGTCCGCCCAAATCAAAAGTCTAGAGGATGAGTTCAAAACCATTCTGATTGACCGCAACCAGCCCGTCACCCTGACCGACCGGGGAGTTGTTTTTTTGGAACACGCCGAGCGCATATTGGAGGTTGTTGAGGAATTAAGACAGAGATTGTATGACTTGAACGAAACACCGCAGGGTCACATTGCGCTGGGTACCACAACATCCATCGCCATTCAAATTTTACCGCGTGTGCTCTCCTACTTTCAGGATCAGTTCCCTCTCATCAAAACCTCCATTCAATCCATGGCCTCCTCGATGATCTATCAGCAGGTGGAGAACGGACTTATTGATGTTGGTATCGGTTATCTGATCGAACGTAATCCCAATCTAAGCACTTCAGTCCTGTATTATGATTCTTTTGAGCTTGTCGTGTCTCCTACACATCCGCTGGCCTCGCAACCACACGCTACTATTGAAGCCCTTCGGGAAATTCCGCTCATTCTGCTCTCTCCCGATACGGTAGGACGGAAATTCGTGGACGATGTTTTTAAAAAGCACCAAATTGTGCCCCATGTCGTGATCGAGTTGTCCAGCAGTGAGGAAGTCAAACGGATGGTCGAAATCAATCTCGGAGCTGCCATAATTTCCAGACTTTCAGTCACTTCTGAACTGCGTACAGGCACATTAAAAATGATCCATATTCCCGAGCTGGAAGTTAGTCATCCGGTAGGGGTGATTTATAAGTCCGGCCGTTATCTAAACTCAGCAATGCAGCAATTTTTGAGCGATCTGAAGGGGATGCCGGAGACGAATTTCACCAATTCTGAATAACGTAATTCGCTATGAACAACATACACAATATAAACCTTGGTTACGAAAGGAAGACAGTCCATGAAATTTGATCTGCACACCCATCATTTCCGCTGCGGTCATGCAGACGGCAACATTCGGGATTACATCGAAGCAGGTATTCAATCAGGCTTACAAGCTATTGGTATTTCCGACCATTCCCCCTTCCTATGTAACGAAAAGGATCAGGCTTTTCCTAAAATTTATATGGCCAAGTCACAGCTTGCTGAATATGTAAAAGAAGTACAGGAGCTTAAGAAGGAATACGAGGGCCGTATTGACGTGCTCCTTGGATTGGAAACGGATTATTTCCCTGATTTTGTTGAATTGTATCGTTCCACTTTGGCTCCTTATCCATTTGATTACCTTATCGGGTCGATTCATAATGTCGAAGGGGACAGCATTTTTAACCGCAATCGTTGGAAAAAATTAAGTGACGCTCGTAAAGTCGAGGTCAAACAAGCCTACTATGCGCTCATTCAGCAATCTGCGCGAAGCGGCATGTTTCAGATTTTAGGTCATATTGACGCAATGAAAGGGAATTTCCCTGCCTTTTCAGACATTCCTGCCGATGAAGCCATTGACGAAACCTTGCGAGTGATTGCGGAATCCAATGTGGCGATTGAGATTAACACTTCAGGTAAAACCAAGCTGAGTGGCGGATGGTACCCGTCTGCTTCTATTTTAGAAAGAGCGCACCATTTTGGTGTGGAGGTCACTTTTGGTTCAGATGCCCATAAGCCTTCGCGGGTAGGCGACGATTGGGAAGACGTAAAAGCGATGCTGAAGGATATCGGCTTCCGGGAATGGGTTTATTTTAAAGAAAAACGTAAAATTCCTGTGGCGCTTTAAAATGTATTAAGGGTGGGAATCGCTGTTGCAATGGGATTCTTGGGAAATCCTTATATAGAGTAACAATCCCATTGCAAAGGCGAACACTAACGCTTCTCCAGATTCAAATCCTCGCTCTGCTACCAAGCGCCTTAAACCGTACAACTCCATTATTTTAAATAAACAACATCTTTGTGTGAGGAGAATTACATATGCAATTGGAAGATCCTATGGACAAGCTCAAAAAGCTAAAGCATGATATCACGCGATTTATGCTCATCTATAAGTTTGCACTCGACGAAATGGAAACCAAGATTGAAATATTAAAGCAGGAATTTCAAGCATTGCACGATTACAGCCCTATTGAGCATACCAAATCACGCCTTAAATCTCCTGAGAGTATCATGAACAAAATGCTTCGTAAAAATAGTGAGTTATCGCTGGATGCTATCAAAGATTCTATCAAGGATATCGCGGGCTTACGTATTACTTGTTCTTTTATTTCTGACATTTATGATGTCAGTAACATGCTTCAGAGACAGAGTGACCTCAAGGTGCTGGAAATCAAGGATTACATCAAGAATCCCAAGCCGAACGGTTATCAGAGTCTGCATTTGCTGGTTCAAGTTCCTGTATTCATGTCGGACTGTGAGGAACTAGTCTGCGTAGAGGTGCAGATTCGAACCATTGCGATGGATTTTTGGGCAAGCCTGGAGCATAAAATCTTTTATAAATACAACCAGTCTGTTCCCGAGAGTCTGACACGTGAATTAAAGAACGCGGCGGATTCCGCTAATGCGCTTGATCTGCAAATGGAACGTCTGCATCGTGAAATCAAGGAGATTAAAGATGCCAGAGGTGAAGAAGACTCTATGGAAGAGCTTCGAAAGATTATGATTAATAATCAGCAAATTACGGTGCCAGCCAATTTTTTGAAGCTTCTAGGGGAATAATTTTAATCAACCAATAGCATGTTTATTCAAAAATTGAAGAATAGAATCATTGATTAAAATGGGCTGTTCTCTAAGCATGTGCGGCCGATGACTACAACCCGGAGCAACTAGATAACGTGAATCTTGGACCCATGAGCATAATTCCTGAAGCTGCTCTTCTGTGGCAAAGTCGTCATGTTCACCAGCAATAAATAATGCAGGGCACGTAATGCGGCTTAACTCATTACGTGTCAATTGCGGATATTGGCGCCAATCCTGAGCGCTCTGACGCATAAATTCCTGCCAATTACCTTTATGCGCTTCCTCATGGCGTTCCATCATTTGATGGATCATTTCATAACATTCGTTTTGGATGAGCCCCTCCGGCTCAAACTCATCTGCCCCCTCAGGACATATGACTCCACTACAGCCAATAACGAGCACATGTCTCCATTCGGTATTACACAATCGTGGTACATGGATACGTCCAAAGCCCAGTCAGAGGGATACTCCTTTCTCTCCCTAAATGAATGGCTTCCAGAGCTGGTAACCAGCCTGAACCGTACCTATGAATTATAAAAAAAAAGGACCCGAAGCTTCGGGTCCCAGCAATTTATATGATTCAAAGGGGGTCATATCTATGTTGTACCCAGTCTATATTAAAGTAGTTTTGCAGTTATATTTCATTTTTGTAACAAAATGAAATACAAATGAGCGCAGCCAAGGCAAGAAGGCCACTCACCGCCACAGAAATAATGAATGCCCTGATATAATCGGACAGATTAGCATCTGAAAGCGTGTGATTGAGCGAGGATAAGAACAAGATACCGATCAAAGCGACACCCAACGAATTAGCCAAGTACATAAAGGTCGTAAACAAGCCTGAACCCGTTCCTGCCTCCTCAGCCGATACAGCACCAAGGACGACATGGGCCAGTGACGTTGTGGTCATCCCGAGACCTAGACCCTATACACCTAGTAGCATGATATTTTGAATATGACATAGCCCTTCTTTCCTGATTGGTTCTAACTATAGGATAACAAAAAAAGAGGACCCGAATGATCGGGTCCCAGCAACATATATTATTCAAAAGGGGGTCATGTCTGTATTGTACCCGTCCTGTGTTAGAGTTGTTTTGCAGTTATATTTCATCTTTGTAACAAAATATTCCAATGTTATTTCTATGCATAATCCCCTTGGGTCAGCGAAAATACCAATACACTCGGCACCTCTCCTGAGGGATCATAGGCACCAATGGTGCGCAGCAGACGCATCTTATTTTTCATAAGCACACGCATAGAAGCCTGGTTATTCTCTTGGCAACGGCTTTCGATCCGCTTGAGCTTCAAAGACTCGAAACCAAATTTCAGCATTTCTCCTACGACTTCTGTAGCCAGTCCCTGTCCCCAAAAAGGCCGATCCAGAATATAGCCCAGTTGTGCCTCACCCGTTCTTTCATTCCATTGCTGAAAAGAAACAATACCGAGCAACGGTGAGGAGGACCGTTCGTTGAATTCATCATGCAGATTGCTCTCTCCTGTATTTCTCCGATGCCATTCCACCGCAAAATGTAGGGAATCCAGTGAGTCAGCTGATATTTTAATTTGCGCAACCAGGCGTCTCATTCTTGCATAGACTGGCTTGCGAATTCGATTCACATATTGGATTACCAATGGATCGGATAAGATCCGCTCCAGCGCAGGATAATCCTCCGCTTTTAGCTGGCGCAATCGGACTCGGCGAGTGTAAAGCTCCGGCAATCCGAGACGAAGCATTTCTCTGGTCAGCACAATGTTCCCTCCTGCGGATGGATTCTGCTTTTAGCAATGCATATTTCCATACTTAATCCAGGTCCTGAATTCCCCGGTAAATTCCGGTACGCAGCTCTCGAATATAATATGCCAAAGAAGGCACATCTGCCTCCTCTGCTTGTTTTACTGCCAATTCTATATCATAGGGTACGCGTGCAAAATGAATGGAAAAAGGCGTGAGCTGCTCCTCTCCCCATCGCCCCTCTAAAATGCAGTAGGAAGCCTGGGTAATATCCAACGGATTCCCGACACTCCCAACGTTAAAAAGTGTTTTTCCCTGAAAATGCTGGATAAAGGCATTATGCACATCCCCATATCCCACAACCTCTGGAGCAAAAGGTACTTTTCCACTTTCTTCAGCTAGCGGATCGAACATGGCAAGCCTTTTGGCTGGCTCATCCCATGGTTGTACGCGGTGATACACACTTTGCGGCGAGGCATGCACCAAGCGGATACGACGTCCGCTCATTCTGAAATCATAATGAAACGGCAACTGTGCCAAATACTGCACTCGGTCTGCACCCAAACGTTCGGCTTGCCAGCTAAAATTGAGATCATCCGTTATGCTAACCAGCTCATCCCAATTGCCCCGAACGACGACTTCACAATGTTGACGGATAGCATCCAGAACCTCGCACGGACTAGGCCCTTTGCCGATCAGATCCCCCAAACAAAACACACGGCTAATGCCTCGGGAAGCAATATCCTCCAGCACCGCCTCACAAGCAGGCCAATTGCCATGAATATCTGAAATGACAGCAATACGATCCATCTGAATCTCACTCCTTTGTCCGAAACGGCTACATTTCTACACTACATTCAAGCCAACATTATGTAGTTCCAACATATATGATGAAGATGAAAAAAGGATCATGACCTATTGGCCAGATTTTAACGTAATAACACTAAGCTCCGGTCTGCACAGCACTCGTATTGGCAAATGTGTCATACCAATGCCTCGGCTGACATACAGTGGCATTCTATCCGTTCCCACATGAAATAATCCCTGAATGTACTTGCGTCCACCTGGGGGCGGCATCGGTGCTCCAATGACAGGCAAACGTACCTGTCCCCCATGCGTATGTCCTGACAATTGAAGATCAAAGGACATTTGTGCCGCCACATCTGCATAGTCCGGCTCATGCATCAGTAGCAGCTTGCACATCTCATCAGGCAGTCCGTGGATTGCACGCTGCGGATTGGGCTTGCCCATGATGTTATCCTCCAAGCCGACAATGGCCACACGTTGTCCCGCGCGCTCTACAACCACATGCTCATTTCTCAGCAGTGTAAATCCGGTTTTTGGATATAGCTCCTGAACGCCGGCGGGTAAGCCTCTATAATCATGATTGCCCAGAATAGCAAACTTACCAAGGGTAGCGTGCATGGAAGCCATAACTGGAACAGCAGCCTTCATCGATACGGAATAATCATCTACAATATCGCCTGTAAAACAGAGCAAATCCGGCTCCAGACCTGCTATTCGGTCCGCAAGCTCGCTCAGATCCTGCTCATCCATGTGAAACCCCAAGTGCACATCGCTGAAATGCACCACCCTAATTCCGTCAAATGCAGACGGAAGACGAGGGAGAGACAAGTTGAAGCGTGTAATCTCCAAATGATTAGGCTCCCATAAGGAGGCATATCCTCCAGCCAATAGTGCAGTTCCTGCTGTGGCTAAAGCCGCCTTTTTCAAAAAACGACGGCGGGAAGGATTGGCTGGCTCATTTGATAAGGAACGCCGCGAAGAACCGGGAGGGATAGCGGCCTCCTGATGTGGGCCATCCTGACTCTCGCGGCGGATTTGCGGCGTCTTTTCCATATGCGTTCCCCCTTGCGATCTATTCCTCTATCTCATTTTCTCAGAATCCCCTACTGTTCAGAAGCTTTAGCGATGAGTGGACAACCACTGCTCTGCATAGTCAACTAAATCCCGTTGCCTTGCGAAAAAACATGAAGCCTCTCCAATGTTCACCCGCATAAAGGATGTGGGACATTCCCGTTCAAAATCAAGTCCCAGTTGCTCAAAATCATCCGAGGTAATATTATAATCCTGAAAAGACACCCACGTTTTGGTCCCATCCACCATCATAGGGGCTTGATGCGTGACAACTTCACGTCCATTGTAGGCTGTTCGATATTCTGCCAAATGTAAGGAGGTGTTGCTGTCATGTCCGCAGCCCAGCAGCAGTACATAGGCATCTGCCTCATACAGCTTCGCCAAGGGCGAATGCTCACCCAGCCCAAAATCAAGCTCATGCGCTTCCAGCAAGCCTATAGCAGCAGGTCCACATGCCGCCAGAGAAACGTGCGGATGTCCGCTGCGCACTGTTCCCGGCAGGCCACGGAACGTTTCTACAATGACGCCCATCCCTCCGGTCAACGTCCAGGCCGGATCATAAGCAGGCATTTCCTCACGTACCAGTTCCCACCATGACTCATCCAGAGGCGGGTTCATCCAGGTGGACGGATCTGTCAAGTCGTGTGACTGTGTTGGCATCACCAGCGTCCCTTCCCGGCCAATCGCTTCGGTTAATGCGGCAAGAATGGTGGAGGCCCCGCCTGGAACAAAGCGCCCAAAGCTGCGCATCGACGAGTGAACAAGCAATGTCATGCCGCTCTGAACTCCCAGCTCCTTTAATCCTTTCATTACATCCGACCTCGTGACAGGTCGATTCGTTATCGGTTGCACAGTCACCTGTCCAGCCTCCTTTTCTCCAAAACGATACACAATATTATAATTATACCATAAGTGCTGTCCCTCGCTCCTTCCTCCATGTTACCCTCCATCATTCCTGAGCGCAAAAAAACAGGCTTTCTCCGGTTGGGAAGAAGCCTGTTTGAGTACAACCTATGGGCTGACTCTGCTACACAGTCAGCCAGCGCTTAAACATATGCTTAGTCGTTTGCTTGTTCATTTCGGCAATAGAAGTTGTCAACGGAATGCCTTTCGGGCAAGAGCGTACGCAGTTTTGCGAATTACCACAGCCTTCTAGCCCGTCGTCCGTCATCAATGCATCCAGGCGCTCTTCCTGATTCATTTCCCCTGTCGGATGGCTGTTAAACAGGCGAACCTGAGATATCGCCGCAGGACCGATGAACGTCGTCTTCTCATTGACGTTCGGGCATGCTTCCAGACAGACACCACAGGTCATGCACTTGGACAGCTCATATGCCCACTGACGCTTTTTCTCTGCCATTCTAGGACCCGGTCCCAGATCGTAGGTACCGTCAATCGGAATCCACGCTTTGACCTTCTTGAGCGCGTTAAACATCCGGCTGCGGTCAATGACCAAATCCCGTACTACCGGGAATGTACTCATGGGCGCAATCGTAATCGGCTGCTCCAGCTTATCGACGAGCGCTGCGCACGCCTGACGTGGCTTGCCGTTAATCACCATAGAACAAGCTCCACATACTTCCTCCAGGCAGTTTGACTCCCAGCACACCGGAGCCGTCTCTTTACCTTGGCTGTCTACCGGGTTACGCTGAATTTCCATCAGCGCGCTGATCACGTTCATTCCCGGTCTGTAGGCCAATTCAAATTCTTCCGTATAGGAACTAGCATTAGGCTCATCCTGACGAGTAACCACGAACTTCACTGTTTTATTCGACTTCACTGCTTGCTCCGACATCTAAATACACTCCCTTCTGTTACTTGCTCTTGGAATAATCTCGAACACGCGGCTTGATCAGTGAAACGTCGACCTCTTCATACGAAATTTGTGGTCCTTCCGGTGTCCAATCTGCAATCGTCGTTTTCAGATAATCTTCATCGTTGCGATCCGGGAAGTCCGGCTTGTAATGGGCCCCGCGGCTTTCGTTGCGCAGTAGCGCCCCTTTGGTCATCGCTTCAGCCAGTTCCATCATATTCCACAACTGCCGTGTAAACGCCGCACCCGCATTATTCCAGCGCGAAGCGTCATTAATGTTAATGTTCGAGTAACGTTCCTTCAGCTCCTTGATCTTGTGAATCGTAGCTTCCAGCTTGTCATTATAACGAACCACGGTCATATTGTTCGTCATCCACTCACCCAGCTCTTTGTGAAGAACATAGGCATTTTCTTTTCCGTCCATATGCAAAATGCGCTCATACTTCTCCGTCTGCTGATTGACTGCGGCATCAAATACCGAAGAAGCTACATCCTGTGCAGACTTTTTCAAGCCCTTGATATATTCCACAGCCTTTGGTCCAGCCACCATCCCGCCATAAATGGCCGACAGCAGTGAGTTTGCACCCAAGCGGTTCGCTCCGTGATACTGGAATTCACATTCACCAGCTGCGAACAGACCCGGTATATTTGTCATTTGGTTGTAATCGACCCACATGCCGCCCATTGAATAGTGAACAGCCGGGAATATTTTCATTGGGATTTTACGCGGATCGTCGCCGACAAATTTTTCATAAATCTCAATAATGCCGCCCAGCTTTACATCCAGCTCTTTCGGGTCCTTGTGAGACAGATCCAGATAGACCATGTTCTCGCCGTTAATACCCAGTCCATCATCAACGCATACGCTGAATATTTCACGTGTCGCAATGTCGCGAGGGACCAGATTTCCATAAGCCGGATATTTTTCTTCAAGGAAATACCATGGCTTTCCGTCTTTATACGTCCAAATGCGACCGCCCTCTCCCCGTGCCGACTCGGACATGAGACGCAGCTTGTCGTCACCAGGTATAGCCGTTGGATGAATCTGTATAAACTCACCGTTCGCATAGCGAACGCCTTGCTGATACACTGCACCGGCAGCCGTGCCGGTATTAATGACGGAATTTGTGGTTTTACCGAAAATAATCCCGGGACCACCAGATGCCAGAATAACGGCATCCGCTGCAAAAGTCTTCACTTCCATCGTACGCAAATCTTGCCCACAAATCCCTCGACAGATGCCTTCATCATCCAGTACAGCCTGTAAAAACTCCCAGTTTTCGTACTTGGTCACCAAACCAGCAGATTCCCAGCGTCGTACCTGCTCATCGAGAGCATACAGGAGCTGCTGTCCTGTCGTCGCACCAGCAAAGGCTGTGCGATGATGCTGGGTACCGCCAAAACGGCGGAAATCCAGCAGTCCTTCTGGTGTCCGATTGAACATAACCCCCATACGATCCATGAGATGGATGATTCCCGGAGCCGCTTCGCACATCGCTTTTACCGGCGGCTGGTTTGCCAGAAAGTCACCGCCATAGACTGAATCGTCAAAGTGAATCCAGGGTGAGTCTCCCTCACCTTTGGTATTTACCGCACCGTTAATGCCACCTTGCGCACAAACGGAGTGGGATCTTTTGACCGGAACCAAAGAAAATAAATGAACGTGGACTCCCGCCTCTGCCGCCTTGATCGTAGCCATTAGACCTGCCAGACCGCCGCCCACGACAATAATATTGGATGCTGCCATTTCTGCTCACTCCTTCTTTTCAGGATTTGTACTAAATCCCCTTTTACCATTCAAAATAGAATCTCAACACGATGTATAATTTAAATAACTCGTTTACAGTATCTGTTTAAAAGCGCTGCAATGCACCAAGGCTGTTGCCGTTTCTTGGAATTCCGCGCTACGGAATGCAAGCAGGGAAGCAACGAAGCCGATCGACACCACCACGAACAGGGTCATACAGATATAGGAAGATACTTTTTGGGCACGTGGTCCCACGGTAATCCCCCAACTGACCATAAATGCCCACAGTCCATTAGCAAAGTGAAATGATGCCGAAACGACACTGATTAAATACAAAATAAAATAGACTGGGTTCGTCACTATGCCATGCATTACGCCGCCTAGCTCCTCATGAGTGACATTACCCAGGGCCACCTGAAAGCGTGTGTCGTATACGTGCCAGATAATAAATACAAACGTAATGACGCCGGAAATACGCTGGAACAAAAAGCGCCAGTTACGCGAATAGCCAAACCTTTTAACATTCGGATCAGCCTGATAAGCGATATACAAGCCATAGATTCCGTGGAACAGTAATGGCAAGTAGATGAATAACGTTTCTAACACAATAACCAGCGGCAAACCATTCAGGAAGGCCACGCTGCGATTAAAACCTTCCTTACCGCCCTCCACCGCTGTGAAGTTCGTCACCAAATGCTCAACAAAAAATAGAGCCAACGGAATGACGCCAAGAAGCGAATGCAGCTTTCTGGAATAAAATCCTCTCATCTAGGTCATGCTCCCTTCTCCCAATAATAGCGTTTTCAATAGTAATATAACATATAAAATGACAGTTCCCGACAGGGAATGTTCAACAAGGTGTCCCTTATAAGGAAAAACAAAAGTGTGAACATCTTGTGTCGCTTTCATGTTACTCCTTTTCGGCTTATAATGGAATTGCAATATACGTATTAATTATTATGTCTTTTTTGCATATAGAGAGGAAGTGGAAGATTTGTTTGAGGATTTGAACGCTTTTGCCGTCGTTGTCGAGCAGTCCAGCCTGAATAAAGCCTCCAAACTGCTGAATTTGTCCCAACCCGCCCTGTCTCGCAAAATTGCCAAGCTGGAGGAAGAGCTGGGTGTCCATCTCTTTGATCGTCGGGGCAAACGGCTCGAAATTACATCGACTGGCCGATTTGTATATACTTTCGCGCTGGAGCAACGGCAACGTCAGCTTCGCTTCTTACAAAAGCTGTCACAGCACAAAAATGAAGCCCAGAGCATGCTTACTCTGGGCGCAAGTCTTACGACACTCCAAACGACGTTGCCTACCCTCGTCGAGGCTTTCATGAGCAAGCATCCTCAGACTGAGCTAAAGCTGCTCACCGGCAAAACGCATGAAATCGTCGCCTTTGTACGCGACAAAAAAGCAGACGCCGGCGTGGTCGGGTCTGCCATTCATGAAGCTGGATTACGCTGCATTCCGTTATTTGACGATCATTTGGAGCTAGTCGTCCCCATCGGACATGAATTAACTGTCAAGGCAGGAACGGCTTCAATGAAGGACCTGCAAGGATTGCCGATGATCATTTTCTCTAAAGGAACCTGGTACCGCAGCCTGACGGATGACTTGTTCCAGCGCAGCGGCATTATGCCGGATATCCGCATGGAAATCGACTCCTTCGAGGCGATTGTACGCCTGCTTCCAACCTGCAAGGCATCCGCTTTGCTGCCCAAATCCTACTTGCGCAGCGAACTGCTGCGAGATAATGGACTTACTGCATTGTACTTGCCTGATTTGAAGGAGACACGCCGAACGACCTCCCTCATATACTCAGAAACGGCCGATCTCGGCCCGACAGCACGACGCTGGATTAGCGAGACACGTGCATCGTTTGCAGGCTACCGTATGGTGTAGAGAATTTAACCCTCTTCATTGACATTAACGACCTCATCCTCAAAGCGGCCGATATTGTCATTGGAGCCGATAATGACCATAATATCGTCTGCTTTCAGCCGATCCATAGCTGTCGGCGCGATCAAGATACCATTCGCCGTATGAAGTGCCACGATGCTGCAACCAAAGCGGGTACGAGCATTTAATTCTGCTAACGTTTTGCCATTCAGACATGCAGGCACATTGAGTTCCACAATGCTGTATTCCTTGGACAGCTCCAAATAATCGAGCAGATTAGGCGTGACCAGCTGATGCGCTACCCGAATACCCATATCTCGTTCCGGATAAATGACTCGGTCCACCCCAAGCTTCTCTAACGCACGCCCATGCAGTACAGATATAGCTTTGGCTACGACTTTTCTCACACCCAGCTCCTTCAGCAAAATGGCGGTCAGGATGCTTACCTGAATATCATCACCAATTGCAACAATGCCGCAATCGAAATTACGGATGCCCAGTGACCGCAACGCATCCTCATCTGTAGCGTCCGCCACGACAGTATGTGTCAGGATCTCACTCATACTGTCTACAACATCCTCATTCCGATCAATGCCAAGCACCTCGCACCCCATATCCACCAATTGCAAAGCCAGGCTTGAGCCAAACCGTCCCAGGCCAATGACTACAAACTGCTGCGTTTTCATATCTACTCGAAAACTCCCTTACCCTATAATTATTTTACCTTCTGGATGACGATACAATTCCTTACCCTTTTTCGGTCCCAGTGCATAAGCTAGCGTGAGTGGACCCAGCCTGCCTGCAAACATCGTCAGAGTAATCACCAGCTTGCCTACAACTGACAAATCAGGTGTAAGCCCCATAGACAGCCCTACTGTACCAAATGCAGACACTGTCTCGAACAAGATCATTAGAAAATGATGATCTTCGGTTGCGGACAGAATCATCGTCACCCCAATCACGAACAGCAGCCCCAGCAAGGTAATGGTCAAAGCCTTATAAATTCGTGCCTGCGCAAGTCGGTACCGAAACAGCACAATATCTTCCCGTCCCCGCAGCATCGAAAACACCGCTCCAATGAGCAGGGCAAATGTAGTGGTCTTAATCCCGCCCCCAGTGGAGCCAGGCGAAGCTCCAATAAACATAAGTATGATGATAAAAAACTGCGTAGCCTGCCGCAAGCCTGCAATGTCCAGCGTGTTGGCACCTGCGGTACGTGGAGTAACGGACTGGAATAAAGAACCCAGCAGTTTACCACCCCAATCAAGCGAGCCAAGCGTCTTTGGATTCGTAAACTCAAATACAAAAATGACGAGCGTCCCGACGACAATCAGAGCAGCTGTCATGCTGAGTACCACCTTGGTATGTAAGGATAGTCTCTTACGCTTACGATAATCTGCCAGGTCTGACATCACTACAAAACCAATACCACCCGAAATAATGAGAAACATGGCTGTAAAATTAACAATCGGATCATATACATAACCTGTCAGGCTGCGAAATTCACCGAATAAATCAAAACCAGCATTATTAAACATGGAAATGGCATGCCAAATTCCAAAATAAATCGCCCTGCCGACAGGCATATCAAATGACCAGCGAATCGAAAAAATAGCTGCACATACGCCCTCAATCATCAGCGAGTACCATAGCACCTTGCGGATCAATCCAACAATTCCTTCGACAGAGGTCTGATTCATCGCTTCTTGCAAAATAAGGCGCTCCCGCAAGGAAATGCGACGTTTGAACACCAGCGCGATCAAGGTAGCCATGGTCATAAAGCCAAGACCACCGATCTGGATCAGCGCAACGATAACGATTTGACCAAAGGTTGTAAAAAAGAGCCCTGTATCCTTAACGACAAGTCCGGTTACACAGGTCGCGGATGCGGCAGTAAACAAAGCGTCTATAAACGCAAGTGGTTTTCCTGTTGTATTAGAGATGGGCAGCATTAACAATAAACTACCTATTAGAATGATAATGGCAAAGCCTGCAACGAATATCTGCGGTGGAGAAAGCCGAAGCCAGCGTGCATTGGGATTCATCTATTCATCACTTCTCTCCTAATCCTTAAAACTATAAAAACAGTGACTTAATACGGTGTAAGCCCGCTACGCGTTCCATTTATCTTCCGATCGTCGTTGCCCCTGATTTTTTTGATTTTCCAAACCTTAAGTAGCTATAATTAGCATTCCCTGAATACAGGAAGAATGCATGTCAAACACTACTCGGCTCCCTGTGCTATTGGCGAGCAGCAGCGAAGGGGGCAGAATTGTTCTGAAGAAGCGAAGCGTTTGCCTTTATCTCCGGATTTTAACCATTAAAGGGTTTATACAATCAAAAAAATCCGGGGATAACTGCAATTGGAAGAATAATCTGAACCCGCAGCGGTCTAACCAATCCAAACACTTTTATACACACAAAAAAAGACACCGGAAAACCGAGTGCCTGACTTGGTTCCTGCCCACAGCCTACGAGGTTAGCTGACGGATTCGGACAGCACAGTATGCCCTATTTACACTTCCGGTCCATCAGGATCGGCTGTAAAATTCACCCCAGTAACATGGTTCCCCCGTTTTCTCATAGAAATTCGGCTTAAATGTATATCATTACCCATATATTTCATAGGCATTGCCTCAAGATTATAATCCTTCTCTATCCAGATCACAAAACCGATTTCGCCGAAAAAACGTGAAATTGGCTTTAATTCGCGAATAGACATCGATTAATCACAGCTTATCTAATTTTATTAAAACTTTAAAGTGCTTTCACTCTATTTTCATGAATATCGCTGGTCTGTTGGCGGGAACCTGTGCAGTATGATATCTTTAATGGATGTTCTTATTTACAGATTAAGGAGGAAACTCATGAATCCTATCGGGAAACCGGTCGTGCTCACGGCCAACTTCAAAAAATTAGGCTTGCTGGGCGGGGTTGGCCTGATTTGCTTTTTTATCTTTCAATTGCTTATTCCCTCAATTAGCAATCCAAGTCCGGAATCATTGATGAATGCAAAGGTCATCAGCAAACAAGAAGCGGTCATACACGCCCTGGACTTTGCCCGTTCCGAGCTGGGCTATACGGAATCACAGCCAGAGAAGCCCGTCGTAACCTATCAGGCTGAAACAGATTTGTACGGTTATTTATCCAGAGAAAAATTGGTTCAAGAGTACGATCGTACATGGAAAAAAAATTATCCTTATGAAACCTTTCGGGTTGATTTGCCTGACTCCTCAGCGAAGGGCAAGCTGCAAATCCATGTGGATTTATCCACTGGGAAGGTCGTTAGCTTTAAACGGATCACCTCCAGCACCAATTACACACAGGCTGATGTTTCTACAGATGAACAAGCACGAAGCAGACTTGTACGTGTAGCTGAGGGTGACATGACGCTCGAAGCCAAGGAACAGGCTGCAGCAATATGGATCAAACGCTTTGGCTTTAAGCCATCTGAATTGAAGCTCGCGACCACTGAGGGGGAAGGTGGATTAAAATATACCGTGGACGAAAAGAAAATCGGCGCCTCGGTACTTACGCTGGCTTTTACTTTTGAAGACGGGGATGTTCGCTCGTTTACCCAAAGCTTTTCGGCCCCTTCGTCCTATACCGACTATGTTAAAAAGCAAACATACTGGGCGAATTGGATGACTTATGCGGGTTATGCCCTATTTAGCTTTGTCCTGGGCGTACTTGCCATTGTGTATGCGTCACTCACTCGACGACATACTTCATTTGTTCGTGGTATTATTCTGTCCATTGTATACTTTATTGCTAGTATAGCTGGGACAATGAACATGCTACCTTTATTGCAAGCTGAAGCAGGCAGTAAGGGCATGCTTTTATTTCTTATGGTATTCCAGGTTGGTGTTACCTTCTTCATGGCTGTAGCTATCTATTTCTCCTTGGTAGGCGGTGACGGGCTTATGCGTCAGGTTGGACTAAATGCATGGCCACGTGCTAAAGAGCCAGGCTACGGACTGTATGTGCTTCGCAGTATGTATGTCGGTTACTTGTGGGCCTTCATTTTACTGGGCGTACAATCCATTTTGTTCTTTGTATTGGAGCGCACATTTAATACGTTCTCCACTACAGACGCCACGCAGTCCCCTTACAATATGGCTTATCCATGGCTATTGCCGATTATGGCTTGGATGGCAGGTATTGGAGAAGAAACTGTTTACCGTCTATTTGGTATTCCGATGGTAAAAAAAATAGTCAAGAATACGTTTGTTGCTTGTCTGATCACTACGCTTATTTGGGCACTGGGACATACGCTTTATCCGATCTATCCGGTGATTTCCAGACCTATTGAGCTGACTTTTCTTGGTTTGCTGTTTAGTTTCGTGTTCTTGCGTTACGGCTTTATCGCTGCTATGTTCAGCCACGTTATTTTTGACAGCATATTAATGGGACTTAGTGTGATAAGTCTGGGAGACACCGTGAATGTGAGCGCCGGCCTATTCTGGATCTTACTTCCGGCTATTGTAGGCTACATCATTTACTGGTTTAGTCCCAAAAAGCCTAATCGAATCATGTTTGAACCCATGAAAAAAGAGGAGCCGTATTCTACGACTCCTCCTCCCGAAGGGCAGCTATAATTTGACGAGCAAGCTTATCCCCAATAGAGAGAGGCCGGAAGTCTTCGACGCTGGCCTCTCTTATTTTTTTGAGCGATCCAAAATGCTTGAGCAGCAACTTACGCCGTTTCTCGCCGATGCCTGGAATGGAGTCCAACTGGGAAGTTACCATAGATTTGCCGCGCTGCTCGCGGTGGAACGTAATGGCAAAACGGTGAACCTCGTCCTGGATCCGTTGCAGCAGATAAAATTCCTCGCTATTGCGTGCAAGTGTCACGGCCTCAAATGTTTCTCCCATCAGTAGTTGGGAAGTTCTGTGTTTGGCATCCTTCACCAAACCACACACAGGTATAAACAAACCCAACTCATTTTCCAATACATCGGTTGCCGCTTTAATTTGTCCACGCCCACCATCGACAATGATCAAGTCGGGACGTTCAAGATTTTCCTTCAGCACACGTTCATATCGACGCCGAATAACCTCACGCATCGTCTCATAATCATCTGGTCCCTGCACAGAACGGATCTTGTATTTTCGATACTCCTTCTTGGCAGGCTTGCCATCAATAAAGACGATCATAGCCGAGACTGGATCAGAACCCTGAATGTTGGAATTATCGAACGCCTCTACCCGATGCAGACTATCCAGCCCAATGGCACGTCCCAGATTGCTTGCAGCTTTGGATGTCCGTTCCTCATCCCGCTCGATCAGCTTAAACTTCTCATCCAGAGCAACACGTGCATTTTCCGTCGCCATACCCGTCATTTGCTTTTTCAGCCCACGCTGTGGCACAAGTACTTTTACATCCAACCATTCAGCCAGAGCGAGAGCTGCCGTAGATGGGTCCTCCAGTCCACCGGATAGTTGAGTTTCTGTTTCTGTTTCTGTTTCCCCGGTTTCTTGGTCACCAACTTGAGCTTGATTCGTTCCTTCTGCATAAGCTGCTCGTGCTTCAGCTACCCGCAGTGGGTCAGCAGAACGGTCTGACTCCGTTTGTACTGCTTCCTCATCTGTAATCCCGGTAGTCTCAGCTGTAGTTGCACTGTAAAGCTCAGTTTCTGTTGCAATCGGTTGATCAACATCAGCCGATTTTGCTTTCATCAGCTTAGGAGAATCCGGCAACAATATCTCCTGCGGTACTGCCGGGTTGTCACTGTAATATTGCGTCACATAGGACATAAAATCACTGTAAGCTTCACCGTAGAAAGGGAAAGTCGACATATGGCGCTCGATCATTTTACCCTTACGGACATATAGAATCTGTACACACATCCAGCCCTTATCTACCGAAAATCCGAATACATCCCGGTCCTTCGCATCAGATGTGGTGATTTTCTGCTTTTCCATCATCGCGTCGATGCTAATAATCTGATCCCGCAGCTCCTTGGCACGCTCAAAGTACAATTCCTCTGCGGCCTCCTGCATTTTACGTTGGAGATCCTTTTTAATTTCCTCATGTCCTCCACTCAAAAAGGAACCAATCTCCTGACTGATCTGGTCATATGTTTCCTTCTCAACCTCTTTCACACAAGGTCCCAAGCACTGATGCATGTGATAATACAGACACACTTCTTTTGGCATCACACCGCACTTGCGCAGCGGATACATACGATCCAGCAGCTTTTTCGTCTGATGTGCCGCGTAGGAATTAGGGTACGGTCCAAAATATTTCGCTTTATCTTTCAGAACGCGACGGGTTACCTCCAGCTTGGGGTGTGCCTCGTTCGTAATTTTCAAGTACGGAAAGGTTTTATCATCCTTCAACAGCACGTTATAACGCGGCTGGTGCTTTTTAATAAGGTTGCACTCCAGAATGAGCGCCTCCATATTACTGCCTGTAACGATATATTCAAAATCACGAATATCGGCAACCAGTCGTTGCGTCTTGCCGTTATGGCTACCTGTAAAATAGGAACGGACCCGGTTTTTCAACACTTTGGCCTTGCCGACATAAATGATGGTGCCTTCACTGTTCTTCATCAGATAACAGCCTGATGCATCCGGCAGTAATGCTAATTTGTGCCGTATATTCTCCAGCGCCTTCTCCTGGTTCTGCAAGTCCTCCGCATAGGATTTCATTCGCCCGGTTCCTCCTTCCATTCTTAATGACTGCTCAACTAATACTTATATTATATAGGAATAATGCACAAAAACGCCCCCGGTATATATAACCGGAGGCATTGACTGTTCATGGCGCTCCACCAAGCCCCCGCAGGAGCATGGGTCACATTCCATGATTATTGGTGTTTAGTAAGCATGCTTTTCAATGCTTCTTTAGAGTTCAAGCCTACCACTTTATCAACAGGCTGTCCGTCTTTGAAGACGATCAGGGTAGGAATACTCATCACGCCGAAACGGGAAGCAGACTCTGGATTTTCATCCACGTTCACCTTCGCGATTTTGACACTATCGCCAACTTCTGTGGACAGATCCTCCAGAATTGGAGCGATCATTTTGCAAGGACCGCACCATGGCGCCCAAAAATCAACCAAAACGGTTCCTGTGCCTTCGACTTCTGCGTTGAAGGATTGATCGGACACGTTAACAATTGCCATTGTATGTTCCTCCTTTATAGAAAAGTCAACATTATTATAACCTGTAATGTCTGTTTCGACACCTTTTAATTATATCACAATAGTCTTTTAATTGTAAGATATCAAAAGAGTAGGCAGATGACCGCTTATCCTCGCTGATTTTTCCCCTTGACGGTAATGACATCTACAAAAGGACGAATCCGGTCCATCAAGCGTTGTCCCTTGTACATTTCCTCTCCGTCTTTGCTTGTAAAGCTAAGATGCTTCTCTAGCCCTTGCAGCGAGTAATTGGAAGTATAAAAGGTCGGTTTGCGGTTCATTCGGTAATTCAAAATAGAGCCCATTACATGGTCCCGTACCCATGGACTCAAATTTTCAGCACCAATATCGTCAAATACAAGTAGATCACAATTTTTAAGCATTTCAGTCGTTTCCTTGAGCTTCTGTCCATCCTGAATCATGGATTTTAAGTCCTCAACAAAATCAGGCATGTACACAATCACACCGTTGAAACCCGACAGAGCCAATTCGTGCAACAGATAGCCCATCAAAAAGGTTTTTCCCGTACCAAACGTACCTTCCAGGTACAGCCCTTTTTTTAATAAACCCTGACTTTTGGTTTCCTCAATATAGCGGAATACCTGATTTACTGCAGGCACGCGTTGCAAATCCTTGCGCGCAATTTCAACGGCATTATAGCCTTCCAACAGCGCGCGCTCATCTACATAAAAGCTTTTAATTCGCTCGCGCACCCGTTGTTCATGCTGAGAAGCAACCAGCTTGGCGCACGGGGTCCGAATGTCCACCATTTCCGCTGTTCCATTTGGGTACTCCACGCCCAGCTTGCAAAAGTGACCCTGAAAATCGTTAGGACACCGTTCCAGTCCCGGACAGTTGTCGCAATTTCGACGATCCCGGGTATACTGAAAGAGCATACTCATATTAAGCCGCAATTGCGTTTCGTCCACATCAGGATGGGCAGCACAAAATTCCTTCACCAGCGGATCATTTAGAACCTGATCGGCTACGCTGCGAGTGCGTTGGCGAAACGAAGGGTTCTGCATCTGCTGTAGCAAATCACCGAGTGATTCCAAGGACACTCCTCCTTTCTAAAATGTGCAGAGTTATGGAGCGGGAGAGACGCTCCGCTGCCGACCGCCATAAAGTCGACACATTATTGAATTGGCTTCCACTACACCTTTTTCTGTTTACCGGATTGCAATCGTTCGGCCAGGCGAAGCAGTTCATCCAGTTCTTCCTCGGATACGGATTCCTCGGAAGGTTGATCTTGTACGATCGGAATAGACGGCTTGGCAGGCCCATTGTTTTTGGCATACGTGCGGGATCTGCCTCCGGAAGAAGAAGCAGTAGACTGTTTTCCTTTTACCTTGGCTTGATCCCTTATATATTGAACGGCTTTTTCGTAAGTGTTTACCTGCTTTAGCAGCATGTTGGAGGCAACGGCCTCGACAAAGTTGCGGTTAATCCGTTGATCGCTCCCCGATACGAGCAGTGACATTAAATAATGGATCAGCACATTGATGACTTCACCAGGCAGCTTATAGCTGATATCTATCTTCTCGAATATATCCAGCAGGTTACCGGGAACCGTGCCAGGGAAAAAAGTTTGCAGCAAACGGCGATAAGGCTCGTTGCGCAGCATCATATTATATTGGTGAATGTCACACTTGGCTGTGAATTGTGGTGGTACCTCTACATAAAACTCCATTTCCACAGCCTGTTCTGCAGGCGGCTCTTCAGGTGTGGAAGTTTCCCTCTGGCGCAAGGCAACCACCTTGGCGGCCTGCACCTGCTGTTCCTCCTGACGCTTCCGTTCCTGCCTGGAGTGCTGGCTAGCCCGAAGCTGAAGCTCGTCGAGCAATAAGTCACCTGCTTCGGTAAAAATGCCGTCCTCATCCAGCAAGCGGCTAATATCCTGTACAGAGAGATCAAATTTACGTACCACGTAATTGACCATACCTAATTGCTCGTGTTCAAATCGAAGACGCTCCACGTGCTTGCGATTGGCGGATTCACGCGGAAAACGAAGAATAATATCGGCATAGTTCAATGCTTCCTCCGATTCGGACGCTAATGCTCCAGTCTGACGGCTCGTGGACACCTCGGACAGCGCCTGTTCCAGCTCATAATCGATAACATGGGTGTTCAGCTCAAACAGCTCATAAAACGGAACCGAAATATTCTCTTTATTATGGGAAGATTGCGACCATTCGCTAGATTCCCTGCTCCACAACGATTCTCTCAGAGAAAGCACTGCAAACTTACCGATTTTGTCTCTCAACAAAAGGGTGAGGTGCTGCGTTCTGAAAAATTCAGCAGGTGCGAGCGGTGGCTGCATCTCATATTCATACATATAATCGTCCGTTTCAGGCGCATACAGCCTGGACGTCTGCAACAGACCGACAGCCTCCAGCTTGGAGGTCTGTTCAATCAAATACTTGCGTCCCTTCTCACTTGGCTCCAGTCCCAGTGTCAGAAAAAGTCGACGTTGCTGTTCCAACGGCGAATAACCGATCTGTCCGACTGGCACATGCTGGAACAACAGTCGATATAGACTGACCGCAAATGCGCCTACCATCGGCTGATAGACACTTCCCAGCATCAATTCATCCAGTGCGCTCAAGCCAAATTCCCGATAAACGCAGTAGCGGTGGTTCTCAGTATAGTGCAGCAGGTTTTTCATCCGCATTCCGACATTCTTCCTTTCCTGACATAACGTTCTCCAAGATGTTTTACTATTCTATCATACTTGCCCTCGGGTGGGACCAACAAAATAAGGGCAATTGTCCTCCTTTTTGGCAGCCGTATTCGTCCGAGTTCTTCTTTTTTCGAGAATACTAACTATTTTATGACTTTTGTGACCTGCATCATGGAAAAAATAATATTCTTCACACTTCTTTCATTGGTGAAAAGCTCCAAATTGAGCTACAATATAATGGTTAAACATCACGTATTGGATACAGGAACGATATACGGAAGTACACATATTTCGGCTAAGCCGATTACATTTACAGATCGTAAAGGAGTGTAGATCGTGAATCAACATCAACCTCAACAAACCCCAGCAACACCCAACGAAGTAACCTCCACACTGGAAGGCTGGTATGCGCTTCACGATTTCCGGTCCATCAACTGGACGGCTTGGAAAACCGCAGACGATGAAGAGCGCGCGGGAGCACTGGACGAGCTTCAAGAGTTTATGAAGGAATGGAGCGTTACCGAGGAAGCAGGCCTGGGCAGCTCGGCTGTCTATACTATAGTCGGACAAAAGGCTGATTTTGTTATGCTGCACCTGCGTGAAACGCTGGAAGACCTCAATAAACTGGAAAATGAGTTCAACAAAACAACCTTCGCCAAATATACGACCAAAACTTATTCTTATGTAAGTGTGGTCGAACTGAGTAATTATTTGAGCAAGGAAGAAGATCCAATGCAAAATCCACAAATTGTCGCACGCCTGAAACCTGTATTAAACAAGGCTCGTTATATTTGTTTCTATCCAATGAACAAGAAACGTGATCTGGATGACAACTGGTACATGCTTTCGATGGACGAACGTCGCACCTTGATGCGCAGCCACGGTTTAATTGGGCGCAGCTATGCTGGCAAAGTAAAGCAAATCATCTCAGGTTCCATCGGCTTCGATGATTGGGAATGGGGCGTAACCCTGTTCTCCGACGACGCACTTCAGTTCAAGAAGCTAATCTACGAAATGCGTTTTGATGAAGTCAGTGCCCGTTACGGTGAATTCGGCTCCTTCTATGTCGGCAGCGTGTTGAATGAAGAGACATTTGAAGACATGTTGAAGCTGTAAAGCCACAACCGTCAGTACCATATCGCAGCATACAATTAAGGATTCCGCGAACTCCCACTTTCGGGACGACGGAATCCTTTTTTTTATAAGACCTAAAGCTATAATAGAAGAGAAAAGGCCCCTCACGGGTGCCTGATTAAATCGTATTCTTTATGAATGCCAGGTCATAGCCAAGGAATGATATCTCCGATTATTGCAGCACAGGCTCGACCCCTACAGCTGCATCCTCGCTTTTTGCTAGCTTTCTTTTCTCCAGAGCAATCAGAATAAAGATCAGAAGCAGCAAACCACTTAGTAAGATCAAAAAGCCTCCCAACTCGGGAATAAAATATTTTAAGCTCCCACCTTTGAAGCCCATACCTCTCAAAAACTTGAAATGCCAGGTCAATGGAAGAATATTACTAATATATTGCAGCGATGTAGGCAGCATAGCTACTGGCAATTGAGCACCGCTCAGCAAGAACGAAGGCAATATAATCAGCAAGAGACGCGGAGAGGCTTTTCCTGGGTTCGCCGCATTCCACCCCAAAGCCATCGCAAACAAGCTCAGACTAATCGTGTACAGTAGAAACGGAATACTGATCTGCCATACATTCGCTTCAAACCGAAGTCCGCCAATCTGCTTGAGCAAACCAATGGACAAGTAAAAGGACACACATCCTACTAACGCATACGGTAGCACCCTTAGAATCAAACCGTACGAATGCTGAAGCTCCTCTTTTAATCTTCCTTGCTCCCGCAATCGCGGGACAATTGTCAGTACAGTAGCACCAATCAGTGAAATCATGACCGTATTAATGAACCCCATAACCGAGGTCATTAAAGTAGCATTGGTGGGATTATACAGCATACGCTGCTGAAGCAGCATATTGGAAGTAAGCCCTGTAACCTGGCTGTCACTCATTCCCATCCCCTTTAATCCACTACCAGCCAGCATCGCATTTTCCGTTGTCATGATCTCTGTGACTGCCGAGCGTAGATTTCCAGTAGCCTGACCTACCGTATTATCTACATAAAAACCGATGTTGCTCTGAACTCCTTTAATCCTATTTTCCTCCAACCCAGCTGGAAGGTAAATCACCGCAAAAAACTTTTCATTATATAAAAGTAAATTCGGATCGGCTTCATTCTCTTGCACATGGCGTACATCAATATACTGCGATGCATCCAATTTATTAATAAGCTGTCGGCTATAACTGCTATGATCTAAATCGACTACAGCTACAGAGGCACCGTTAAGCTGATTATTTTTAAAAACAAATCCAAAGGCTACAGCTACTACGATAGGAACGAGCAGCATGATAAAAACCATCTTGCCGCTGATCATCAGCTTCCATTCTTCTATAAACGCCTTCATTTCGTCACAACCTCTACCGTCATTCCAGGCAATAATTCAGATGTTCGCTGGACATCCACCCGCACTTGGAAGGAGCTTATATCCGACAGACCTTTGTCCCGACTCATTCTCATGTTGGTATACTGAGGGGCAGAAGTAATGTACCTCACCTTGCCTTGGACATCTTTATCTAAAGCTACAACGTGCGAAGTCACATTTCCCCCAGCTTTAAACTGTGATATGGAATCCTCGCCCACATAAATATCGTAGTATAGCTGATTGGTTTCAATAACGGCGCCCGTTGCCCCCGTAGAAACGATCTCTCCCATTTTAGGTACAATACGCGACACCTTACCATCTGTGGATGCCTTCAGCACCATACGTCCACGCTGCAATTCCAAAGTTTTGAGTTGAACACTCAATGCCTGCTTTTGTTGAGCCAGAAGATCCACATTGTATTCGCTATTCTTAACATCTTTTCGTGTTTGCGAGGTTTGAGTCAAGGCTTCCTTGGCCTTTTCTGTTTTGATACGAGCCTGCTGGCGTTCCTCAGCAGTTGCACCCGCCTCCATTTTATCCAAAGCGGTTTGCTGCTGAGCGATCCCATTTTTAGCAATGTCTGATTGTTTGCTAGCCGCTATAATCTGGTTTTTGGCAATTTCAACCTGATCTTTAGCTGTATCTAACGCGATTTGGGCATTATCCAGTTGGTTTTTGGCGTTATCCAGTTCTGCTTTGGTTCCAGCTCCAGCATCATATAACGCTTTGATACGGTTGTAATTCACATTAGCCAAGTCCAGAGCATGTTGTCTGGATGATACTGTTTTTTGCGCGATTTCCGCATTCCTTTTGGCTGTCTCTACTCCTGTCAGAGCTGCGTCCAACGATTGCTGTGCTGCTTCAATAGCCAGCTTTTGTCTTAGGATATCCTCCGCACGTGTTCCTTGATTTAATAAGGACTCTCCTGCTTGCGCGGCTTGAATGTCCAATTGTCCCTGTTTTTCTGAAGTTGAAATTTTCTCCGACTGATTTTGCAGCCCGTCTTTAGCCTGTTTTATTTTCACATCAGCCTGTGCGATATCCGTTTTTAATTTCTCAATTTGCAAATCAAGGTCTACAGGATCGAGGGTCATGAGCACATCCCCTTTTTTCACCTGTTGTTCTTCCTTCACCTCAATCGTGTTTACTTTTCCCCCTACGCCCTGAAAAGCAACATTTACGGTATCTGCCGTAAGCAGTGTGTTTTTTTGTTGGGCTGCCATACTTACAGCATCCTTGCCGCTCATTGCCATCAGCGTACCTCCAGTACCTAATGCAACAACAAGTAGCACGTACACAATGATCTTTTTATTCATTGCAATAAACTCTCCTTCATGTTGATTTAGCCAATGGAGTTAAAAAATAATAGTCAAAAACAAATAAGGAACCTGATAGTACGACATCTAACTATTTAAGCCGGGAAATTTGATTATTCCCGTTTTATCCGTTCAAGTCCTGAAGAAAACTTATTTAATAACGTAGCAAATAGAATATGATCTTCCTTTGTAAATTCATTCATTAAATCCGAAAAAAGCTGGATGAACATCGGAATTTTTTCCGTCATTAACTGTTTTCCTTCATCAGTCAAGGAGATCGCGGTCATACGTCGATCCGTCAGCGTACTTCTTCGGATGATGCCGTCCCGTTCCAGCTTATCAATTACGCTGGTTACTGTTGAACGAGTAACCCCTGAATATTCAGCCAGCTCTGATGGAGTCAATGCACGTTCATGTAAAAACAATGGCATTAAAATTTTCAGGTTGCCTACAGATAGCCCATATTCCGAGAGTCTGGAAGACACTCCATTGTACACTTCATGTGCTGCCTGCACGAAAAGTACCCACGTATTCAACGATTGGGAGTCCACATTTGGAAACTTTTCAGTCAATAAATGTATTCTACTGGGATCGGCATTGATTTTAAAATCAGAATTCAATGTGAAGCTCCCCCTCTGTAATTAGTAATCATACTATACGACGTCAAATAGTTATGAGTCAATATCTTTTTTTGTTCATTGAAATAAAAAAGGTCTCCAAGCTCCTTTTTAGGAGTCATGGAAACCTTTTTGCCTTAGAAAAACCGTCCTTTTTTCAGTACCAGTGGAATGCCGCCAATGATGAACAGATAGCGTAGATCTACGATCTTTTTCAACTGTGCGGCCACCCAGCCTTTGATTTTGCGTTTACCTACTACGGCGACGGCTTCGCCCTTTCCAAGAGATGCAACTGTACCCTTATTGGAGAATACGAACTTGTGCAGCTCCTTTTTGCGGAGCGTAGCGGCCAGATTCTTGGCACAAAGCACTCCTTGCTGCATTGCAATTTGGGCAGTCGGTGGATAAGGGCGGCCTTCGGGATTAAACATCAGAGAACTGTCCCCGATAATGAAAATATCATCGTGACCCGGTGCACGCAGAAAATCGTCGACTTTCACCCTTCCACGCACCACTTCGAATCCGGCTTTCTCGATCAAACCGTTCCCACGGATCCCACCCGTCCAGACGACCGTGCAGGCTTCAATTTTCTCACCCTCACCAACGATTACACCATCCTGCAGGCATTCCTTAATCGGAACTCCAATACGGAAGTTAACCCCTTTACGTTTGAGGACATCCATCGCATACTCCACCAGTTCAGGATCAAACCCTGGTAATGCTGTAGGAGCTGCCTCAACGTTAATGATTTGAATTCGATTAAAATCGATGTCGTAAGCTTTAGCCAGCTGTGGCAGACGATCCGCCAACTCCGCTACAAACTCAATGCCACTAAAACCAGCGCCCCCTACGACGAAATTTAGGCGACCTGGTTTACCATCATTTTTATATAGGGCCAACTGATATTCAATATGCTCTCGAATCAGGCGCACAGAGTTAATACTGCGAATCGTCAGCGCGAATTGATCCATCCCTGGAATACCGAATGTTTCCGGCTCCCCACCTAGTCCGATAACCAAATAATCGTAGGATAGCGAGCCATCCTCCAGCACGATTTTTTTCTCCGTTGGTATGATTTCCTTAACTGTTCCTTTGACTAAATCCACCTTGAACTCATCGATTAGCTGCGCAATCGGAATCCTCGAATGCTCAATCGTATCCGTTCCTGCCGCAGGCATGTGAAGATGAGTCGTAATATAGTGGTAATCATGACGGTTGATTAGCGTGACAGTTGCCTCATTGTGCTTGAGCTCCTTTTGCAATTGCTGAGCCGTCAATATTCCGCCATATCCAGCGCCCACAATGACAATTTTGGGAATACTGCTCATGCTTCTACCCCTTCCGATATACATAATCATTCAATATTCACAACTTTTCTCTCAACACGGTTAATTTATACTCACAGGAAAGTCTTCATCAAATATTAATCGCTTTAACTTTGCAAGAGGAACCCAGCAGTTTATAATGATAAGCAGTGAATCATACGTTCGGCGGCTATCTGAACCTCTATGCGGCTGATTCAATATCTACAATTCATACTATCCCTTTCGGAGGTGTTTTTAGAGTGACAGCTCAATCCACAGGTGCGGAGATCCGCGATCTGATCATAATCGGAGGCGGTCCAGCCGGTATTTTCGCCGCTTTTTACGGAGGAATGCGTCAGGCATCCGTCACCTTAATTGAAAGTATGCCCCAACTGGGCGGCCAGCTTGCAGCCCTTTATCCTGAAAAATATATTTATGACGTTGCTGGCTTTCCTAAAGTGACTGCACAGGAACTGGTCAACAATTTGGTTCAACAAATGAACCATTTTAATCCAGAGGTGCAGCTAGAAGAGAAAGTTGTATCGTTAGAGAAGAAAGAAGAACGCCACTTCATCGTCAAAACAGACAAAGGTGGCGAGTATCATGGTAAAGCGGTTATCATTACCGCTGGCGTGGGTGCTTTCGAGCCGCGCAGACTGGAGCTTCCAGGTGCCGATCGTTTTGAAAAAACGAACCTGCATTACTTTGTCAGCGACCTGAGCAAATTTGCAGGCCGTAAGGTGCTAATCAGTGGCGGCGGTGACTCTGCTGTAGACTGGGCCCTTATGCTGGAACCGATTGCAGAACAGGTTACATTGATTCACCGCCGTGACAAATTCCGCGCGCATGAACACAGTGTCGAAAACCTCCTCGCTTCCAAAGTAAACGTTATTACACCAACGGAAATTGCAGAATTGCATGGGGAAGATACGATTACGAAGGTCACTCTTGCTCATGTAAAAACCAAAGAAACTCAGGAAATCGAAGTGGACGATGTCATTGTTAACTTTGGATTTGTATCCACACTTGGCCCGATTGCTGAATGGGGAATTGAAATCGAAAGTAACTCCATCGTGGTCGATTCTCGTCAGGAGACGAATATTCCTGGCATTTTCGCTGCAGGAGACATCACCACCTATCCAGGCAAGCTCAAGCTGATCGCGGTTGGTTTTGGTGAAGCCCCTACGGCAGTCAACAACGCCAAGGTCTATGTAGATCCAGACGCCAAGTTGTCTCCCGGTCACAGCAGTAACATGAAAATGTAGTTAATTTAGACTATGACAAAAAAGGGTATTTTACTCCAGGTTTGAATCTCTGGAGTGAAATACCCTTTTTTACGGTGTGCCTATTCGTTGCAGTGATTGTCCGTAAAGTCATCCGAACCCTGAATGACTTTACAGTCGCAGTACGAGAGCTTGTCCGGTCTAATGAAGGACTACGGCTGTATTCATCTCTAGATTTCTTTTGTGAATTTCAGCCAGCAACAGTGCAATGAAGTCACATTCAAGTTTAAGCTCGATTGCCATCTGATAGGAATCCAAAAGCATTTCATCCGTCAGCATAGCCATCCTCGACACAACCTTTCCTTTTATTTCAAAATCTATTCTATCAAAATACCAAAAACGGAACAAGCGTTCTGTTATCCACAGTCAATTGTGGAAATCCTGTGTATAAATTGTTGGTAAGTGTCGTTAACCCTTATATGTGACAGGGGATAATGTGGACAATATTTATACACAGAATTTTGGCGATTAAACGCAAAAAAAATTTTTTTTATGTTTATACAAATATATTATATTTAGCATCTTGTTAATAGATTATAATGGTAACTTTTTGAAAAAAACATGAATTTATTGAGGTCTTGTGTTTACCTCTAAAATCCATATCCGTCCATTCCAATCAAGCCCGTAATCAAATCCCAGTTGTCCGATCCCGGGAAATCTCCTTTCGAGTATAGGAATACAGTGCTGTGTAAGTTCAACGATCTCCCGCCGCTTTCGTATAGCTAGCCGTCGCGGATATATCATCCGAAGTGCCTCGGTTCCCTTCAACAAAGTTCCTCCTTTGCACAAATTCGTTATGACCAGTCCGGGGCGAGCATGACGCGCCACCACTGCACGAAACTCCCATTTTCCCCCTTCCTTTACGACTTTGACTCGATAGTCAACAGGTCTACCTTGGATACTTGCTAGTTGAATACCTTGCTGAATGAGATACGGACGTTGGATTCGGAGCTTATCGATTCCGACTACAAGCGCACTAAAATGGCTGAACCGATGTGTTTGTTCCATACGCGTACAGGTATAGCCCCTCCCCTCCTTTGCCACGCGCATGACTCCGCCCCCTCCGCCTCCTTTTACGGGTTTTATAAATACAAAAGCATGCCGCCGCAGCATCATGCGCAATTGTTCTTCACTATATAGACAGGTTTCCGGTATATAAACGGCGGTATGTGGATGATGGAGGAGGGCCTTCGTCTTTAGCCATTTGCTTGCAAGTTGTCTCATCTAATTCTCTCCTTTCGCCGTCAGGTATACTTATACATACTCAATAGGGGTGTGCTATTCTTGGATGTTTGTCAGGATCATGTGTCTATTTCGACAAGATCATGGTGAACGGTAGCATGCACCGGACAACACTGGTACAATGACAATAATCTGAATACCATTTAGAACGGAGCAGTTGAATTTGCTGGCAAATGGTTTCTTTCAACAAGGAGGTCAACTCATGAATAGCAAAATTGGCATCATGGACATTGGCTCAAACTCTATACGTCTCGTGATCTATGAAATGACAGAGACAGGAGCTTATCGAATTGTGCAGGAATGCAAAGAAGCTGCCCGGCTGAGCGAAAAGGTTGGGGCCAACGGTCGTATGGAACGAGAAGCAATACGCAGCATCGCTCCATTGTTACGCCAATTTATGGAAGTGTGCCGTATGCACGGGGTTGTCCGAATGCGTGCAGCAGCAACAGCGGCCATCCGCAATGCGGCGAATTCGGACGAAATCGTTCAATGGATTGCGGAAGAGACAGATCTAACATTGGAAATACTGAGCGGGGAGCAAGAGGGCTATGCCGGTTTTCTGGGCGTAGTGAATACAATGAATGTGAGTGACGGAATTATTATTGACATCGGGGGCGGCAGTACCGAAATTACGCTGTTCCGTGATCGGACACGACTGCATACAGTTTCATTTCCCTTTGGCGCAGTCAATATGAATTGGCGCTTTGGACGTGAGGTCAAGAATGGCGAATGGTCTCCTGGACAGATTGAGGAAATGGAGAGCTTTGTCCGTTCTTCACTGCAAAACCATGATTGGATCTTCTCCAATCCGGGTCTGCCGTTTATCGGGTTGGGTGGAACTCTCCGTACTTTGGCTAAAATCAATCAGAAACGTCGGGATTACTCGCTTCCTGTGACACACCATTACGAAATGACAATAGAAGATGTCGATTATTTCTATAGTAGTCTGCCTCATCTGCCCTATGAAAAACGCAAAAAAACAGCCGGCCTGTCCAAAGACAGAGCCGACATTATCGTACCGGGGCTCATTATATTGAAAACGATCTTTGAAGCTGCTCAAGGCTCCGCGTATTTGGTCAGTGGAGCGGGTCTGCGAGACGGCCTGTTTCATGAGCTAGTCAACGCTGAGCAACCTGTGGTGGCTAACCCGCTCATCGCGTCCATTCGCAATATCCTGTCGTTTGCTGTCCCGGTTAGCGAAGCGCATGTCAAGCGGGTTAACGAGTACGCCGTCCGGCTCTATGACACTTTAGCTGAGGGAACCTCAATCGCTATGGACAAACGCTTGTTACTAACTGCAGCAACTCTTTACAAAACAGGCGCAGCCTTGAATTACTATCATTTCCGCCAGCATTCCGTGTTCTGGATCTTGCACGCAGGCATTGGCGGTTTATCTCACCGGGAAACGGTGCTAGCCGCGCTGATCGCTGATTACCACCCCAAAAATCGGACCCCCCGCTTGCTGCGTACACATGCAGATATTTTGGAGCCTTCCGACGAAGAACGTGTACATCGGCTCGGCTCGCTGCTCCAGCTAGCAATCGGCATGGATCGTAGCGAATCCGGCATCATCACCAGCATCCATCCCACAACAGGAGACGATGCGCTGCATATTCGTCTGGAAAGCAGGAGTGAACCGATTCTGGAACAACGAGATCTGGTGGCTGTCGCAAAAGATTTCCAAAAGGCCTGGAATCTTACGTTGTCGTGGTCCATTCTTCCTTCTTCCAGTTTTTAACCTTCATCGCTTCGAATTGGCTCCTAATGGGAGCCTCTTCGTTGTTTCTTGCTACAAATTGATAGCTACCATTAGTTAAAAGCTGGCGCGCCTTTACATTATCTTTCAAGGATAAACGTAAAATATCCACCAGCATTTCTTTGATTCGGTCGTCATAAATCGGGCACATCAGCTCAATCCGGCGAGTCAGATTGCGAGTCATCCAATCGGCGCTGGATAAGAATAGCTCCGAATGACCTGCATTTTCAAAGTAGAACAGTCTGGAATGCTCCAAGAAACGGTCGACAATGCTGATAACCCGAATGTTCTCGCTAAAGCCCTCCACGCCAGGGCGTAAACAGCAGACCCCTCGAATGATTAAATCAATCTTTACACCTGCTTGAGAAGCCGCATATAGTTCATCAATCATTTCCTGATTGGATAAAGAATTAATTTTGGCAATAATACGGGCTGGCTTGCCTGCAAGTGCGTGCTCCGCTTCCCTGCGGATCAGCTCAAACAGCTTATTTTTCATTCCCGTCGGGGCTACGGTGAAAGCTTGCGGAGTCTTGAGCGCCGAGAAACCCGTGATTTCATTAAACAGCTCAGAGGCATCCTCACCCAGCACCGGATCCGCAGTGAATAACCCGATATCCGTATATACACGAGCTGTGCTTTCATTGTAGTTGCCAGTTCCCACATGCACGTATCGTTTGAGCACATTACGTTCATGGCGTACTATTAGAATAATTTTGGCGTGCGTCTTCAAGCCGACCAACCCGTAGACTACATGACAGCCAGCTTTTTCAAGCGTACGCGCCCAAGCAATATTACGTTCTTCGTCAAAACGTGCCTTCAGCTCGACCACTACCGTCACCTGCTTACCCGATTCGGCTGCACGTGCCAGAGCCGGAATGAGCTTCGATTCTCCATTGACACGATACAGGGTCATCTTAATGGCCATTACATCCGGGTCCTCCGATGCCTCAATGATAAAATCAGTTACCGCATCGAATGATTCATACGGATGGTACACGAGCACGTCCCGTTTGCGAAGTACGTTAAAGATATCCTCTTGCGGAGGCAGTTCTTCCGGATACAATGGTTTGATTGCCGGAAACTTCAGATGCGAATACCCCTCCAAATGATCGGCAAAAGACGATAAAAACGTCAGATCTAACGGCCCGTCGATCTCAAATACATGATCGAACAGCTTGAATTCGCGTTGAAGCTCCATCAGAGCAAACGGGTTAATCCCTTTCTCCACTTCCAGTCTGACCGGTGCTCCCCGCCGTCTTCGACGCAGCTCTTTTTCAATCTCTTCGAGCAAATCTTCGATCTCTTCTTCATTAATGGACAAATCAGAGTTACGCGTAACCCGAAAGGCATGAACCGCCTCGGGGATATATCCGGAAAACAGCGTTTGTATATGATGCTTAATCAGTTCCTCAATTAAAATAAATGATTTCTTCTTGCTATTCGAACGTAACGGTACCGAAACAACACGCGGAATATTGGAAGGCACCTGCACAATGGCAAAAAGCGGCTTATCCTCCTCCGTATCTCCCGGACGTCTCAAGACAACTGCCAAATATACGTATTTATTGTGAACTAGTGGAAAAGGACGGCTCTGATCGACCGCCATCGGTGTGAGCACCGGAAATATAATTTCATGAAAATATGCATCCAGCGACTTGCGCTGTGTCGTATTTAAGTCATTATATTCAAGTAGCAAAAGACCTTTTTTCGTCAATAGGCGAGAAATATCACGATAGGTTCGATATTGCTCGGATACCATCGAGACGGTACGCTTGATCAGCCGCTTGTACAAACCGGAGGGGGTATATCCCGTAAAATCCTTTTGCATAAAACCAGCCTTGATCTTCTCGCGCGTCTCTGCAACACGAACAGCCATAAACTCATCCAAATTGCTGGACACAATTGCTAAGAATTTGGCTCTCTCCAGCAACGGTGTATCTGAATCTTGAGCCTCCTGGAGCACACGGCGATTAAATTCAATCCAGCTTAAATCTCGGTTAAAGTAACGTTCTGACCCGGCTTTATCCTTCTTCTGACTCTCTATCAACATATGGCCTCCATCAATTTCATGCAGTATAGTTACCCTTTATTGTACTATTAGATGAAACGCACTAGCATCACAGAAGTGTAAACGCAATGTAAAATGTGTGTAAACACATAATGGATGTCGAAAAGGTCAAACGGATGCTTTACAAAAATAGCATTAAGCGGTACAGTGTTTACGTCTGTTTCATAGAGTAGAATGACGAACCGTACCTTTTTCAGTTGTTTAAGTTCATTATGATGTCTAATAGCCACTTAGTAGCCACGTTCAATTGCTGATTTTCAAATGGCATGATATAGGGAGGATTTACGTTATGGAACCCAAGAAAACGCCACGTGTACTGCAAAAAAACATCGAATTTTTTACCGCGGCGCTGTCTCAACACCTCGTTTCGGTCTGGCAAGAAGACCCTGCAGGCGTGTACTGTGAGATAGGCTGTGGTTATATCGAATTGTTCAGCAGCGAGATGATTCGGGTGCGCAATCAGGATGGGACCCCAAGCCATTATGACCGCAATATCACAATGTTTCAGCTAATCACGAAGGATCAGCCGTTATAATTATTATATGCTATGTCTGCGCTGTTCTTCCAGATTAGAATGGTTATATGTTTAAACTACCAATTTTCATATCTGTTGAATCTTGCAGGTTTCTCCGAAAAAGCGCCATAGAGCGCTTTTTTTGTCGACTTTTTTTTGAACATCGTTTGGAAAAGCAGTATGATAAGAAAGCATATTACCTAAATTTAAAGGGGAATCAACCGATGGAGCATACAACATCAGATGGGCGCATCCTGGTCATGACCGCGGTTGAAGGCGAACGGGAGGCTGTGCTGCGCGGCCTGAAAGGCGACACTCGCTTTGTGGTCGAACTGGCTGGTGTAGGCGCTCCGTCCGCAGCGGCTTCAACCGCGCTGGCACTAGCTACAGGCGATTACCGTCTGGTCATTAGCGCCGGAATTGGGGGCGGCTTCGTGGAGGCCGCTGCACTGGAGAGCGTCGTCGTCGCTGACGCGATTATTGCCGCCGACCTGGGGGCAGAGACGGCAGAGGGTTTCAGTAGCGTGGACGAGCTGGGTTTTGGCTCCAGCCGCATTGCCGTGAACGCTGCCACCACTCAGCGATTCGTTCAGGGGCTGCGTGACGCTGGCCAGACGGCCGTCGCCGGACCGATCCTGACCGTCTCGACGGCCACCGGCACGGCGGCAACAGCGGAACGCCTAGCCAAACGCATTCCCGGAGCTGCTGCCGAAGCGATGGAAGGTTACGGCGTTGCCGTGGCGGCCAACAGGTTCGAGCTGCCGATGATGGAGATTCGCACGATTTCCAATGCTGTTGGTCCACGTGACCGTGCAGCCTGGCGAATCAAAGAGGCTTTGCAAGCGTTGGAAGCCGCATTTTCTACATTAACGGAGGTTATATAGATGCAAATTGCTTTTTCACCTTGTCCTAACGACACTTTTGTCTTCCATGCCTTGGCTCATGGATTAATTCCGGGCGCACCCGCGCTGGACATTACATTCGCCGATATCGACATCACCAACAATCTGGCGATCACACCAGACGGACTTGATATCATGAAAATTTCGTACGCTGCACTTCCTTGGGTGCTGGATGAGTACGCCCTGCTGCCTTGTGGCGGCGCACTGGGCCGGGGTTGCGGGCCGCTCGTGCTGACCAAGGAAGATTCCACCGTCAAAGGTCCGGAAGCCCTGTCCGGCAAGCGTGTAGCTGTTCCAAGTGAACGTTCCACTGCTTATCTGCTGTTCCGCCTATGGGCGGCCAAGCATGTGCCTGGGGGTGTCGGCGAGATTGTCGTGATGCCGTTCGACCAAATTATGCCTGCTGTCCGTGACGGACATATAGATGCGGGATTGGTGATTCATGAAGCACGCTTCACATATCCGTCCTATGGACTTAGCAAGCAAGTTGATCTGGGGAACTGGTGGGAAGAAGATACAGGACTGCCAATTCCCCTCGGAGCTATTATTGCCCGTCGTACGCTGGATCTGGATGCGATCACCAACTGGATACGCGCCTCTGTCGAATATGCTTGGAAACATCCCGAAGCTTCGCGTGAATATGTATTGTCTCATGCGCAAGAGCTATCACCCGATGTTGCCCAATCGCATATCGACCTGTATGTGAACGATTTTACCGCTAATCTGGGCGATAGCGGTTATGCCGCCATCGAAGCCTTGCTCGGTCGCGCCGCACAGGAAGGGCTGGTGCCTTCGTTTGATTTAGCCAAACTGCGCCTTACGTCCACAACAACACGTTAAAAGGCGCAGACATGCCATGCATGTTATCTCCTGAATAAAGCAGCTTAAACATATAAAACCTCCCGAACGAGCACATTGCCTAGCCATGCGCCCCATTCGGGAGGTTTTATGATTTCAATTCATGATGCAAATCTTCATGAGATCTCGCTTGATCTCTATTCTTAGCTCTGTTCTTGCTCCACGACCTCGGTCTTAAACACGTTATCCAGTTTGGTACCCAATCGTTTGACCAGGGGGACCTTGATATCCCGACTCAGCTCCTTGAAAAAAGCGTCCATGTCACAATTAATCTTATCCAACACGACCTTTACGGTGCCCTCTTCCAAAATCTGCTCATTCAGATCCTCAGGTACCGTAACCGAGATATCATACTTCTTGCATAACGTTTTAATGTAGCGGCTAAAGATTTCGATAAGCTCCTCATTGTTGAACTTCTCAACTGCAACTTGCCCTTTGTTCGTAAATTTCAAATTCACTCTCACGTTAGCATTTCCCCTTTTCCTTTTGACCATTTATTTTGGATAAACGTTGAACCCTTCAGAGGCTCTTCAAAGAAAGGGCCTTACCGGTCGTTTTAGACTCTTGTCCTTTGATATACTAAGTATAACACATTAAGTCCGTTTTCATTTCCCAACTTGTCGTTTTATGATAAAAAATGATACATTTTGCGCATTTTCAGCATAATTTCTTTCTTTTCATGCCAATCATTAGGAATAGTTTATACACAAATACACAAGAAAACGCCTATCTGGCAAAAGAAAGACGTCTCCACGTTGATGCTTAAGCAGTATGCATTTATAGAGGTTTCGTACATTCCCAACCGTGTGAACGATACTCACGCACAGCATCTCGTATATCCTCAATATCATCTGTATGCAGCAAAATGGCAGGTAGAATTACCCAGTACTCATTCTCCGCTAGATCAATAAATACGTCCTCGACATCATAATATTGCATATCGCCAAATGCCGTATCCCTGATTTTCTGTCCAACCAAAGGTGTAAAAGGGGAATCAAATGTTTTGGTCACCTTCGTATATTCCTTCACACCCGTTGCCGAGATTTGCTGTGAAACAATGACGCTCAATGGTGTTACCTCCCTGACCTAATAATGCTCATTATAACCTTCTCTCAGACCTTCTACAAAACCTTGCGCGAAAAAAATCATAAAAATCAACAGGCCAATGCCAATGGCGACGGAGCTGATGACGATAATCAGGATGCCCTGCGTGTTTCTTTGTTCCATCTTTCTAGTCAAAATTCCGAAAACAAGGCCGATAAGCCCAAGTAAGCCTCCAATGACAAAAAAACTAAATACGAACCCCAAACCTGAAAAAATCCAGCCAAATAGAGCGAGCACCCAGCCTTGCGGCTGCGGCTCACTCTGTTTCATCTGCCAGCGTTCCCTCGCTGTAGGTGTGTATCTGTCCATTTCTTAGCTCCCCCGCTCATAAGACAAAGATCTGTAATGCCCAGCATCGGATTAACGTTAGGTCCCTTCCTATTGCTGACCAGTGAGCTTAAAAATGCCGCCTTCCCGCTTACCAAGCGGATAATTTTGAACCGTCATTTCCACCTTCGTATTCTTATCCCATACCGGAAGCTTGTCAGATGTATTGTACTCTTTCATAGCTATGTTGATGACTTCCTCTGCCTTCTTCGTCAATGCAGCAGAAGACATATTATATTTGCCATAACCTTGATAAGCACCGCCAAAACCGAGATTAGGTTGGTTGTTCACATTCAGTAGCACACCCTTCAACTTACCATCCTCTGCCACATTAAAAGTCACTTTTTCCAATACAAAATCATCAGTAACGACAGATGTCTGCTCTAACAGATGCGTTATGGATGACAGGTTGGCTGCTAATTTAACTTTTCCCAGTAGCGCCTCTGTATCATTTTGTTGCTTGGTTAAGGCTTGTGTTGTCTGTTTTAGCGATGCATTCGCCATAGTTAAAGAATTGACCTTCGTATTCAGATTATAGTTCCATACCGCCAAGGCTATACAGCCTAGTACAGCTACTACTGAAATGACCGTTGCTACAACTGCCAGCTTACGAATAGACTTTGGTTGCGGCTCCACAGTCTGAGTATGACCACTTAACTCTCCCATACCAAACTTCCTCTCTATTTATATAGTCATATTTTACCATTCTCCCTTCTGATATTCTAGTATATTTTTCCTAATCCTATATTTCTAAGCATTTGTACAGGAATTCGTTTCATCAGCCTTCGAGCTTTGGTTCGCTCGTTTTCCGGGAGAAGCCGTATTTACCAAATACACACTAACTGCAATCAGCACCAACCCTACTACAAATGTCAAAGTGAGGGATTCTCTGAGCATGACCATACTAAAGACCGTGGACAGTACCGGAATCATAAACGTATATGAGCCGACGGTTCCTGCATCCCCGTTGTCGATTAGCTTAAAATAAATCAGCCAGCCCATCGCAATCACAAATATTGAAATAAATAATAGAATCGCGATAAAGGAGGCTGTCCAGTGAATATCGCTCCATTTCTCGGTCGTAAACCCAATCCCGTTGAGTAGGACCCCTCCCAGAATAAGCTGCATCGTCACCGCCCAAATGGAGTCCAGTTGTTTGCTTTTTTTCTTCATATAAATTGTTCCGAGCGCCCAGCACAGTCCTGAGGCTAGCCCCAACACAATGCCCAGCACAGACAAATGGCCTGCCATTCCACCGGAGCTAATCACGATCACTCCGCCAAAACCCAGTACCAGTCCAATGACTTTCAGGGGAAACATACGCTCTCCTAACCACAACCAGGAGAATAATCCCAACAAGATCGGCTGAAAGAATACTAAAGTGGAGAACAACCCAGCAGGCAGATAACGCAACCCTACCGTCTGCAAGCCATAGTAGCCTGCAATATTAAATATAGCCAGCACAAGATAAGTCCACGCATTTTGTCTAAGTCGTAAGGTTTTCCGGTTACGCATAGCGAACAACAGCAGAATCACACCACCCAGCAGCGTGCGGATTCCCGAAAAAAATATCGGCGGCGTATCTGGCAAAGCCAGCTTGGTCAACGGCCAGTTGATCCCCCATACCATCACTAATATCAAGACAAGCCACAACGTAGCTTTAGGCGTTAATTTTTTCATAGATGTCTCTCTCCTTAAAATTTCATTGCGCATTGCTTACGACTAAAATCTGAATAGCCGTTTGCAAAGTTTTGCTTTACTAGCTTATACTGTGGTCACTAATAAATAAAATGAATGTTTTCAATAAGGGAGATAACTTTTCACTTATGACTATAACTCAGATTATGATCTTTGTTCGCGTAGCTGAAACACTAAACTTTACTCAAACTGCCCATGAGCTGCATATGACGCAACCTGCGGTCAGCCATGCCATCGCTAGTATCGAGAACGAGCTTGATGTCCAGCTATTGCTGCGCGATCGAAAAAGAGGCGTGCTCCTGACAGAAATCGGACAAAAGGTGCTGCTGCAATTCCGCATGGTGCTGCAAAGCATGGAAAAAGTACAGCAGCAGGTGGCCGCTGAAAAAGGCTTGGACGTAGGTACAATCACGATTGGTGCCTTTCCTTCTGCCTCAGCCTATTTTCTGCCCCCCATTATTCATCATATCCGTCAGCACTATCCGAACCTTGTTTTCGATTTACATGAAGGCTCTACCAATGAGGTCAAGGAGTGGGTGCATACCAGAGAAATTGAAGCGGGAATCATCTTGTTGCCAGACCCTGAGGTAGATGTAATTCCTTTATGTCAGGATGACATGATTATTCTCTTGCCTGACGGTCATCCTTTTCAATCGCACGACAAAATCGCCATCCGAGACTTGAATCAACAGGAAATGATCTTTTGTAAAGGTGGACATGAGGTCGCCATTATGGAAGGGTTTGAACGCGAACAAAGTCAGTTGCAAGCACAATTTATTACTCACAATATCAGCACGCTGGTCAGCATGGTCCGACAAGGACTAGGTATGGGCATTGTCTCTTCTCTCGCCTTATCTACGTTCCCCCATGATCTGACCGTCAAGGAAACCACGCCTCTGATCACGCGTCAAATTGGTATCGCTATCCCCTCTCTACACAATGCTTCACTTGCTGTACAGTTATTTGTGCGAACCGCGCAGGAGCTGTTTACGGATTTGAAGCAATAGAGCATTGGTCACGGGATTTCGGTAGGTGTATAATATTTCCTAAATATGACTTGAAACATTATTATAAGAGGTGTCTATTCATATGCAGAATAATCAAATCATCGAATACGAGGAAAAACTGCGTAAGGCGATGCTGGCCAGTGATGTGCAGATCTTGAACGAGCTAATTCATGACGATCTTATATTTGTGAATCACTTTGGACAAGTAATAAACAAAGAAGCAGATCTGGAAGCCCACCGTTCGGGTGTTTTACATTTTACGGATATTCAAGTTCTTAATCAATCAGTAATTCCGCTGGATGATACTGTCGTTACGGTGACCCGCGTTTCTTTACGAGGAACGGTAGGCAATGATCCCATTGAAGATGAAATGTGCTATACACGCGTTTGGCACAATATAGATGGTGCGTTGAAGATCATCTCAGGGCATTGTAGCACGGTAAAATAAGATTAGTCGCGAATCCGCCATGGATGCTAAATCTGACTAAGACAGGTGAGCAGCTACGGCAAGAATCTTCGTAATTAAATCAATGGCACGGTGTAAGCACAAGAGCACTAACCATTTTAGGGATAGCGCTCTTCATTTTTACAGTCTTGTTAAGTCACTTGGTTGTAGCATCATACAAACGCTGTAAAAGGGTAACAGCTTCAGCACGTGTGACCTGTGCCTTTGGGCGAAGGTATCCATTGTCAGCGGTAAGGACGCCCATCTTGGTAAGGGTGTAGAATGCTTCTGCCTTTTGATCCTGGAAATCTCCATCATAGGAGTACTCTTCTCCCGTTGTGTCGATGTACAGTACCGGATAGTAGGCTGAGAATTTGTCATTGTAATTTGCCTGACGAACTTTCATATCGTTGTACTGTGCAGCTGAGGAAATTACTTCGGCAATCTCAGGATGAAGCGTCTGATTGGTATAATCTGTTCGAACAGAAGCAATCATCATCATATCCCAACGGGTCAGCGGTTTGTCAGGATTGACATAGAATTGATAGTTTGGATATTTGCCCCCTACACTTTCAGCAAACGGCCACACATAATCCCCGTTGAATATAGCTGCAAAATCTTGATTCGCCCAGTGCTTGCGTGCATCTACAAACTCTGAAGATTTACCCGCTGAATAATTGACTTCTGGAAAAAGTTTATGAAACATATGTACAAATTCTGCTTTTGTTATGGTTTTGCCTGGCTTGAAGGTCCCATCCGTATAGCCGCTGACAACACCTTTGTCGACCATCGAATGAATGGATTCGGCAGCCCATTCATATTTTGTACCATTCACATCAGGAAACGTATTTGCCGCCAATGCGGATTGACTGAACAACAGTGCCACCGCAACCACAGGGGTAATCAGCCATTTCTTTTTCAACATCTTGTTCCACTTCCTTTAGGTAAATTTACGTAGAAAATAGTTCTCCAGACTCAATGTTATATCGGTATTTCCTATGCAAAAGATGAACCTAAACACAAAAACGACCTTCGCAACGAGTAAAATTCGTTACAAAGGCCGTTATCCGTAACCTAAACGTGTATCTTTAGGAATAATTCAGACCACCATTCGAAAAATTAACAAGGCTCTTCGTTTGGTTTTCCTGCATCTGTAGCTGTACGGAAGCTTGAACCGCAGCCACATGTAGCTACAGCATTTGGATTATGAATCGTGAAACCGCCGGACATACCAGACTCTTCAAAGTCGATTTCCAGACCGTCCAGATAGCGGATACTATCCTTTTCCACGACTACTTTCATATCTTGTACATTCATATATATATCTTGATCCGTCTCGTTGTCGTCAAAGCCCATGGCGTACGAAAATCCGGTACAACCACCTGGCGTAACACCCAGACGTAAAAACATATTCGGCGTTTCCTGCTGCTCCAGCATTTCTTTCAGGCGTTCAGCAGCGGAATCGGTGATGTTAATCATAGCTCCATCCTCCTCTTTTACTTCATGCTCCCCTTCAGTATACTCTCTTATTTGCAGGTGCTCAAGTCATGGAATGTCCTTCCGTTACAGGCTTAAACACCTCTTTTTCTACTCGTTTGTATTGAACACCAGTGGTGTGAGGTTTATAATAGGTAAAGAGTGTGTTAAAGAAACTGTCGGAAATTTGTCATTTCAAAGGCGAAATTAAGAGACATTCGTCATTGTAGCCTGGCATTGTAACATTTTTCACATATCCTATATCCGCGCTGCCGGATTCTTACCGACGGAACGGGACATCCTGTGCGCATCAAGCGCTTGTGCCGCTAATTTGGCGGGCAGCCTCGCACAGAGCAACTTGAAGGAGGAATAGGCATGTCCACATTAGTTACACCTTTTACAGACCGCAGAATGGCGGAAATTGTAGAAAAGGTACAAAACGGGATTCGTTTGAACCTCGAAGATGGTATATATTTGTATGAAACTGACGATATTCTCACATTGGGCCAGTTGGCTAACGAAGCTAATTTACGCAAGAACGGAAAAAAGGTTTATTTTATTGAAAACATGAGCCTGTACTTCACCAATGTATGCGAAGCGCGCTGCGCGTTCTGCAATTTCCGCAAGGATCAGGGGGAGGAAGGCTCTTATACGTTGTCCGGACAGGAAATGATTGATTATGTAGAGCAACATATCCATCCAGGCGTAAGAGAATTCCATATCGTCGGCGGTCATAATAATCATGTACCTTTCCAATACTATGTAGATTCACTGAAAGCGCTGAACGAAAAGTATCCCAACGTTACACTGAAAGCATACACTGCGGCGGAAATTGACTTTTTCACACGCATAAGCGGCTTGAGTATTAAAGAAGTTCTTCAAGAGCTGCAAAAGGCAGGACTTCAATCTCTGACTGGTGGGGGCGCGGAAATCTTATCTGATGAATATCGGAAGAAGATGCGTGTTACCAAAGCCAATGTGGACCGTTATCTTGAAGTACATCGTACGGCCCATAATCTCGGTATGAAAACTCATACGACCATGCTGTACGGTTCAGTCGAAACTTATCAGGATCGTATTGAGCATATGCTGCAAATTCGTGAATTGCAGGACGAAACAAACGGATTTATGGTATTTATCCCACTGTCCATGCAGCCGAAAAGCAAAAACGCCAACATCATGCGTCGCAACTCTGCTTACGAGGATCTCAAAACCATTGCGATCAGCCGCTTGATGCTGGACAATATCGACCATGTTAAAGCTTACTTCATTAATATTGGTCCACAATTGACGCAGGTCGCTCTTACCTTTGGCGCATCAGATGTCCATGGCACGATTGTGCGCGAGCAGATCAGCCATGCTGCAGGTGCGTTAACCCCTTCCGGATTGACACGTAAAGAGCTAATCTGGCTGGTCAAAGGTGCTGGACGCATACCTGTAGAACGTGACACCTTCTATAACGAAATCGAAGTTTTCGAATAAGTGTAACATCGGATTCAGATTTCCCGCGTGCATTTTATCCCCATTACTCACACCATGCAGCCTCAAGTTGCCCCGGAACACACTGGTCTGTCTGCCAAAGGCAGGCCCGCTTTTCCGGGTTTTACAACAACAAAAACTTGTGGCTAGATCGACAAGACACCAGACCATTGCCGGGGACACGGTAACGAAAGGACGGCGGATTTTGATGAAAAATTTCGTTATTCTGGGGGGCGGCTATGGCGGCCTTACCATTGCCAAAGAATTGCTGGATAAACACATTCCCGACAATATTCAAGTTATTTTAGTGGATCGGATGCCCTTTCAGGGCTTGAAAACAGAATACTATGCCCTTGCGGCAGGTACCGTATCTGATTTTGATTTGCGGGTACATTTTCCCGATGAACAACGCCTTATTCGCAAATATGGAGAAGTCACATCGATGGATCTTGAGAATAAAATGGTCCATTTTCAAGACGGTGAGCCTTTGCCCTATGACCAGCTTGTCATTGCACTAGGTTGTACCGACCGCTTTCATAATACACCGGGGGCAGAAGAATACAGCTGTACAATCCAGTCCTTTAATCATACTCGCCAAACGTATCTGCGCTTGAATGAAATCAAGCCTTATGGACATGTCCATATTGTAGGTGGCGGCCTAAGTGGTGTCGAGATTGCTGCGGAGTTACGTGAAAGCCGCGCGGATTTGAATATTACGATTATGGATCGGGGCGAGCGGGTGCTATCAGCATTTCCGCAACGTTTGTCTGCCTATGTACATGCCTGGTTCAAGGAGCATCATGTGAATGCGCTAAATCATGTTGCGGTTTCCCGTATCGAGCCAGGAGCTATTTACAACCGTGACGAGCAAATTATGACCGATGCGGTTGTATGGACAGCTGGGATTCAGCCCGTTAAAATTGTACAGGATTTAGCAGTTCCTAAAGACCCTCAGGGTCGCATCGTGCTAAATGAATATTATCAAATACCGGATCATCCTGAAGTGTACGTCGTCGGAGACTGTGCGAGCCTTCCTTACTCTCCAAGCGCTCAGGCGGCAGAGGTGCAAGGAGAGCAGATTGCCCACATTGTACGCGACCTGTGGAAAGGCCAAACGCCTCACCCGCATCCTTTAAAGCTACGTGGTACATTAGGTGCGCTGGGCAAGAAGGCCGGATTCGGTTATGGCTTTATGGGCAGTACCTCATTGCGTGGACGAGTGCCACGTCTGCTGAAAAGCGGTGTGCTCTGGAAGTCCAAACGCCATTTTGGCTAATTGGATACTCAACAAACAAAGAAGACCTGCTTCCACAGCTGGTCTTCTTTGTTTGTTGCATCTATGAATAATATATATTTTCTTCAAGAGAAGGCTGGCCCTGCGGATGACTTCTATTTTCAATCCAAATCCAGGTTGTCCCATGCTTCGGCTTCTTTAATTTTGTTTAGAATCACTTCGTACAGAAGCTCTGCTGAATCTGCGGATACAATTTCACCGTTAACCATCGCATAAGGCTCAGCGTTACACTGACCGCAATTGCTTAGGCAGCCGTATTCAATCACATCATAATCTGGATTTTGTTCCAGTTTAGCCATAATCTCATCGGTACCAAAATGCATGTTACTGGTGCAAAATTCAATAATAGGTCTTAACATTTTTTTCACCTGCTTTGGATGACGGGCATTTTAATTTGGCCCGCTTTGTAATATAATAAACAAGGTATAGGAAAGGAGTTGAATTCTAATGAGCGAAGCACAAAGCGTTCAGATGTATGATGAAGTAGCAGACGTACTGGATAAGCTCCGTCCGTTCCTGCAACGCGATGGCGGTGACGTTGAGCTGGTTGACGTTGAAGACGGCATCGTTAAGCTGAAGCTGGTAGGTGCTTGCGGCAGTTGCCCAAGTTCTACAATTACGCTGAAAGCAGGGATTGAACGCGCTCTTCTCGAAGAAGTTGAAGGCGTCCAAGAAGTGGTACAAGTATTCTAATGCTAGATGCATAATGATCAGAGAGTCTTGAGTTCGGTAACGAAGCTCAAGACTCTTTTTTGTATTACAGCGTCTAAAGCTCTCTCAAGCTTATATGGTTGGCCGAATGGGGTCCAATCCTCCGGACACATCCATAATATTGCCTGTTATAAAATCTGAATGCTCCTCACACAAATAGGCGATCACTCGCGCAATGTCCTCTCCGCTTCCTGGACGCCCACGCGGTGTCTCTTTATCCTGCATGCCGATGACATCGGCAATCGACTTTTCCTTGTTCGCTCCTCGGATATCCCCTGGACAGATCATATTGACCGTGATGCCATAGGGAGCTTCCTCTACAGCTAGTGACTTCGTAAAAGACACCAGCCCCACCTTGGCAGCTGCGTAGACAGCCCGATGCGGCCAAGCCCTTGCTTCTCCAGCATGACCAAAGCCAAAATGAATAATACGTCCCCATTGCTGGCTACGCATGTGCGGCAATACCAAATGATCCAGCAACATGGTACCGACCAAATTTCCCTGTATCATGGCATGAATCTCAGCTACACTGTAGTCCGCAAAAAGACGGCGTTCCCGGATGAAGGGTCCGGCATTGTTCACCATAATATCAACCCCGCCCAGACGATCCTGCACTTCACCGATCAGCCTGGTGATATCTTCCTGAACAGAGATATCTGCTTGTAAAGATAGACAGCGTACTCCCTTAGATTCAATTACCTGCTTAAGCGCTTCGGCTTCAACCTGGCTATGGACATAATTTAGTGCAATGTCACAACCTTCATCAGCCAAACGCAGAGCGGTCATTTTACCTAAACCTTTGGCACTGCCCGTTATGAGTGCGACTTTGTCTCTCAACAGTTTTCCTCCTCTTCACAGAGAACGGTCACCCCCAAGTATAAAATATTTAAGCAATCCCTACAACTCCAGCCAAGAAGAAACCCCAGTCCTCTTGTTCAAGAGAATCTGGGGTTTACGTTCAGCGGTTTCTTATTTTCTGCTTAAAATGCAGGGATAATTGCGCCTTGATATTTGTCTTCAATGAATTTTTTAGTTTCTGGAGATTGCAAAGCTTTAAACAATTTTTGGATCGCTTCGGAATCTTTATTGTCAGGACGTGCTACCAGTACATTAGCATATGGAGAATCTTTGTCTTCCAGTGCCAATGCATCCTTGGTCGGGTTCAGCTTGGCTTCCAAAGCGTAGTTTGTATTGATTAACGCAATATCTACTTCAGGCAACTGACGTGGCAGCATAGCTGCTTCCAGCTCTTTGAATTTCAGGTTTTTCTTATTTTCAGTAATATCTTTTACGGTAGCTTCAATGTTGCTTGCATCCTTCAGCTTGATCAGACCTTGTTTCTCCAACAGTAGCAATGCACGGCCTCCATTGGTTGCATCGTTCGGAATCGCTACTGTTGCACCGTCTGGAAGTTCATCAAGCTTTTTATATTTTTGGGAGTAGATACCGAATGGCTCCAGATGAACCGCGCCAATAGATACCAGATCCATTTTACGCTCTTTATTCATCACATTCAGGTAAGGTACATGTTGATAAAAGTTAGCATCCAGTTGCTTGTCGAACAATTGCACGTTCGGCTGTACATAGTCGTTAAACTGAACGACTTGAAGGCGAACTCCTTCTTTTTCCAACTGAGGCTTGATCGCTTCCAAAATTTCCGCATGTGGCACAGGAGAAGCTCCAACTTTCAGTTCGACTTCACGTGGTGAACCGCCTGTATTTTCGGCCGCATTGTTTGTATCCGATGTAGTGCTCTTTGTACCGCAAGCAGCCAGTACCGCAATTAATGTCAAGCTCAATACAGCCAATACCCATTTCTTCATGTTGTTACCCCTCCAATAATTTGTAATATTCAGGATCAGACGTCCTGATCAATAAGGATATCTATATGTTTTCCCTATTTCCGAGTATAATGCCGCACAAGGCGATCTCCTGCCATTTGCAGCAATTGTACCAATACGACCATCAGTACGACTGCAACGATCATTACAGCCGTTTCGTAACGATAATAGCCGTAGTTGATTGCCAGCGTACCCAGCCCACCGCCCCCGATCATACCGGACATTGCCGTGTACGATACGAGTGTAACGACGGTAATGGTTAATGCGGCAAGCAGGCCCGGAAGTGCCTCACGCAACAGCACACGCCGGATAATTTGTCCTGTCGAGGCTCCCATCGCTTGTGCAGCCTCAATGACACCTTTGTCCACTTCACGCAGAGACGTTTCGACAAGACGTGCAAAGAAAGGGGCAGCCCCGATAACCAATGGCGGAATGGTTCCCAGCACTCCGGTCGAGGTACCTACCAACGATCGTGTAAAAGGAATAAGTGCAACGATCAAAATGATAAATGGTACGGAACGCAAAATATTAACGATGAAGGATAATACAATGTATATCACTTTCATCAGAGTCAACGAGGAGCGGCTCGCCAGAAACAACAATATACCGAGCGGCAAACCAATAACGAGGGTGAACAATGCAGATGCCCCGAGCATCTGAAGGGTTTCCAGAGTAGAATTCCCTAGCTCTTCCCAACTCACTTGCGAAAAATCAAGTTCGCTCATTGTCAATCACCTCCACATCAAGTCCTTGTCCAGATACTTCGCGCAGCGTATGCTCTATATCTGAATGGTTTCCTTCAAAACGAACGATCAGCTGTCCATACGGTACATTTTTAATCGTAGAGATGGTTCCCTGCAAGATTGCAAAATCAACCCCCGTACTTCGAGCCGTACGCGACAGAATCGCATCATAAGTTTTACTGCCTAAGAAGGAGATACGTACCACCTGTGCCGATTCCCCGCTACCTGCAGCTGCAATCGCTGCTTGTAACTCCTCGGGATGTTCTGCCTCCCGCTGGATAAAGTCCTTAGTTACCTGATGCTGTGGCTTCAAAAACACTTCCGCCACCGGACCTTGCTCCACGATATCGCCCTGATGAATGACGCCAACACGATCACAAATGCTTTGAATGACATGCATCTCATGAGTAATCAATACGATGGTCAAATTAAAACGTTGATTAATATCCAACAGCAATTTCAGGATAGACCCTGTCGTCTGCGGATCAAGCGCAGACGTCGCTTCGTCACACAGCAACACATGCGGATCACTAGCCAGTGCCCGTGCAATTCCTACCCGCTGCTTCTGTCCACCCGAGAGCTGTGACGGATATTTTCCACTGTGTTCTTTCAGCCCCACTAGTTCCAGCAGCTCGCGAACTTTCTTGTCCATCTCCTGCTTAGGGGTATTTACCAGGCGCAATGGAAATGCAATGTTGTCATACACTGTCGCCGAAGACAACAAATTAAAATGTTGAAAAATCATTCCGATTTTTCGACGTTGCTTCTGTAACTGGGATTGACTCACAGTGACAAGATTAACCCCATCTACCCATACTTCGCCTGAAGTAGGGCGCTCCAATAAATTAATACAGCGGATCAACGTACTTTTGCCCGCTCCGGAATGACCAATCACCCCGAATATTTCTCCACGCTTTATAGAAAGATTCAACCCGGACAACGCATTAACGCGTCGGTTGCCTTTACCATAATGCTTGGTTAATTGCTTAAGCTCTATCAACGTGCTGCGACCCCCTTCACTTCTTCCTTACCCTTTTAACCAGTTGTCATCTCTCAGGATTGTATAAAATCGCTATTTATTTATACAAAAAAGAGCCCCTTTCACAGAATGAAAAGGGCCCCACCTTGCGAACCTTTTCTCATCTGCCAAAATCGCTATAACTCTAGCGGTTTTGTAGGAATTAGCACCATATGTTCCCTCCCGGTGCATTACACCGGGAAAGAACGGGTTGCCGGGCTTCATCGGGCCAGTCCCTCCACCTCTCTGGATAAGAAAATATGTTAAACTCCAGCTTTAGCTGTCCGTTTAGTTTATATAAAAAAATAATTCAAGCATTTTTCTGAAACTAGGTTTCAGTATAGATAGTTTACATTGCTTTGTCAAAGGATATTTTCTGTCATAATTATGGGCGCACTGCCCGGTTCTCCCATTGTTTCGCAGTATAAGAAAATGCGTTTGATAGCGACCGGCATACCATTTCCAAGCCCTGCTGCAAATCTTCCAGATGGTGATCGAGGTCCTCCAGTTGGATTTTGCCATATAAAGCACGGTGACGTTGCCAGAGATCATCCTGCATTTCCGTATTCATATAGTGTATCTCCGTATTTCGCCGCTTACGCAGGCGATTGATCGCATCGTTGTATGTGTCCTTGATATCAATTAGATTATCGGTCAATACAGGATGCATTTTGAGATACTTCAGCTGTCGCAACACGGTAAAATAAGAATAGTGCGCCTTATACTGCCCTGTTTTCAAATCATACAGGTCATTCATCCAGTTACCCAACTTATCCAAAATAGAGAATACCCGCACAAACCCATCCTTATAAAAGAATACGTACAAGGCATAATCGGATTTTTCATCCTTGCTCATATCTTCAGCGTATCCGGCTTTTACTTTCATACGAAAAAAGGCGGCAGCATGATGGCTCTGCTCCAGTTCATCCAATGACGACATCAGACCACGTGTCAAAATATCCGCCTTCCGAAAGTCATGAGTCGGATCACCACTGGCCTGGATTTGTCGTTCCAGCAAATGTAACATGTCTGACATGCTATTCATGGCATCCAGCAGGAAACCATTATTTACACGCGAGGGCTCGCCCAACAGCTTGCGTATCATGCTTCACGCCTCCTTCATATCTGTAAAATCCGGCTGTTAAGATGCTTTAATAGGCGTCAAGCGAAATAACTCGTCCATCGTTGATCTACAAGCCTAACAATATCTTCACGTGGCAGTACCTCATCAGGGTAGCCCGGTTTCATACGTGCATCCACCACAATCGGCAGCTTATAGTTCAGGTGATGCAAACGCACTTCGCTGACAGCGTACATATCTGTAGCCGGGTTAAAGCGTGTGAATACCGTCCACAGGAACGAAGCTTGGGAGCGAACAACTTCTTTGGCATCGTCCACGATAAAGACAAGCGGCCACTCTTGCTCACCCGCAGCTAATCGCTCCAATACACGCGCAGCGAGTTCAGGCTCCTGCTCAAAGGACGAGCCAGATACAACGAGGCATCCTCCGCAATAGGGTTCGATGTCACGAATTCCCGGCAGATCGCCCCCTTCATAAACGCGAGGCAATTCACGCACAGGCTCGCCTACTCCCATCAGAATCGCCTTACTGCCATGATTCAGCTTACGGCCCGTGTAATCGAGTGTATCGTGAGACGTATGGTTGAAAATAAACAAATCTCTGGCTGGATTAAATCGTTCCAAAATGGTTTCGAGCAGCAGGTTAAAGTCGGATAAATCGATTACCCGATCCGTCAGCATCAGGAATTTGGTCAACGACAATTGGCCTTGACCCAGAATGGTAAAGCCGGATACCAGCGCTTCACGGGAGTAGCTTTCACGTACGACTGCCGCTGCCAGCGCATGTACACCTGTTTCCGCATATGCCCATAACGACTTGACGGAAGGCATTACAAGCGGATAGGCGGGCGACAACAGACGTTGTAAAAACTCGCCGAGATAGTAGTCTTCCTGCCGCGGCTTACCTACAATGGTTGCCGGATAAATGGCATCTTTACGGTGATGCATATGTTTGACATGAAACACAGGGAAATCATGTTGTAATGAGTAATAGCCAAAATGATCGCCAAACGGTCCTTCCGGGCGGCGTTCATGAGGCGGCACATAGCCGCTGATCGCAAATTCGGCTTCTGCCGGAATCCGGTGACCTCCGAGCGGGTCTTCTGTCATGGGCAGCTTGCCCCCCATAATAAGGGAAGCCAGCAATAACTCAGGCAAATTTTCCGGGGCAGGAGCAATCGCAGACGCAATCAGAGCAGGCGGGCCACCGATGATGATCGTCGTAGGCAACGGCTCATTACGCAGCTCTGCTTCATGATAATGGAAGCCGCCGCCTTTATGGATCTGCCAGTGAATCCCAGTCGTATGATCATCATAAATCTGGATGCGATACATCCCCAAATTATGATCCTTGGACTGACCTGGCTTTTCGGTATACACGAGCGGAAGCGTAATGAACGGTCCTCCATCCTCGTGCCAGCTGGTCACTCTAGGCAGTGGAGCCAGCGGAGCATCAGTACGGCGAACGCCCAATACAGGGGCTTCGTTATGAGATACTGTTTTTAGTCCTACTTTTAGCATGTCCTTAATCAGCCCACGTTCATTCCACAACGCTTTGGGGGTAGGTGGAAGCAACGTTTTGGTCGCACCTACAATTGCATCCATCAGTTGCTCTGGACGAGGGCCAAAAGCCATGTCCACACGGCGATTCGTACCGAACAAATTACTGGCTACAGGAAACGGGGTTCCTTTGACATTTGTGAACAGCAGCGCCGGGCCTTCTTCCTCAATGACTCTTCGGTGGATCTCGGCCAGCTCCAAATAAGGATCGACAGGTGCTTCTATAATTTTAAGATCATTTTCTTTACGCAGCGCTTCAATAAATTGGCGCAAATTCTGGTAGATCAACTGGATGATTCCTCCTAAGCAAATCAAGCCCTCGAGAAACTCGTGGGCCTGGTTTGTTTCTTATGATGTTATTATACGTGTTCCAACGCCTCTTGGGCAAAAATACGCTTCATTATAATCTACAAAATGCTTAGGTACGCTGTGCTTGGGTCGGAACAAGCTTGCGGTCCGGTGACAATTGCCATACACGATAGCTCAGATAAGCCAAAATGGAGAACAACGATGCAATCACCAGCATATGTCCCAGCACGATAAACATGTAAATTTCAGGTCTGTTGACGTACAGCAAGATAATGCCAATCACCACTTGAAGAATAATCAATACGACCGATACGACACCCAGGGTACGAATATCCCGGTGATTCGGGTGATAACGGTATGAGTAGTGACCCACAGCCAAAATAATGACAAACAGCAGACCGGCTGAAATCTGATGAAGCAGCAGTGGAGATATGAAACCCCCGATATTTACAACCTTCTGGATGACCGAATGACTAAGCAACGCTCCTGAATAGACAGCAATATAGGTATAAATCGTTGATAGCCATATAAAGTTACGATAGCCCCGACTGACACGCCCAGGAATCAGACGCGGAGTGTAGCGTGAATCCGCATGCTCCTGCCAGGCCCCCAGCGTCATCATGGTCGCACTGGCAAAAGCAATAAGTGCAAAGCCAAAATGCAGCCCCATGACTGCAGCCGATTGGGAGAAGATGACAGCCAATGCCCCCATCGCACCTTGTATGATAACAAACAATAGCGTGAGTAAGGAGAATAGCTGTAAATCCTTCCGATGCTTCATAAACAGCAAAAAGCCGACAAACGAGGCGATAGAAAGAATTCCGGCCATGGCACTGACGGAGCGATGAGAGAACTCAATAAGGGATGCGATGGTATGCGCCGGAACCAGCTTACCATTACAAAGTGGGAATTCTCTTCCACAGCCGAGACCCGAATCCGTTCGCGTCACGACACCTCCACCGAAGGTGGCCAAAAACATGACAATACATGTTACGAGTGCCAGCCATTTTAATATTCTGATTTTGTTATTCAATGAATTCACCCGTATCCTTCCAAATATAATATTTATTCACTTTATATGTTGTGAAATGATCACTTAAAGTAATTATAACTGATATATCGTTCCTTGACATACGAGCTTTGTTGACAAAATGTGAACGTGTCCGTAAGAAAGCCGCCTCCTTCGGAAGGAAGCGGCTTTCTGAATATCCTGATGATTAAGGTTCCCTGCGGAGCCCTCATACATACTATTATCCGTTATTTTGCCAAGTTAGCATGGACTTCTACAGCCCGGTCCAAAAACTGCTCGATTTCCTCGCGGGATTTACGCAATCTGTTCACCAGACGTACTAGTTCTCGCCCTTCACTGTAAGCGATAAAGCTAGGAATCCCTAGAACATTTTGCTCTTGGCTGACACTTTCGGCCTGTTCTACATCAATCTCAATTAATGTAAGCTTGTCTGCATATTGTTGCTCTACATCAGGCATGAATGGATCAATAAAATGGCAATCCCCGCACCAGTCCGCCTTGAACACAGCTACCGTTACACCTGGAGTGGATATAGCCTTATTAAAGTCTTCATGAGAGACGATTTTTTGCATACATAATTCCTCCTTAAACTTCTTTTGTGCAGGAGATCCTGTACTTTCTATTGTAACGCCAAGTGAAGCTTTTGCACACTCCCCTATTATGCTCACATGCCGATTGGATGCCCTCTCATTGAGACATACTATAGGTATACTTAAGAATCCACATAGGCGACGACATCCCAATAGCATACCCAACATACTTGGTGGAATACGGGGATGCCTGCATTTGAAAGGAGGTTATTTAAACATGTCTCTCACCGAATGGCTCCATGTCGCATCTCGACAGCTTCAGGGGGGGCTCAAGTTGCTGGGTTCCGTTCCGCGTGTTGCGGAGGAGGCATGGGAGGGCAAACGTGCGGCCTGGACCGAATCCCGTAAATTACGCTATCCCTTGCGTGATCTGCCGTGGGATTATCATTCGGCACAAGCCGCCATGAATGAAGCTGAAGCATTAATGCTGGTGAACGGACCCGCTACGCGTCCCTCTTCTCTAAATATGCCCTTATGCGAAACAGACTGTGAGCTGCTGGAGCGGATCAAGAACGATACAGCACAGGAGAATCGCAGCAACATCACGCGCACTGCCGCTTATCTTGAATGCTATCGTGGCTACCCGGAATTACACTGGGCATTACTGGCCCATCTGGTTTCTCGTAATGGCGGCTATAATATGACTGACCTGAAGGGGGAGCTCATTGGCAACCTGTTCGGCGAACAGGAAAAGGAGTGGCTGTATCGGCTACTTGAGCGCTGTAACGCTCTTATTTTTCAAGACGCTTATCCACAGTTGCAGCTTTACATGCACAGCCGTCATTTGGGACGGAGTTGCTTCCATTTGTTGCCTCATTTTCACGTTTCGCCATTCATGAAGCCCTTTTGGGAACGTTTCTGGGCTTGGCGGGATAGTTCTCTTTTGACGGTGGCGCTCATTATTAATGAACAAAACTATATTGAAGGACGGGTCGTGAAAAATCCGTACTTTCAAAAATTTGTGACACACAAGCCAGGCTTTTATTTGCATGACTGGCTTCAGCTCAATCAGGTTATATTTCCGCTTGGGCTAAACGGTGGGCTTGCCGGACTTGTCATGGAGCGTTTCGGCCATCTGGATGAGCGGATCGGTTTTGGTAAAAGTCTTTACGCTATGTTATTTGGCCATCAGCAGGTACTGGATCAGGTATCCGCATTTGCTGCCAGCGTGCCGCATACCGGGTCTCGCAGCGACTATTGGCCCGGACTATTCACACCAAATGTACAAAAAGCGCTGCGCTCTCCAGAAGAGAGTGCAACGCTTTTAGCACATGAATGGCTCCCGCCAAGTCAACGTCTGTACAGCCCGGAGCTGAACGCCGTCTGGTCAGATACAGCCTATGATCCGATTCCCCGTTATGACTGGTTTCAGGACGGTTCTACACTTGGGCATATCAGTGAACCAAGACGGCCTCTGTTATTTGCCATGCGCCATGAGCATCGCCATGGCATTCAAAAAACAGCAATGGCCCATGATGCTCATAACAGCTTAAGGTCCTTTCACTGAACAGATGAGAGGGCTTTTTTAGCCTCGTTGTCCAGTGGACTCACGCTGTAGGCGCATTAACGGACGCAATACCTTCTGCAACACGCGCGGATAGTTACCCAGCTCGTCCCTGCGCAATACGCGCAGTACAACCAGCAATACCAAGTAGCATACCAGTACAACCGCTCCGGCAATGCAGCACGCAATCAAGAAGGCTACACGCGCAGGCATCAGATGTACCAGCAAAATGCAGGCTTCATTTACTCCGTACCCGATAGCTCCCGAGACAACGACTGCGGTTAGGAAGCCTGCCCAGCGACGACCCATGATTGAGAAGGAAACAATCCCTTTCAGTACACGTAAATTCAGCAACGTAATGACGAGAAAACATAATCCGGTTGCGGCAATAATTCCGTAAATCCCTAGCCAACCAGCCAGCAGCCAGCTCGCTGCCAACTTCACGACGATCCCAACCATCACATTGACCATTGAAATACGCGGCTTGCCCATACCAATCAATATCGAATTAGAGGTCATCATCGTAATCTGAAAGATCGTTCCGAGTGTCAGAACAGCGATAATCCCGCTGCCTCCAAGCGAGCTGAACAGCAGACCATTAATAGAATAGGCAGTTACACATAAAGCCAGCACAATCGGCATTCCAGTCAGAATAGAGATGCGCAAGGCCAGCGTCATCTGATTTTGTAAATGCTGTTCATCCTTACGGGCAAAAGCCGCTGAAATGATCGGAATGAGCGATTGACTGAGTGCAATGGCCAAAATCGGAGGGATACCTGCCACACTCTGTGCCCTAGAGCCTAGATAACCCAACTGAGTAGTCGCCTGATCCAATCCCACTTGTCCAGACAGCAGTCTAACTACAATCGACGTATCAATAAAATTAACCGCCGGAACCGTCAGAGACGACAATACGATAGGAATAGAGAGCTTGAAAATATCTTTGTAAATGCGCATCATTGGTAGCGCGGAGCTTTCCTCTTGGAATTGCTCTTGACGATCTTGGCGATCCTGACGACGCAATTTCACCGTGTAGTACAGCATCACCCCCAGAGCGCCAAGACTTCCCATGACACCCCCAAAGGAGGCCCCCGCCGCTACCTCACGATCTCCATAGCCAAGCTTCAAAATAATAAAAGCGAGCAGAATTGCGGTGGCTACCCGTGCGACCTGCTCCACAATCTGTGAAATACCGCCTGCGGTCATATTACCGCGTCCCTGGAAGTATCCGCGCATCATCGCAATGGCAGGAAACAACAGCAAAGCGGGTGCCAAAGCCTGAATAGCCAAAGCAGACTGCGGAACCCCTGCTACATGCTCGGCAAAATAAGGCGCTCCAAAATACAGCAGCGCCGTAATGATAACACCGGCCACGGCCGCGAATATCAAAGCCGCACGATACACACGTCGCGCTTCCGCAGGCCGATCCAGTGCGTAGCGTTCCGAAACCATTTTGCTCAGTGTGCTGGGAATACCGGCCGTAGCGACCGTGAGCAGCATCAAATAAGCGTTGTTCGCAATGGTAAACGAGGCGTTCCCGACGGAGCCGAGCAAATGCTCCAATGGAACGCGCTGTACCAGACCAAGCACTCTGGCCACCAAAGCGGCAGCGGCTAAAATAAGCGTACCTTTAAGGAATGTTTCTTTATTGGACAAAATGCGTTCCCTTCTTTCTTGCTGTTCACATGCATGCAAAAGCCCCGCAACAAACAGTCATGGCCTGAGCCATCACCGGTGCGGAGCCGCATGTCGATTCTGTCTCTGCAAATCATAATAAACGAATCTCTGGTTAAAACACCCAAATCAAGAATACAATAATCATGGCAAGCTGCAAAATTACTTTCATCACGGTGCTAGTAAATAGGCCCAAGACGGAGCCAAAGCCCACTTTTATAGCTCGATCCAGCGGGGCTTTGCCAATCAGCTCACCCAGCACAGCACCGATAAATGGTCCCAAAATCAAACCGAATGCTGGAATAACAAAGGGGCCAATTATGATTCCCACAGTACTAAGGATCGCTGACAAACGCGAGCCGCCAAATCGCTTGACTCCCCACGCATTCACAGCATAATCCGCAATAAAAAGGGCAACGACGATTAGTGTTTGTATAATCCAAAACAAAGCATTGTATGGAGCAAACGAGAAAAACCAGCCGTATACAAAAAATGCAAAATAAATGGCGAGCGCCCCCGGCAATACGGGATACACCGCTCCCGCCATGCCCACAATGAACAGTACAATGACAACAATCCAACCTACAACGTCCATGGGCCTCCTCCTTCTCGTCTATTCATCTTGCTTGTGCACTATTCATTTTATTACACAAGCACATAATCTCGAATCACTTCTACAATGCCGTCCTCATTATTCGAAGCCACAACCACATTAGCGGCTTCTTTTACCGTATCCTGAGCATTCCCCATCGCTACGCCCAGTCCAGCCGCTTGAATCACAGCCAGGTCATTCAAACTGTCGCCAACGGCAACCACCTGCTCCATGGTAATGCCGAGCAGGTCGCACACTTCAGCGATGCCACTGGCTTTGGATATACCGGCCGGATTAATTTCCAGATTCGTCATCGAAGAATTGGAAATTTCAAGTCCTCCCATCTCCTGAAGCTTGAGCAAAATTTGATGGCGAATTTCGTCATTTTCCGTATTAAAACCGAATTTGAGCCATTCCTGTGTGTCCAATGTGTCCGGCCAACGATCTCTGTTGTATAACTCCTCGGTTGAGTAAGCCCAGAACCAAGAGCCTGTTTCTACGGCAATCTGGTGCATCTTGCGAATAAGCTCCTTATCAAGTAAATAGCGGCGCCACAATTCGTGAGGTGATTTCCATACTTCACTGCCGTTTACAGTTACCATTGGCGTCTCCAGGCCGAGTTGCTGACCGTAAGGTAAAGCATGCATCGCTGCACGTCCGGTGGACAAGCATACATGAATCCCTTCCTGAATCGCCTTATTAATCCAGTTAATCGTTTCCAAGCTTATTTCATGATTATCATTCAGTAAAGTTCCATCCATGTCGAGCGCAAGCAGTTTGTATTTATATTGGTTTTCTCCCATGGTCTCTCTTCCTCCTGTTGTCCCTTATGTCCAACGACATTTTACCATGAAAAAGAGAAGCCCACAAAAGTATTCAAGTCCTTATTTCGCTACCAGAGGCTTTTTAGGATTACCATCAAGCCCGTATACTTCGTCATACGCATCAAATATTTTACGCGCAACCGGTCCCGCACTCGTCGCACCAAAGCCCCCTTCAGGAATGATAACCGCTACAGCCAGCTTCGGATTTTGGCGTGGAGCAAAAGCGATGAACACCCCGTTATCTTTAACCGTACGTCCCACCACCTGCTGAGAAGTCCCCGTTTTGCGGGCATAATCATAGGGAAATCCGTTAAAGGCTTTAACATCGGTAGCCATGCCGCGAATCACAGTATTCCAGTACGTATCTGAAAAAGCGACCTCATTCAGCACCTTCGGCTTAAACTCACGTACGAGATTCCCCTGGTCATCCACAATTTTACTGACTAGATGAGGCTGCATTCGCTTGCCCTTGGTTGCCAGCACAGTCGTATACTGGGCCAGCTGCATCGCTGTATATTTCCCTTGCTGACCAAAGGATGCCTGTACCAAACGTGTCAGCGCACTTTCATGCTTGCTCGTATACTCAAGTCTGCCTGCCCACTCGCCTGGCAGATCGACTTCAGTCGGAACGCCTAATCCAAATTCCTTCATATACTTGTCCCATACATCAATTCCCTGATGCATCCCTGCATTACTTCCGTATTTGGCATACAGTGGCTTGCCGATCATATCCACCATAAACGTATTCGACGAGACCTCAATTGCCCTGCTAGGTGTCAAAGAACCATACACATGTCCGCTAGAGTTCCCAACCCGGCTGGAGCGATTTTTGCCGTAATACGCACTTCCCGTATCCTGATAAGTCTGTCCGGGAGAAAACAGGTTTTCCTTCAACCCGATCAGCACGGTTAGCGGCTTAATGGTTGAACCCAGCAGAACCGAGGATTCCGGGTGCGGGCCCACTTTTCCACTAGGTACGGATTTAATTGTTCCATTTCCCATTTTATGCTGAATTTCGTCATATACCGAAGGTGAGGTACTTCCACTTTTCCATACATTAGAGTCATAATCCGGCATACTGGCCATTGCCACGATATTTCCGGTCTCTACCTCCATCGCTACAGCGAAGCCAGTGGTTGCGTCTTGATGAAGCTTCCCCGATACGGCATGAGTATGAAGCCAGCGAAGCTGATCCATAATGGCCTGTTCGGTTTTCTGCTGAATTTCCTTGTTGATGGTGGAGTATAGATGATGTCCTTTTTCCGGAGGAGTAATGGATTCAATACCCTCCGGCATGCTGCGAGGATTGACCTCTACCGTTTTATATCCGTTTTTTCCTCTCAGCTCGTCCTGGTACTGAAGCTCCAAGCCATCATATCCGACCGTTTCACTTTCCGAATAAACTTGTGCCGGTTTTAAAACCTCCGAATTAGCTTCATAGAGCTCTTTATATTTGGGCCGGTTCGTTCGAGCTCCTTTGAACTTGTACATATATCCAATCGTTTGCACTGCCACCCGATCCGGGTCATAATGGCGTACACTTTCTTCTACAACCTCTACACCAGGGAACTCTGTCCGATGTTCCAGAAAATAAGCGATTTCCTCCCGACTCAGGTCGGATTTGACCAAACGTGGGGTAAATCCCCTATATTGATTATAGTCCGGGTCCAGTCTCTTTTTTATTTCCTCTGCATTAAGCTGCTCTCCTTCGGGACGACCCAGTTCGTTTAATTTGGCAGCAAGCTTGGCAGCAAAAGCATTGAGCTCAGGGAGCAGCTTTTCCCCCGGCTTGCGATCTTTCTCCGTACGTTTGCTATAATCCTTAGGCAAAGTTACGTACAGGGACTGCACCGAGGTGGAATATGCCAGTCTAACCTTACCTGTGGAGTCATAAATCGTACCGCGACTCGGGGTTAGCGGGACATTTTTGGTATTTATCGATTGCTGCTGGCCCTTTAGCTCCTCTGATTGTATAAACTGCAATACAGCTAGTCTGGTAATGATCAGGGCAAACAGCACAAAAGTACTAAAAAACAGTAGGTTGGTTCGTAAAACCGTCCGTTTTTTTCGCGACTCTTCATTCTCTTCAACATTTTTCTTTTTAAATGAAAACTTTTTATCCAAACTTCCTCTGTCCATATTAGCTGGTCATTACTCCTTTCAGTTAGGTTTTTATATTCCTGATCCTACCATATCCAAAGCAATAAACGATGAATTCCCAGATGACAATTTTGTAAGAAAACGTAGAAAAAGCATAAAAAGCTTCCCGCAGCCCAAAGGCTAAGAGAAGCTTTCGTGAATTGATATTATATAAAATGATTATGGCTGTTTAGTAGTGTTAGGATCGGTTGCTGTGGCCTCCTTTTTCTTAGGCACCCCGTCCAGACCGTACACTTCGTCGTAAGCATCAAATATTTTACGTGCCACAGGTCCGGCGCTCCAAGCTCCGAAGCCTCCTTCAGGAATGACAACTGCTACTGCAAGTTTAGGATTCTGGCGTGGTGCAAAGGCGATAAATACCCCGTTATCTTTTAGTTCTCTGCCTACACTCTGCTGTGATGTCCCCGTTTTGCGAGCAAAGTCATAAGGGAAACCTTTAAATGCGCTGACATCTGTTGCCATCCCGCGTATGACTTCATTCCAGTAAGCATCCGGAAATTTCACTTCATTCAGCACCTTCGGCTTAAACGTTTGAACCACATTACCGTTGGTATCTTTAATTTGACTGACCAAATGCGGCTCCATCCGTTTGCCCTTTGTTGCAATCATCGTTGTATACTGGGCAAGTTGCATAGGTGTATATTTACCTTGTTGACCAAAGGAAGCATACGCTAGTCTAGAAAGTACCGACTCGGATTTATTCGTATACTCTCGCCAACCCCGGAACTCACCAGGCAAGTCTACTCCAGTGGAAACGCCTAATCCAAACTCCTTCATATAACGGTCCCATACATTTATCCCCTGGTCTTCTGTAGCATTATTTCTGTATTTGTTATATAGGCGCTTGCCAACCATATCGACCATGAAAGCATTAGAGGAATGACGTATAGCGGTAGCCGGGTCCATTGAACCGTACACATGACCAGACGAGTTCCGCACCCGTGCGGAATTATTACGTCCGAAATAAGCAGCCCCTGTGTCTTGATAGTACGTATTTGTCGTAAATAGTCCTTCTTCCAATCCAATAAGAACAGACAGCGGTTTAATAGTTGATCCGAGAAGCACGGTAGAATCTGGGTGCTGTCCAGATTGGCCTGAGCCAACGTTCTTAATTGTAGCGTTTTGATACACATGTTTTATCTCTTCATATTTGTCTTTTGAAATCGTACCCGTTTGCCAATAATTCGCATCATAATCCGGCATACTAGCCATCGCGACTACATTCCCTGTATCCACTTCCATGGCTACAGCAAAGCCTGTTTTCGCATAAGGATGAGTCCTGCCAGATACAGCGTGTGTATGGAGCCATCTCAATTGATCCATAATGGCATTTTCAGTCTTCACCTGAATTTCTTTGTTAATAGTGGAATAGACATTATCCCCTTTTTGCGGAGGAGTAACAGAATCTACACCTTCCGGCATATTGCGTGGATCAATGGGTACTGTTTTATAGCCATTTTTCCCCCGTAATTGTTCCTGATATTGATATTCCAGCCCGTCAAAGCCCACAGATTCGTTATCCATATAAATGAGGCCCGGATCATTTTCAGCTGACATGGATTTTTGAATATTCTTATATTTATCCAACGTTTCACGTGCACTTTTATAACTTTTAATATAACCAACCGTTTGAACAGCTACCGTGTCAGGATCGTAATGGCGTACCGTTTCTTCAACGACATCTACGCCTGGAAACTCACTTTTATGCTCCATAAAATAAGCGACTTCTTCTGGAGTAAGATTGGTTTTAATCAGACGAGGCGTAAAACCGCTAAATCGTTGATAGTTCCGGTCCATGGCGTCCATAATTTGTTCTGGCGTCATTTTAGGCTCATCTTTATTGCCATATTCAGCAAATCGATTCGCCAGCTTCTGTGTCATTTTCTCCAGCTCAGGCAATAGCTTTTTGTCATTATCACGCTTTTCTTCCATACCATCACTGTAGTTCTTGGAGAGCGTGATATACAGCGATTGTACAGGTGTCGAATACGCCAGTCTGTTCTGTCCGGTGGAATCATAGATCGTCCCGCGAATCGGCGTAAGTGGTACATTTTTGGTAACATTACTGGCCTCCTGCTGTTTGAGCTGAGGTCCATCTACAAATTGAAGTATCGCCAATCTTACAATAATGACTGTAAATATAATGAACGAGCTGAAAAAGAACAGATTGATCCGGAAGCTAAATCTTTTTCGGTCGGATGTCTCATTGTCTTTTCCTTGCTCGTTGTCCATCTTTCTCATGTGCCCTTTTCCACTCCTTCTTAAATCACTTTATCCTTGATATGTGTTTGGGCAAAACCTGGCGGGTTAAACCAGTCTCCACTTTGTGCCCAGGTCGGGTCCAGCGGTACCCACTGATCCTGTCCGCTCAAATATACCTCATTCCAGGCATGGGACCCGTATCCTCCCTGTCCGTTGTATCCAAGGCCTGTTACAACCTTGACCTGTAGTCCCTGCGAACGAGCCATCATTGAGTAAAGGCGGGCATAATCAATGCACACTCCTTTACGTGTATCAAACGTATCTCTGGGAGTCTGTTCATGCCAGTCACCACGTTGCTCATAGGCTTCCACCTTACTGTAATCATAGCTAATACGGGTGCCTACCCATTCATACAACGCTCTGGCTTTTTGCTCGTCACCGCTAGCCCCTTCTGTAATCTTGGCCGCTGCCTGGACGATATCGCTTGGAATGTCCCGGTCGATTATTTCATATTTGCGCTGCATGATACCATTCAATTCCTTGGTAACAGCCTGCGTAAATACGGGCAGCTTATCCTTAATCAGAGTCCCGGACAGCGGCTCAATGACCGATTGCGCACCTTGCTTATAAACCGGCGAAGCTTGTACGTAGCTGCTAAACCCGCTGTCTGGATACAGACTTACGCCTATGAACAGCAGGGCTATGATCATCATGGCGCGAGCTCCACCAATAAGAGTACCTATGCCGGCCCCTGCCACCCTGCTGAAAAAGCCCGATTTTTTTGGATGCTCATGGAGGGAGGAATCTGATTTGCCACCTACCATCAACACATAAATGGCACGCAGTATAAACTGGGCAATAGCATAACTGAGCATGAACAATACGGCGAACCGCAGCAGCGGAAAACCCTCTATCCCCGCCACAAGCGTATAATAGAATTGCTCAATCCCACTTAGTTTTCGCTGTGGCAAATGCCCCATATAAGCTGCCAGCCATTGTTGCACCTTCGGTGAAAGCCACATGGCTAACCCGAGCGAGCACAAAATGCCCGCCACAGTGAGTATGCCATCCACAATGAGACTAAACAGCGCACCTACAGATCTGGAGGCCCCTCGCCTCCACCCCTGTATCAACGACAATACTACGATGGCGATCAGAAACACCGTCACGCCATTCCAATGAAGAATAGACTCCAGCCAGGATGGGTTCATTGTGTTCCTCCTGTCTCTACGGCGACTGTGGCTGCTGTACAGCAGCCAAGTCTTTCGCACTTTCGATATATTTCTTGACTGTGTCGCTCATACTCCATTCGCCCAGCGACATTCCCTGAAACCATACCTTGACCTTGTCACCCTCAAACGGGCCTTTTACTTCCAGGTTGGAACTGGTCACTGTAAATGTACCATCTCCGTTGGAGGTGTATTTGGCATTTTGCCCCTCTTTTATCATCATGTTCAAAGCCTCGCTCTGAACCTTGTTAATTGCATCATCCTTTGCCTGAGTCACGACCTTGCCGACCTGTTCAAAGGAAATACCACTGTAGACTAGCAAGCCTGCAATCACAACAATGACGATCAGCCATTTTACGAGAGTTCTTACAATCTTCAATATGACTAACAATAGGACAAGCCCAATCACTATATACAGCCAGTTATCCTGAACGATCTGCCAATTATGTTCCAAAAACTCTGACCAGACGTTCTTATCCATTCGCTACACTCCCGTTTCCAACTACATGATTCAAATTGCAAAATTGTCTCTGTAATTATACATGATTACGCAATGTCCTGTCAGCTTAGGTATTTTACATACCTTGTTATTGAATTCTTGTCCATACAAAGTGGTCTATGTTCGTCCAATCTGGCGTACAACTTAGGAAGGGCCAATACGAAGTAACATGAAAGTTTACATTAAGGAAAGGGGGTCATTCACATGAAAACAGCCCTCTGGCTGTATCTCTTCTTGTTCATTGCCTTTTTTGATCTGCATGCACAATATCCTATTTTGACACCATTCGCCATCTCTTTGGGGGCAGCTCCTACCTTTATCGGTTGGATGATGGGAATTTACTCTCTGACTCACCTGCCTGGCAATTTGATGGCAGGTCCCAAAGTCGACAAACATGGCAGTCGCCGATATATTATGTTCAGCCTGACAGCCGCAGGCCTGATCCTGATCATTCAATCGTACATCCATACACCGTGGGAATTACTTTTTCTGCGTGCGATTAGTGGCTATGTGTTGGCCTTTTTATCTCCAGCCTGTCTGGCCATGCTGGCGCAACTGTCTGATCATCCGGTTACCCAGGGCAAATATATGTCGGGACATGGTGTCGTCCACACGTTGGCCTCTGTTCTATCTCCTGCCGCAGGCGCATTTATCGTTGCCAGCTTTGGCTTTAGCGAGACATTTAGTTCCCTTGGTATCATTCTCGTAATCACGGGGCTTATGGCTTATTTCACCTTACCCAAAAAGGCACCCGCTCCGCAGGCCCAATTATCTGATGGTCATACGACACCTGCTCCACTCTCGGCAGCACAGACGCGGTTACCATTCAATTGGCGTTACCTGCTTCTACCTTTTGTTTTGGCGTGCGCACAAGGCATTTTATTTTACGAGATCCCATTACGAAATAACGGTTCTGCGTCCATGATGTCCACCGGATTGCTCTTTTCCATCATCAGTTTGGGAGCACTCTGTACGCTCAGTTTGCTTTTTCTGAACAAATATTCACCGATGGTAAGGCTACTTTGCGGCATTATTCTGATGTCTTTAAGCTTCTACGCACTCGCCACTACGCCCGAAGCGATAATAGGCATTATCCTGTTTATTTTGGGAACAGCCAAAGGCATCATTTTTCCAGCGCTGGCCTCTCTCTTCATACGGATTGGAGGTGCTCGATTGGGCAAAACCTTTGCCCTGCAATCCATTGCAACGTCTATCGGCTCCTTTGCCGGGCCTGTACTGGCGGGTCAGCTTCCGGATCACATATCTCCTTTTTTTATCGCATTTCTGATTCTGATGACTGGCCTACTATTCGTTCCCATTCAGCGATTATCTCCTACACCACCACTATCTGCCTCGGGTCCTTACCATTCCTAATTACAACTAAGGGGGCATGCTGAGATACTACCTTTAAAGCCCAAAATACGTTCTAGAGGGCATACGCACAGTACCTAATACCCTACTTAACATAGACTAATTTGACTGAACAATTCATTTACAAAGGGAGGTGCAGCCCGTGAGCCACTGTCATCCTGTAAGCCCTTGCCCTGTTTTCGGCACTTCAACTGGTACCATTCTTGTTCTTTATGTTCTGCTCGTCATCATTCTTCGTACTTGCTGGATCTGATGTCTGATATGCCCTAATATGCTGACTATGTACCTATGCCTGCCACTTCTGGCAGGCTGTTTTGTTGTTTTTTGCATGAGAACCCCTTTTAGAGCTAAACTATACACATATTCTTTCATTTCCCGGGGAATTTCGAGCACAGGCATCAAGCAAGGGGTGAGCAAAATGGCGATAACCGTGATCGTCGAAGGAAAAAATGACCGCAGTAAACTCCGCCGATTACTCGATCCGGAGGTCAACATTTTATGCACCTTCGGTACACTAAACTCTATAAAATTGGAATCCCTCCGCCAGCGGACTAAGCATGACGAAATATATTTATTTATGGACAACGACAGCTCAGGAAAAAAAATAAGAGGGGTGCTTGCAGACGCTTTTCCAGATGCACTTCATATGTATACACGCAAAGGCTATGCTGGTGTAGAAGGTACTCCGGATGAATATGTGATTGCCCAGTTGGAAAAAGCAGGGCTTGAGGAATACATTATATACCCTTCTGTTCTTTAGTCCTGTAAATAAAAAAGCTGTCCTCAGGTCAATTTCATGCCTGTTGGACAGCTATATAGTGCACCATCACCAATCCCTCTAAGATTGGTATTAGAACTTATGAACCGTATCAACAATCATCAGCAAGAAGCTGAGTGTCAAATGGTTAATGGAAAAGAAAAATACTTTTTTTGCCCAGGAATCCGTTTCTTCTTCCTTAATCGTAAAGCCTTTGAAGGCATAAAACGCCCAAAGCACGGACAATAACACGGACACGATCATAAAAATCATACCGGCATATCCATAAGCATACATAAGGATGGGTACCGGAATCAGCAGCACAATATAAGGAATCATCTGAATCTTAGTCCGATGGATACCTTTCACGACTGGCAACAATGGAAATCCTGCTGCGCGATATTCCTCGACTCTGCGAATGGCAAGTGCCCAGAAGTGAGGCGGTTGCCATAAGAACAGTAGTGCGAATAAGAGCCAAGCGCCCATATCAATACGGCCCGATGCGGCCACATAACCAATTACCGGAGGCATAGCCCCAGAAATACCGCCGATGGATGTACTCCATGTAGACGAACGTTTCAACCAGAGCGTATAGATGCCAACGTAGACAATCATACCTAATATGCCCAGTAGCCCTGCCTTCACACCAGAGAAGGAGAATAAAACAGCCAATCCGACGATGCCCAAAATAATAGCGTATGACAGCACCGTTGTGGGGGTCAGACGCCCAGTCGGCAGTGAGCGATTACGTGTCCGCTCCATCTTCAAATCCAACTCACGGTCAAAGTAGTTGTTAAAAACACAAGAAGATGCCATAACCAACATTGTACCTAGAAGTGTAAGAATTAACTTTATATAGTCAACGTCCCATTGCGATGCTAACCAAAAACCACCGAAGGCTGCAACCAGATTAGTACGAAGGATGCCTGGCTTGGTAACTGTAATAAAATCTTTCCAAGTGCCCGCCTTGCCGGGTGGTTTAGATTTTACAGAATAGGTAGCCGCATCCGAAGAAGTCTTATAACTAATATTATCCATTGTGAGTAACTCCCCCTTAGAGATGTATGAATTCGGGAGTAAGTTGAACTCCGATATAAATTTTATCATATACCTACCCCAAAAAGTTTGACAGAAAACGCACAAAACGTTCACAATTCAGATGGCAAATCACCCCTGTTGATCGTTTACAGTAAATTTGGGTAGTAATAAGTACAGGAAACAATACAAAAGGAGCGACAGATATGGATACAGCCACACACTTTGTCATGGGAGTCGGGTTGGCCGGGCTGGCCTATACTGATCCTGTCGTCGCCGGAGATCCCAAGCTAGCAGCAGTCATACTGCTCGCTACAGTCGTAGGGTCACAAGCTCCGGATTTCGATACCTTGCTTCGATTGAAAAATAATGCAGCCTATATTCGCAATCACCGTGGACTGTCGCATTCTATCCCCTTCTGGTTGATATGGATCTTGTCCATAACGGGACTGATTTGCCTGATCTTCAGGGATGTGCCCCCGGGTCATGTAGCATTATGGGTAACGATTGCCGTCTGCCTGCATGTATTCACAGATTTATTCAATACGTACGGAACCCAGGCATTTCGGCCGTTCACGAATAAGTGGATATCTTGGAATATCATCCATATTTTTGACCCCTTTATTTTCGGCACTCATGTTGCTGCGATAATGCTATGGGTCACCGGATTGGTTCCGCCCGCTCCCTTATTTATTACGCTGTACGTCATTATTGGCCTCTATTACATTTGGCGAACCTGGAGTCATTTTATTACCAGAAAAGCGGTACGTGATATGGACAACAAGCGTCAGGAAGGCGACACCTATTATATCATTCCCACAGTATCATGGAACCGGTGGCATGTGGTAAAAGCTCATCAGAATGGAAGCTATGACATTGGTGGATTAAATGGTAAGCATTTATTTTGGACGAAACACGCAACTCCATCCACACACCCAGCCGTAGAAGCCTCCACATCCTATCGCGATGTGCAAGCATTTCGCTATTTTTCCTCCTTTGCCGTCGCCGAGGTGGAAGAACTGGAGTGGGGTTATATTGTGCGATGGGGGGACGTCAGGTATCGACACCGGAGGCAGTATCCATTCGTGGCGGTGGTCGCGATGGATAAGCAATTCGGACTGATCAGCAGTTATATCGGATGGCTCAGTGACGAAAAAATGCAAAAACGTCTTTCCCTGCATACGAATTAAAAATATTTACAAGCTAACAATAAGCCGCAGTGAATTACAGACAGCAAGTCTCCCTTAAACGGGAGCTTGCTGTTTTTTTGACCATTCCCGTAAAAAAGCATCTCATGTAAGCGCCCTCTTGACGAAGCAGACTGACGTGATTCACAATGGTCATAAGCATGCGCAAAAAAATCCGGAGCATGATCGCTCCGGATTTCCTTCATCACAGCTGCTCATAATACAGCTTCCAAGATGGGAGTGTTTATGTGTATTACTGCAAGCGGCTGCTGCCCGACAAGGATTGTTCTGCTTGTTGGACCAGCTTTTTCGTGATGTATCCCCCAAGAGAACCTGTTTCGCGGGAAACGACATTACCGAAGTAACCGTCCTGAGGGATAGTGATGCCCAGTTCTTGAGCTGCCTCATATTTTAATTGTTGTAAAGCGGCGTTGGCCTGCGGTACTTGCAGGTTGTTTGAACGACGTCTGCTCATATTTGAATCTCCTTTCAGTTCTTTGTGAGTGAGGTTCATTGCAAGCTTGCAAGATTATTATGGCTCACTTACATCTACTTATTCCTGAAATTCAACATTCGAAGGCTGGAGGTTTTTACCATGAGCAAAGGTCTATCCCTATGGTTCGCCGTTTCATCCATTGTCCTGCTGACAGCAGCCGCTATATCCATCAGCTATTCTGCATGGCTTGCTATATTACTGGGGCTTTTATCTGTCGGCAATATCGGCTGGGGCTTCGTAATCAAGGCCCGACAACGTCGCTCTTAAGTCAATTTGTAGAAAACCCCAACTGCCTTGTCTTCAATGGGCTCTAGCGTACACGTGGCAAAAAGCCCATACGCTCTTTAACCGCAGACAGCGTGACTTCAGCAGCTTCTTGAGCACGCTCTGCGGATTGGGCCAAAATATGTCCAATTTCACCGGATTCCCGGATATCGCGATAGCGCTGCTGAATCGGTTCAAGCATAGCTACAACCGTCTCTGCCAGTTCTTTTTTAAATGTCCCGTACATTTGGCCTTCATAACGATCCTGCACTTCTTGGAGCGACAAACCGGAACACTGGCTGTAAATGCTCATTAGATTACTAATTTCCGGTTTATTGGCCGGATCATATTTAACTTCACTGCCCGAATCGGTAGTGGCGCGGCTGATTTTTTTGCGTATAACTTTCGGATCGTCCAGCAGCGCAATAAAACTGCCTGCATTCGGATTACTCTTGCTCATTTTTTTGGATGCATCATCCAGGGACATAATTCTCGCCCCTACTTCAGGAATATACGGCTCGGGAACAGTAAAATAATCTCCATAACGGTGATTAAAGCGGCCCGCCAAATCCCGTGTCAGCTCCAGATGCTGTTTCTGGTCATCACCTACTGGGACAAGATCCGCATTGTAGAGCAAAATGTCGGCTGCCATTAACGACGGATATACGAACAGCCCTGCTCCTACGGAATCCTTGCCAGCAGACTTGTCCTTAAACTGAGTCATACGTTCGAGCTCGCCCATATTCGTCAGTGTCGTCATCAACCATCCCAGCTCAGCGTGCTGAGGAACATGGGATTGTAAAAAGACGTTGGATTTCTCTGGGTTAATACCCGCTGCGATAAATAATGCCGCCACCGCCTCCGACTGCTCGCGTAATTGAGCTGGTTCCTGCGGTACGGTAATCGCATGAAGATCTGGAACCATAAAGTAACATTGGTGATCCTCTTGCAATTTAACAAAGTTTTTCATTGCGCCGATGTAATTACCCAAAGTAAGTTGTCCACTAGGCTGAATACCTGAAAGTACGATTTTCATATTCTTCCTCCTCCGTTTATTTCAATATTTTAGAACGCAAAAAGGCCCCGCATCCTCAAGGGACGCGAGACCGTGGTACCACCCTTATTCATTGCCGTCAGCCTATTAGTTGTCGGAGCTATCCCCCGTGGCCGCTGCAATCTTAAAGCTCCGTTAACGGGGAGCAATCGGCCGTCATACTGAGGAAAGCAAAATCCTGTTCTGTGCGGCACTCCAAGGTCCATTCAGCAGTGCTGGCTCACCGGTTCTCATCCACCACCGGCTTTCTGAAGAGCTTATGCAAAAGCTTACTTGTCCTCATCATCGTGTTATCCATGTCATTTCTTTCTAAGCTACATTAATGATAATTCCGCTTACTGTTATTGTCAAATGACGATTGTGCCATATGACCAAAAATCTGTTATCATAATGACACGAAGCTTCAACCGATTATAGTGGACAAAGGAGCATGAATATGAAACAAGTGACCAAAGAACACTGGAACGGTTACGACACGTATGTTTTACATAGTGGTGAATTGGAAGTTACAATGATCCCTCGTCTCGGGAATAATATTATTTCCGTGCGTGATCTGAAGCTGAACCGGGATATCGTACGTCGACCTGGCGAGGAAGAATTGGCATTTTATTTACAAAAGCCATATCATTTTGGCTTACCTATTTTGATTCCTCCTGGCCGAATTCGCAAAGGACAATTTGAGTTTGACGGCGTCCCATATCAGTTTGACCGTAATACAGCCAACGACAATCATATACACGGTCTGCATCGCAATCAATCCTGGCGTTGCAGCGATATTGAAGAGGATGAAGATGGTTGCAGCGTAACAACCGAGCTTCTGACAGAAAGTGATCCGCACTGGATGGAACAATACCCCATTCCTTTGCGGCTGGAAATGACGTATCGTTTGCAGGGCACCGTATTAAGTCAAACGCTGCGCGTCACAAATCTAGGTGAAAAAACAGCCCCATTCGGCTTGGGATACCACACTTGGTTTATGGTGGATGGAGAACCTGAGCGCTGGCGCCTGAAGCTACCGGTGAATGGAGTATACGAACAGGATATTGAGCAGCTGCCTACAGGTGTCATTACTTCTTTAGATCATTTGGAACAGCTCTCCTCAGGTCTATCTCTGAAAGGAACAAATTTGGATACTGTGCTGCGAGCAACGGAAGGCCCTGCTGAAGCTGTTTTGACTCGTGATGATGGCTATCAAATCCGCTACACAGCAGATGAGCAATACTTTAAATATTGGGTGCTATATACCAAAGGGGAATGCGATCAGTATCTTTGCATTGAGCCTTATACCTGGCTATCTGATGCTCCCAATTTCCCAGACCCAGTCGGAGATGGTGGGTTGATCCGTCTGGAGCCTCAACAATCCATCGACCTCAAAACTCAGATTCATATCATATATCCGTAATTTCCCTATAGTCACTTTCCTTCCTTCGGCGCATATTTTCATAACTCTGTCGCATACTAACCTCATCACAGCCGAAGGAGGTGACTACACATGTATGAAGCCAATCAAGGCAGAGGACGTCGTAGCAATACTCTAGTCGTTCCTCAAGCCAACAACGCATTGCAACAATTGAAATATGAAGCTGCGCAAGAACTGGGCATCACCATTCCGGCAGACGGTTACTATGGTGATATGCCGTCCCGTGAAGCTGGGTCTCTGGGAGGCTATATCACTAAACGCTTAGTACAGCTGGCCGAACAGCAATTATCCGGTCGTTCAGGTCAATAAGCGTCATTATTCCACATGAGCATTCCGTTATCGTAATTTACCAAAATACGTTATAACGGGTATATAACAAAGGCGGTCTTCATAAGAAGACCGCTCTTTACTTTGCTCTTTTTAATGTCGATGATTATTCAGATTTAGCCGCGCGATATGTAGGCTTGTTATAGCGGATCATGAGATTCGCCATGTTGTAGTTGGATTCTAAGGTTGCATCTACCAAGATTGTTCCTTGTCTGATGGCAAAATCGAAAGCAATCTCACCATGAGTCCAGCTACGCTTGTGATTTAGCGTTTCCAGAGCCATACGCCGAAAATGATCCCGATGCTGTACAGATAAGCCTGGTTCTACTGCTGCAAATGTGCCTCCTTTGCCTGCAATTGGATTATGCCGAATCCCAAATTTACCAACTACATTATTCCGTATTTGTACAAATACGATGCCTGACGATAAACCCGCCAGTTCATTATCCAATTCTTTAAAAACGATATCCATCTGCCTCGCCAACGACAATTGACCTACTTCATCCATTAAAAAAACCCTCCTATATACCTTGTATTAAAATATTTAATAGGTCTTACGACTCAATTATATGCGAAGGTTTTTAAGCTTACAATCAAATTCAACATAATTGGGTATTTATAACTATTTTCTAAGTATATCCATCATTTTAAATTTCGCTAACAGGTAGTGTCAATTACACTTCGACATTTTGCGACTTTATTCATCATCCTCTGCAAAAATCACAAAAAAGGCCCCCCTTACGGGAGACCTTCTAAAATAACTCGGTTATTTTGTCATTTGCAAAAATTGCTCAATATCCTGAACAGTAACTTGTGCGGCGTTACGCCAGAAGTCAGCCTGTGTTAAATCGGTACCCAAGTGCTTGGAGGCCAGTTCTTCTACTGTCATGCGACCTGTATCACGCAGCAAAGCATCATATTGGTCGGCAAAGCCATCCGAATTTTCCTTCGCAAAAGCGTAAATCCCTGCACTGAACATATACCCGAATGTGTATGGGAAGTTGTAGAAAGGAGTTTCCGTAATATAGAAGTGCAACTTGGAAGCCCAAAAATGAGGATGAGCCTCATCCAGAACATCACAAAACGCTTCACGCTGCGCTTCTTCCATCAACTCACTTAATTGCTGTGCTCCTACAACACCTTTTTTCCGCAGTTCGTAAAAACGGGTTTCAAATAGGAAACGGGCATGAATATTCATGAAGAAGGCTACACCACGCTGAATTTTATCCTCCAGCAAAGCTACCTTCTCCTGACCCTCAGCAGCTTCCAGCAAAGCATCTGATACAATCAGTTCTGCCAGCGTCGATGCCGTTTCAGCCACGTTCATAGCATAATTTTGATTCAATGGATGCAATTCATTCATCACATGCTGATGATAACCGTGTCCGAGCTCGTGGGCCAGTGTCGAAACGTTCGATGGTGATCCGGCATAGGTCATAAAAATACGGGTTTCTTTGCTTAGACGCAAAGATGTACAAAACCCGCCTGGACGTTTGCCTGGACGATCCTCTGCTTCGATCCAGCTTTTCTCAAAAGCCATCTGGGCAAAGTCAGCCATTCTCGAACTAAATTTACCAAATTGCTCAACAATCGTTGCGGCTGCATCGTCGTAAGGGATTTTAGTGGTTGATGTTCCCAGCGGAGCTTCAATGTCATGCCAGGACAGTTTTTCTAAGCCTAGAAGCTTGGCTTTCCGCTCCAGGTATTTAACTACAATAGGCTTGGTTTCATTAATCACTTGCCACATCGTGTCCAACGTTTGGGCTGACATACGGCTGATTTTCAGCGGTTCCTTGAGCACGTCTGTCCAGCCTCGGTTTTCATATAGCTTGAGGCGGAAACCTGCCAGATGATTCAGTGTATCGGCGCAATAGTCCTCAACCTGAGTCCATGCCTCTTCCCAACGTGCAAATACGTCTTTACGTACGCTGCGATCTGCTTCATCCAGCTTATTAGCTGCCTGACCCACAGACAAGTTTACAATCTCACCATTTTCAGGCACAGGGATCGTCATATTTTTGACAATGGTATCATAAAAGTCACCCCAGCCATGGTAACCATCCACTGCCAAATCCAATGCAAGGCTCTCCAGCTCAGGAGCCATTTTTTCACGCGCTTCGTTCCGGTATTCAGTCAGGACAAAAGAAATCGGCTTGATCGCTTCGCGCTCCATCCACTTCTGCCAAATGTCTTCACTGGTTTGTGCCAGCAAGTTCTGAAAAGCGACTAAAGCACTTTTCCCTTGGGCATATAATGAATTGACACGCGCCCCCAGTTGAACAGCCAGCTTGTCATGCTGATTTTGAGCAGTTAAACAAGATACAAAAGAACCTGCCTGCGATGCCCCATTAAACAGCTCCTGTATGCTATTCAGAACACTATCCAGACGCTCAGTATCCAACACCGTTTGTGGCACTTTGGCTACTTTAAGCTGGGATTGCAGCTGTTGGACCTTGCTCTCCAGTTCTTCCAAAAATGCATGAAATGAGGCAGAGGAAGAGCCTCCGCTAAAAATAGATTCCAGATCCCAAGTTTGCTTTAACGGTGTTTTCATAATAGTTCCACCTTTCTTTTTTGGCGAATTCATGTGGTTTCATATACAATAAAGCTACATCGTGATGATACAATCACTACAATTAGGAGGAAAACAGGATGAGACCCTTACAAATTTCGCCGGAAACGGCTGTGAAATTATCCGAAAAACTCGGCATTCCGCTGGAACACCTTATGCATACACCCCAGCACATTTTGATGCAAAAGCTGGCCGAACTGGCTAAAGAAGACACCGCTGGCTCGAACGGCGGAGAATCGGACAAATCATGATTCCTTTTGATAAAACCTGGCCTTATGACATTGTCATGGGAGATGTTTATGTACAGTCTTGTCCGTTTTGCAATCATGATAACGTCTTGCTACCCCTGAAGCCCAAAGAGCTTAAGCTCATTCATGAAGGCATGAAAAAGCTGCTTGTGTTTCCATGCTGCCATAACAAGGTTACTTTGGTGGATTGTGACGACGATTATTTGCTGTCAGATACCACGTTGCGCCATCATTAACTTATGAGGCAGTTGCAAGATAAGATAACTCGTTTTACAAACAAGGTGTGAACCATGAGCCTAGATCGCTCATAGTGCACACCTTTATTTCTTCAAGAGGAGCTTGCGTTCTGCATTTCCTCAGGTAGCTGGAAGTTTTTTGCCAGCATTTGTTCACGCAGGACAGACCACTGTTCACGAGAAGCTCTAATCATCGCTGCATCCATAATTTTCTTGTCATTAATGACACGCGAAAACCAGCGCACTGCTTCGTTAAAGTTACCCGTACGTCGATGCAGTTCACCAATCAGATAAAGCAGTTTGGCATTATTCGCACCGACGCCCTCCAGCTCATAGACTCGAACATAGGAATCCAAACTAAATTTGAGAAAGCGAAGCTCCTGCTCCTCATTCCCCTGGTATCTGTACATCCATGCAATATGCTGCAATAGACTGGCTACTACGCGTTCCTTTTCTCCGATGACCTGTGCACAGAGTAAACCCAATTTGTACGTTTCTAATGCCTCTTCCCAGCTACGATGCCCGCCATATTCGCGAGGCTGCCAGCGATTACCGATTTTATCCTTAAATAGCTTGGTTTGCTGATCGCTTAACTGAACGGTAGAGTGCTCTGTCGAAGTAAATCCACAATGAGGACAGACCCGTACGACATAAAAATCCGGATTTTCGTTCTTATAATAAGCGCAAAAATCTGAATCGGTACGAATAGCCTTCTTTAGGCTTGGTCTGACACGGGATGTCTGAAATTCTTGTTCGCACTGCGGGCAGACGATTTTGATCTGATATAACGGTTCAAGTTCCAATGTTTTTACAACCCTCTCCAAAATTCGGCAATCCCCGAAAGCTTACGGGGTATTTACAAAATGATGCGCAGGACCGGACAAACGACTAAGTATGATGGAACGAAGCGGCTCCTCAATTCCCGTATCCGTTAACGCATCTGCCATACAAGACAACCATGCCTCTGCTCGCTCCTCCGTCACGGGGAACTTCATATGTCTGGCACGTAACATCGGATGACCATATGCATCAGAAAAGAGGGACGGCCCTCCAAAAAACTGGCTCAGGAACATAAACTGCTTTTCCTTTACCGGCTCCATGTCTTTAGGAAACAGGGGACTTAACAACGGATCTTTATAAACTCTCGGGTAGAAGGCCTCAATAATAGCACGAATACCTTCTGCACCCCCAAGGTTGTCATAAATGCTCAGGCTAGGATTCACTTTTCCTCCAACTTTCTGTGCTATGGTAATAAATATACACTCGTATTATAACAAAAAACAAAAAATGACGCTAAAAATAAGCGTCATTTTATCAATTTAACATATGAAGAGGTTTGCTTCGCTGCACATAGCTTCGTCATTCCATGATACCACTAATAACTCCGCCAATCCTCTTCACCGGGATGGACGAGAGAGGCACGAATTACATACACAAAAGCACATACAAACAGACCGGCAACGATACTCATCCTGATCACTCCATCCTTAAGGTTATGGAATCGTTGTTTTTTTATTTTAACATACTCTTTACAAAAAAACAGCATTCCATGTAATCGTTTTCTTTACTTTTTTGTACTCTTTGTCCATCCCCGACATAGGTATAATAGTACAACTCCAAAGGAGGGGCCTCTATGTCGCTGTATCGCCGTTTCTCGCTTCCTTTGCTCATCCTTATGCTGTTATTCCTATTCATACTGATGGCCGCGTATCCGCAATCTTCTCTGAATGCCGGGCTTCGCGGTCTTGCCATCTGGTGGGATGTGCTATTCCCGTCCTTATTCCCATTTTTCGTTATTTCCGAGCTTCTTCTCGGCTTTGGAATTGTTCATTTCATAGGTGCGCTACTGGACCCACTGATGCAACCTCTATTCCGTGTACCTGGCTGCGGGGGGTTTGTCGCTGCGGTCAGCTGTGCATCCGGCTACCCTATAGGGGCCAAATTAACCGCAAAGCTGTGGGAGCAAAAATGGATCACACGCATTGAAGGTGAACGTTTGGTCGCGTTTACGACTTCCTCTGATCCGATATTTCTGATCGGTGCAGTTTCGGTTGGCTTCTTCCATCAACCCGAAATTGCACTCGTACTGGGAGCGGCCCATTACGGTGGTGTTCTCATCATCGGACTACTCATGCGTTTTCATGGTTCCCGTTCAGAAAAAAACGATATTCGCAGCGACCGTTCTCAGCTTCCTCAAAAAACCTGGTCGAAGTCTGCTAACACAATAACAACAGGTCGCAATAAGCAGCCTGGACCACTGCGCCAAGCGTTATATGCTATGCATACAGCACGTTTGGAAGACGGACGTCCATTGGGTGAGTTGCTTCGTCAGGCGATTGCTTCCTCCCTACGCCTTATTATTGTCGTAGGAGGGCTGGTTGTATTCTTCTGCGTCATTTTAGAAGCTTTGACGAACTCTGGCTTAATGAGCGGACTACATCTGCTTACGGCTAGCCTATTGTCTGCCTGTGGTCTTCCTCCTGCATTAACAGAGTCCATCGTAGGTGGTATTTTTGAAGTCACTTTAGGTGCGCAAGCTGCAGGTGGAGCCGCAGCAGCGGCATTACCGTTCAAGGTAGCTGCAGCAGCTTTTGTTCTCTCCTGGGGCGGGCTATCGGTCCATGCACAGGTTGCAAGTATTTTAAATATGACGAATCTCCGCTATATGCCATTTTTGCTGGCCCGGGCTGCGCATGGGATCATCTCCGCACTGCTAGCTCTCGTGTTATGGCGCCCGTTAATGGGACAGGGAAGCTCTCCGGTCTTTTCTCCGGTACATGATATCGCATGGTCCCCTGGCTTCTCGTCCGCTATGCTACTGCAAAGTCTGCTGCTTCTTGCTTGTATACTGACTGGAATGCTGGCTCTCTCCTGGTTAAGCGTGGGTACAAATCGCTTATTCGTACGATTGAGAGGAATACACCGGCAATGAACGATTGTGTTCTTGCTCATAATTGATTATGATCGGTATATACCCATGACAAAGGAGCTTTTCATCTTGAGATATTATGTTCTGGATCGCGGGGATCAGCACTCCATGGACTTGAGTCAGCAATTTCACCGTCTTGCCCAAGAAAAGAATTTCAAGCTGGATGCCGAATCGCCGGAAATCGTCGTGTCTATAGGAGGCGATGGTACGATGCTTCATGCGTTTCATACCTTCATTGACCGCATTCCGGATATAGCCTTTGTTGGTGTACATACCGGTCATCTGGGCTTTTACGCGGATTGGCGTGCGGACGAGCTGGAGGAGCTAATCCACCTGATGAGCCAAAGCGGATCTGAGGGACCGCTTAACCCGAGAATCGTTAAGTATCCACTGATTGAGTTGGAAATTCACAAGAAATCAGGCAATGCTTCTTTTATTGCCCTGAATGAGTTTACGTTAAAAGGGGTAGATGGCACGGTCGTTGCCCAAGTAGATATTAACGATATCACCTTTGAAATGTTCCGTGGTGACGGAATATGTGTTTCTACACCTTCAGGAACGACCGCCTATAATAAGGCACTTGGCGGAGCTATGGTTCACCCTACCATCGAAGCATTGCAATTAACTGAGATCGCTTCCATTAATAACCGTGTGTACCGGACACTGGGATCACCACTGCTACTGCCAAAACATCATCATTGTGATATTTTTTCACGGAAAGATCAGCGTCTTCTACTGACAGTAGATCACCTGAACTTTCCTGTGGATGACTTAATCTCTGTTCGATGTCAGGTTGCAAGTCAGAAGATCAGCTTCGCTCGTTACCGTCCTTTCCCATTTTGGGATCGGGTACGCAACGCTTTTCTCAATTAGAACTTGTAAAAGAGCCGACTCCGGCTCTTTTTTTAATTGATCAGGAGGGCATATCCCCACTTTAAATAGGCAAAAAGTTGGTCATAACTTGGCAGCCTTGGAGGAACTTACAAACAAAACGGCTCCTGAAAATTCAGGAACCGTTTTGTTGTGGAGATGTGAATGTTTTATTTTTTTGACGCTGGCCCTCGGGTTCACGCGAGACACGAACTTGCCGTCCCTCCCGATTTTCCTTGGGCTGGCGATCATAGCGTGGCCCACGCGATTCTTTTTTATCGAAATTTCCTTGCGGATTGCGCTGCCTACGTGGTTCACGGGCTTGCTGCCCTTCCCCCGAACTTCGCCCATCTTTTGCTTCACGCGGTTCTCTTGGCTGGCGCGAATCACGTGCTTCACGCTGCCGATTTCCTTCACGTCCTTCTCTGGATGGCCGACTTTCGCGAGCTTCACGTGGCTGTCGTTCACGCACTTCCTGAGCATCCTTCGGTTCCCTACGTTGCAACTCGCGTGGTTCACGGGCTTCTGAAGGCTGTTCCACTCGTGACTCCTCTGTAGCTGCGGAATCCTGCTGTGGTTGCGGCCATTCCGTTTGTCCAGCTGAAGGCTGCGATACCTCTTGGCGCTCTTCGGAATCTAACGTTCCCGCTTGTTCCCTTTGAGCATCTACCAACTGCTGGATGTCGGGAGGAACGAAGTCATCACTGGTGCCGTTCTTATTTTCAACTTCACGGCTTTTTTGCAGCACAAAATAGGCACAGCCAAAATTGCAGTATTCATTAATATAATCGTCCAATACCACAATGGATGTATCCTTATTGGCTTTGGGGTGCCCCTCTCGATAAAACCCCTTCAGACGAAGCTGATTGTAACCCCAATCGCCAATAATGTAATCATAGCGATCCAACACTTCACTATATCGATCACGAAAGGCTTCGGGATTCCACCCGTTCTTGTGATCCTGCAACACTTCATAGTTTTTACCACCGATTTGAAACAAGCTATTCTGACCGCCTTTCCCGGATCAAACCTGCGAAAGGGCGCTTTCTTCCTTATGCTGAGCGGCCGACTTCACCTGCTCATGCGCTTGGTAGGAGCTGCGGACCATCGGACCGGATTCGACGTGGCTGAATCCTCGCTGTAATCCCTCTTCCTTTAACTTCGCAAAATCTTCCGGTGGATAATATTTTTGCACATATAAATGTTTCTCGGACGGCTGCAAGTATTGACCAATTGTCATAATGTCACAATCGACTTTGCGCAGATCATCCATGGTTTGTATGATCTCGTCCCACTCTTCTCCGACACCTAACATGATGCTTGATTTCGTTGGGATCGCCGGATTTAATTGTTTTGCACGTTGAAGCAGCTCCAGAGAGCGATGGTATTTCGCTTTAGCCCGAACCTTGTCGGACATGCGTTCCACTGTTTCAATATTATGATTGAGAATATCTGGCTTGGCATCCATGACAATTCGCAGCGACTCAATATCGCCCATAAAATCGGGAATCAATACTTCTACACTGCAAAAAGGCAATCGGCGGCGAATCGCACGAACCGTTTCTGCAAATATTGTAGCGCCCCCATCTTTCAAATCATCACGTGCCACACTGGTTACGACACAGTGCTTTAGATTCATGTTCTCAGCCGCTTCCGCGACGCGTTCAGGCTCCTGCAAGTCCAGTTCCGTAGGCATTCCCGTATTTACTGCGCAAAAACGACACGCACGCGTACAAATATCACCCAAAATCATAAATGTAGCTGTCCTGTTGGCCCAGCATTCATATATATTAGGGCACCGTGCCTCCTCACATACGGTATGTAATGTCTTGGAACGCATCATGCTCTTGATTTCCTGATAGTTATCGCCTGTCGTAAGTTTAATACGAATCCAGTCGGGCTTAGCTTCCTTCACTTTTTTAGACAATGGCATAGACCTTCTTTCTGATGTGCTTAAGCTGTCATTGCCATACATTATAGCATGAAAGCCATGGAAAAACCTCCATTCATTGTTCCCTTTTTGATATGACATTGATGCCGGAAAAAGTAAACTCTTGAGATGGATAAAAGCGGCGGATATGGCTCAATCTAATCAAAAGCGCCCTATTTACGCGAATACGGGCCAAGAATTTACTGGGCGGTTAAGCCCTTTTATAGGAGGTCGGTTCACGTGCCTTACCCTACGCGGGCAGTCCGCGCTGTTCGTCTGTTATCGCTGCTGTTGTGCGCTACTACACTGACAACGGCTTGTCCGCTTCCTGCTCATGCCTCTGCAGAGCACACAAAGTCCTCGTCAGCCGGAAATAACCTGACAGCAAATATCGATGCTTCACACGCTTCGTCTTCATTGTATACGTCCAGACTTGCTTTATATCACTCCATCGAAGCCCTGACAGGAGTCCCTTGGTACAGACTGGCTGCCATCGACCAGTACGAACGCACACTTACGGTGGCCCATCCCAAGGATCGCAAGCATGCGGAACGGATCATAGGTATTTTTGTGACAGGACCAGTATGGTCCGGTCTGTTGAACCCTGATTCCGAGGATCAAAATCCACGTTCCATTGAACTATTTTCCGGGCTGGGACAAGACGGCTCAGGCGATGGAATCGCTGACCGCAATAATGACAAGGATTTGCTGTTCAGCATCGCTTCTTATCTCGGAAAGTATGGAAATAGCGAGGATGAATTTGGTATTGCCGTGTGGGAATATTACCATAACAGCCGCTCGGTTCAAAGAGTTCAGCAGTTTGCCAAGCTGTATCAGACGTATGGCAAGCTTGATCTGGTCAGTCAAGCTTTTCCGCTGCCTCTAGGCAGCATTTATAGCTACCGCAGCACTTGGGGAAGCCGTCGCAGCTGGGGCGGCTACCGTATACACGAAGGGACTGACCTGTTTGCAGGCTACGGAGTTCCGGTTCGCAGCACCTGCTACGGTGTGGTTGAAATGAAAGGCTGGAATCCCTTCGGAGGCTGGCGAATCGGTATTCGTGATCTCAACAACCGCTATCACTACTATGCACACCTTTCCGGCTTTGATAAAACCGTTCATAACGGAGACATCGTCAAGCCTGGTCAGACGGTTGGCTGGGTCGGAAGCTCGGGCTATGGAAAACCGGGTACCCAAGGCAAGTTTCCACCACATCTGCACTATGGTATATACCGGGACAATGGCTGGACAGACTGGTCCTTTGACCCATATCCGTTATTGAGACAGTGGGAGCAGAGCGAACGTAAAGCGCTAAAATCAGGAAAAACCAAAGGGACCTCCTCATAGGTCCCTTTGGTTTTTCCTGAGTATCTCACACCAATCCCCTCTTTGTTTATGGCGTTGGAGACTGCCTGAGGGAATTGGGTTCTTCCTGTATCTCTGGAACACTTTCTATGCTGGAATCTACAGCGCCGCTACTCTCTATAGAATGGGAAGGCAGTGCCAACTGCGGAGCGGTTGCACCATTTTTGCCGACAGGTTTACCCTGATTGTCATAGTAGTACATCGGGACGTTGCCCACCACCAACAGATAAGAAACCGGGATTTCCGTCTCCACAATCTGAGGTTGCATCTCAAACGGTATAACCACAGACACTTCCGTTGTAATTCGAATGTACACTTCCACCAAGATCATGTTTATGCCCGCATCCTGCTGACGTGTATTTAAATCCACCTTGATTGCTCCATGCGGCTCCACCTTTAGAGGGACCTTGGGTCCATAAGCTGCCAGGAGCGGACTCCCCAATGCCTGACCAATCGGAACGCTCTCGTCAAAATGACTCATACTGTCCATCGTTGCCTTGACTGCTTTGAGTGTGTCTGACGTAATTCTCATATGCTCCGCATAATTTAGAACAAATCCAGAGGTTCTCCCTTGTGTATCCGTTCTCCATTCGATCAAATTATCAGCAGTCTTCCCCTGCTCTACCTGCGCAGTAATTGCTGAATTAATTGCCTCCGTCGCCATTTGTTTGACCCGCACTTTAGCCAGATGCATCATGGGCGGCTTCAAATGCTGTTCCACATAAGCGGCCACCTGTACGATTCCTACCAGCAGCGCCAATGCCACAATGAGCCACATTCTGTGCCTGCCGCGTCGCCGTCTGCTCGGTCTGCTGTGCCATTGCGGTTTTCTATTCATTCTGATCCCCCCGCAGCGATGAGCTTACTTTAGAAGGATATGCCGCAAATAAACGAAAAAGAAGCCGCCCGTCCGGCAGCTCCTCCTGGTGTTAAACATATATGATTTCAAATCCGATTCAGTTCAACTCAACTTATTATTTGAAAATGTGGTCAATCTTTTCGATATCCGCCTGACTCAGTTGGACATTCAGCGTTTTCAGATTCGCCAGAACCTGCTCCGGTCCCTTCGCGCCTGGAATGAGGGCATCAATCGAATCGCGGGTCAAATACCATGCAAGCACCACATGAGCAACCTCTGCATTCAACGCATTGGCAATCTCACGTACCTGCTCCACTTTGTCCAAATTACGGGCAAATGCATCTCCCTGAAACAATGGATCTTTCGCTCTGATGTCCGTGAAGGTCATGTCTTTCGTATACTTACCACCTAGCAGTCCAGAAGCTAGCGGGAAATACGGCACAAACGAAATGCCATTTTCCTTAGTATAAGGCAGCAGATCCTTCTCAGCTTCCCGTTGCAACAGATTATAATGGGATTGAAGCACATCTACATAGCCGTCACTATTCGCATCTTTAAGTTGTTCAATGGTAAAGTTAGATACACCGATAGCCTTAATTTTACCTTCGTCTTTGAGCTTCTTCAGTTCTCCGACTGCTTCTGCCTTCGGTGTAGCTTCATCTGGGAAATGAATATAGAACAGATCAATATAATCTGTTTGCAATCTTTTCAGACTGGATTCGACGGATTCACGTAAAAAAGCAGGCGAGTTGTCAAAAACAACCTCTCCGTTCACAAACTTATGTGCTCCCTTGGTCGCTATGACAGCTTCCTCACGTTTGCCGCGCTCTTTAAGTACCTCACCGATCAACCGCTCTGAGTGCTCAGGCCCATAAATAAAAGCTGTATCCAGGAAGTTGATGCCGTTATCCAAAGCTGTGCGAACGACTTCTTTGCCCGTTTCATTGTTCAAACCGGAAAAAAGATTATGTCCTCCTACCTTATTCGCACCCAAACCGATTGGTTTTACATATAAATCTGTTTTGCCAATACGCACTTGCTCTGCCAATTCACGTCATCTCCTTTTCGAAAGTTACTTCCATTTTATTATTAAATTCCAAAAAAAGCAAAGTGCGTACCTGGCTGCTGCTCTTATCCCTTAATCCCCGTTAAGGCAATGCCTTCCATAAAATACTTCTGCCCTATGGCAAAAAGAATGATAGCTGGCAACACGACAATTAAAGAAGCGGCCATCAAAACACCCCATTGCGCCGAATATATTCCCTGAAACTGCTGTAGCCCAATCGCCAACGTAAATTTGCTTTCATCATTAAGATAAACGAGCGGTCCCATAAAATCATTCCATGTGTTCAAAAATGTAAACAATCCGATGACCAAAATCGCTGACCGGGACAAAGGTAAAATAATGCGAGTAAAGATCGTAAAATGGTTGCCTCCATCCACAAATACAGCTTCATCCAGCTCTCGCGGAAGAGTCATGTAAAATTGTCTAAGCAAAAAAATGTTAAAAACGCCTCCACCAAAAAACGAAGGTAATACCAATGGAACGTAGGAATTAACCATGCCTAATGCCTGCCAACCAATAAAAGACGGAATTAGCGTGACCGCAAACGGCAGCATCATACTGCTTAATAACACGGCAAAAACCTTATCTCTTCCTTTCCATCTCATTCGCGCAAAGCTATAGGCAGAAATGGTACTCGACAGAAGTACACCCACTAAAGTACCTGCAACGACGATAAATGTGTTCACAAAATAGCGCCCAAACGATAACTCTTCAAACGGCTGTAAAAAATTTTCGAATACAAAAGGCTCGGGAATCCATTTCGGCGGGATCAAAAAAATCTGACTTAAATCCATCATGGAGCTTCTCACCAGCCAGTAAAAAGGAAACATGCAAAAAAGTGACCCCACAATGAGCACTGTGTAGAGAAAAACTCTGCTCCAACGCAAGCCATGTTTTTTCATCCTCATGCCCCCCCACCTTCGTAATACACCCATTTTCGGGCTGTCTTGAACAGAAAGGCAGTGAATGTTAAAACTACAATAAAGAGCACCCAAGCAATCGCACAGGCATAACCCATATTCGAAAAAGTAAATGCCTCGCGGAATAAATAAAATGTATAGAATAAGCTAGAATTGTTAGGTCCACCCTGAGTCATGACGTAAGGCTGGACAAACACCTGAAATCCACCGATGAAGCCCATAATCGTATTAAAGAAAATCGTAGGCGATGTCAATGGAATTGTGATATAGATAAGCTTATGAAGAGCGCTACCACCGTCAATTTCAATGGCTTCATAATAATGCCTAGGTATATCCTGCAAGCCAGCCAGAAAAATAATCATTGTTCCCCCAACGGTCCACAAACTCATTAAAACCAGTGTAGGAACTACCGACCCTTCACTATAAATCCATTGACTTTCGGGCAAATGCAGCGCACGCAACACCACATTCAGCAAGCCAAGGTCCGGATCAAACAGCCACATCCAGATCATAGACGATGCTATGAGTGGGACAATCGTGGGCAGATAAAAAACGGTCCTGAAAAAAGCCAAACCTTTTACCTTTTGATTGAGCAATATGGCCAGAAAGAAAGCCACTATAATTTGCAGGGGCACACTCAAAAACACATAATAAAAAGTAACCGCAAGGGATTTGTAAAAAAATTGATCCGTACCGTCAAATAAGTGTACATAATTATCCAGACCAATAAAACGGGCCTGTGAAGCAACCTTGTAATCGGTAAGACTGAACCAGAGACTAGCGATCATCGGTCCCAGAACAAAAATGACAAAGCCCAGAATAGCAGGGGCGGCAAAAAGCCATCCCAACCCATTTTCCTTCTTACGAATAGAAGATAACGATTGCATTCTATCCCTCTCTTTCTGTCAAGACCCTCACCTTATTTTTTCGGATATGTTCCCTTAAATTCAGCGTTCGCCTTGGCGGAAACCTCCTTAAATGCTTGCTCCACCGTTTTCTTGCCCAGCCATACCTGATCTAGCGCCGGGTTAATAATCGCATTGATTTTTTCCGAGTTTTTCAGATAGTAGTCGTAAGAATTGACACCGTTATGCAACGTTTGGATCATGACTGCATCACGATATCCATCCGCATGGCCTGGCTTGACATCTGCCCATTTGCTAATCAAGTCTGGTTCGGTGTACCACTTTTTCATGACAGGCATCCACAATCCGCTGGAATGCATGTCAAGTCCGCTTTCAGCATCCAGCAAGAATTTATAAAACATCCACGCTTCTTTCGGATGTTTGGTTTTGGCAGAAATCACTTCCGGTTCACCAAACAGGATTGTTTTACTGCTTTTCAGTTTGGGTAACACGCCTACACCAAAATTCACCTTCGATTCTCCAAGATCCAATTGGACCCACTGCCCATCCAGATCCATCGCTACACGTTTGCTTTGCAATGCTACGGCCGGAGAAGGAATATTTTTGGACTGCGTCGGCGACGGTGCCACATGATACACGTTGATCAGATCCGCCATCTTTTGCACGGCTTCAATCACATCAGGGTTTTCAAGGTTAAGCGAGTCCCCTTTGTCTGAAATAACACTTACATTATTGGAAGGAACTAGCAGGTGCCACATCCATGTGTCAAACCGAACTCCATACTGTTTGATGTTACTTGCATCAAAATTGGGGCTGAGCGCATTATTTCCCGCTTTATCAATGGTGAGCTTTTGTGCTGTCTCTAAGAACTGTTCCCATGTCCAAGCCTCTTCAGCTTTGACTGGCGGCAAGGCAACACCAGCCTCATCAAACAAATCCTTGTTGTAATAAAGCGCAAAGGCTTCCTCCGTCACCTTGACCCCTGCCACTTTATCCTTATCCCAATAGATAACTGAATTAGGAATGAGGCTTTCCTTCGTTAGCTCCTTATCCTCCTTCAAAAATTCATTTAAATTATATAGTTTGCCTTGTTCAGCCCATTGCAGAGCCTGTGCTTTATAAATAGGAAATACATCTGGTGCCTGGTTGGCGGCAAACATCGTCGTTAATTTAGTTACGTAATCCCCGGGGATGTGCATATAGTTGATTTTGATCCACGGATATTTCTCTGTGAATTTTTTGGCAATCTCCTGCTGAACCTTCTTTTCATTGGTGCTCCCCCAGCTGGCATAGGTCAGTGTCACTTGCTCGTGCCCCTGCAAATCTACTGGCTTGCTGCTCTCATTTGAACTACAGGCTGACATAAGTCCAACGATCAAGCACATGCAGACGATCCATAACTTTCGTTTTAACATGAGTAGCGCCCCCAAACCGTTTATTTTTATCTTTTCGTTTGTTGCTTCGTCACTAAATCCATTCTAGCAAACGCTTACATTTTGAAAAGTCGTACTCTCATTGGATTGGTGTCATTTGATTAGATCTATGCGTTTCTCCGATTCGGATCAGGACAATTGTTCCCTTGCCTTCTGACGAGTGGAGTGCAACCCCATATAACAGCCGCACTCTTCTGTCTACATTTTTAATGCCTGTTGACCGGATTTCTCCAGCTTGAATTCGGCGTATATGATCTTCTTGAATTCCTAATCCATTATCCTCGACTTTAAAACACACCAATTGCGTTTCGATCCAGGCTGTGATCTTAATCTGACCGCCTGATTCCATTTCGGCGAAACCGTGAATAATTGAATTCTCCACAAAAGGCTGCAAGAAGAGTTTGGGAACCTCCATCTGAAGCAAAATGGGATCAATATCATATTCCACCGTGAACTTGTTCTCAAAGCGATTTTGCATAATGTAAATGTATTTTTCCAGCCAATTCAGATCGGTTTCCAGGCTCCATGTATCATTTTTGTTTCGAGTCGTAATTTGCAGCATTTCCGCCAGACTAATGATCAATTGGCCCAGTTCCTGTTGTTTATGCTCTAGTGCGATCCAATACATTGTCGTTAAGGTGTTATACAAAAAATGGGGATTAAGCTGTAAATTAAGTGCCATTAACTCCGACTCTTTAGCTCGCAGACGTGATTTGTAATTTTCTTCGATCAAATCTTTAATTTTCTCATTCATTTGATTAAATCGGATCACCAGGTCCCCCAATTCATCATAGCCACGTTCAGGAATTCGAATATCAAAATCTCCCTTCTCCATTACCTTCATCGCCTGTTTCATATCTGTAATGGGCTTACTGATGTATACAGACAGCAAATAAGCAAGGATAACAGCAATGAGCATCATAATGCCTAAAAAAAACAAGGTGTAGGTACGAATCGTTGACAGATGTCCCAGTACATCTTCCATGGGAATGGCTATATACGATACCCAGCCCGTCGTCTTCATCGCTTCGTAAACCAGTAATATGCTTTGACCCTTAACGTTTACCATTTTCGTCCCTTGTTCCGAAGTAATGGCCTTCTTCAGCCAATCTGCCACCGGCTCCCCCGCTTGTTGCTGTCGATCTGAACTCATGACTATCCCATTGTTATCGTGAATCATACCGTAGGATAGATGTGCAAATCCGCTGCGGGCTGCATAATCTTCAAAACCGACCTTTAGCAAATCAGGCCGGAAATTCAATATAAGTATAGGCTTTTCCTTGCCTTCAGGAAGCGTATGAAAGGTTCCAGCATCATCTAATGCAGTCAAATGAAGCTGCTTAACCACAGCAAATAAAGAACTAAAATCATAGGAACCTTGTTTTAAATCCTGCTGATGAAAGGTGTCGGCATACGAATAGGCAGGAATCCACTTGGTAGCCCCCTCTGCTTGCACCGCTGTTGTCGCCAAGGGAGAAGAATAAAACGGCTGAACGGGAATATACATCCGCTCTGTACTTCCGTATGCATACTTTTGCGTCATAATTTGAGAAGCGTATACTTCCTCCATATTGCCAAAGTATCTGTACAAAATTTTCGTAATACTGCGATCAGTTCGTAAAAGCGATGAAGAATCCGTAGTATCCACGTCTGTAATGGTCTGTAGAAGGTCATGATCAATTGGAATCATATCTACGGTTTTTTGAATAGCTGTCAGCTTGTTATCCAGCAGCTGGTTATTACTTCGAAGTACACTTGTAACACTATCTGTTACGTTTGCAGTAATATTCCGCGCACTAGTTTCGAAGTAGACAAAGCCCAGGATCAAAACGATAAAACCAGACAACAAAAAATAGGACAGCATCAACTTCGTACGAAAGCTACTGTCCAAAAATTTTTGATATATATATTTGACTCGGCGCATTGTACCTTCCTTTCACCTAACGATTAATTGAATTTTCTGCGAAATTCTTCAGGTGTGTGCTTTACGTTTTTTTTGAACACTTTAAAGAAGTATTTGATATCTTTATAACCAACCTGTCTACTAATTTCTGCGACCTTGGCGTCTGTATGCAGCAGTAAGTGCTGAGCCTTTTGCATTCTGAGCTTCACCATATATTCCGTGAACGAGAGCCCAAAATAGTTTTTGAACAGAATGCTAAAATAGGACGCATTATAGTGAAAGCGCCGGGCCACAATCTCCAGACTTAGGTCTTCATGTAGATGTGTATCCAGAAATTCCTTGCATTTTTTCATGATAGGTTCACCTTTGGAGCTGCCGTCAAGCTCAAGAATCAGCTCTTTTAACCATGCTGCAATACGATCCTCAAGATTCTGAAGACATGTGGCCTCTTCGACAGCTCGGTTCAACTGTTCCGAGTAACGTGAGTAGGCTTCCTCACTCCACCCTATATTTAACCGTGGTAAACTAACTAGGAGAAGGTGTATTAATTTAGCTTTAAGCGCATCAGGTGGAGGGTACCCTTGCGTCATTCGTCCAATGAAATGTTGTACCCATTCCAATAGCTGATCGGGCTTTCCATTGGAGATAGCGCTTTCAACGAATTTTAGAAAGGCTATTTGTTCATGAGTGCTCAATTCCTGTACCGGCTGGTCATCATCTGAAGCGACAAGGTTCAAACATCTGATGTGAGGTGTATAAAAACGCATGGAGATCAGGCGAACAGCCCTTTCGTGAGATGGGCTTATTTGCATTTCATCAAAATCAAAAGGCTGACCCCAAGCAAACCAAATGGAGATAGCTTGCTGCTGCTCCAACTTTTTCAGACCAGCTTGAAGTGCACCTTTGGCCTCCTTGCCTTCAGTCCTGTCTCTCCAATTCACCACGGCGATCATATGGTCTTTATGGACTTCAAGTGGGAACACGACAGAAGACGCCCAAGGCCGCAATATTTCAACAACCGTGTTTTGTAGCTTAGAATCCCACATATAAATATCCTCTGGGCGGGATGCAGATGCCCCCAATGCGAGAACTTCACCTACCCCCTGCCACCCAAAGTGACTTTTTAATAGGCTTTTCTCGTTCGACTGCAACTTGTCTGTCACGCATCTGCTAAACAAATGCTCCACAAATGCAGGCATGCTCTGCTCGATTTGATTTAACGCTGTTCGATTTTCACCGAGTACTTCCTGCTCCTCTAGAATGATCTTCTCCATGTGTTGAATCACTTCAATAAGCTTCTGTGATTGCACCGGTTTTACCAAATAATCATTCGCTCCGTATCGTACCGCCTGCTGTGCATAGCTAAATTCCTGGTAGACTGTCACTAAAATAACTTTGGTCTCATGCTGACCCGATGTCCTCAATTGTTGAAGATATTCAATCCCGTTCATAATCGGCATCTGAATATCTGTAAAAACGATCTGGATCGGTTGGGATAATGAAATGTTTAAAGCATCTTTCCCGTTCTTGGCTTCCCAAACCTCGTATTCTGGACGTAAATCCCGGACCATGGCAGCCAACCCACGGCGCTGCCTAGTTTCATCATCTACAACCAGCACTCCCAGCGGGATAGAATTCACTGACTCCCCTCCTGTCGATCTTATACACGTATGTTTTTTTCAGTATAACACTTACAGGCGGGGACCCATCCTATTTTCTTTTTCGTTTCATACTACGAATGGTCGTTTTCGTTGCCTGATCCACCCGGTATGATTCTGTGATTTTTTGCAGAGCCTTGTTGAAAGTAAAATCGTCTAATGCATTATGACTTAAATACGCCATCGTTACCTCAGGCAGCTTGATATAACAGATAGATATAGCCCAGGCTACCGCCATTTGTACATAATAATCCTCACGATGGGTCTGATCTAGCAAAGTAAGCACCCGGTTAATATACTGTTCTTCAATATAAAAATTCAGCAGCATAACCACCCCAAACCGAATTTCATATTCTTTCTTAGAGAACAGATAGGGCTGAATAAAATCCCATACTTTTTCTTTATGTTGTTTCGTGATTTTCAATCCGGCACAGAAACTATCGCATACGGACCAATTATCAATTTTAGGAACAAACTTGGCGGTATAACTCAAAACTTCCTCAATATCTGTTTTTACAGAACCAATCACCATACCTTGCAGCATCACTTCTTCAAAGTGCTCACTTTCGGCGGTCTCCAGATAAAGTCGCCAATCTCCTTTGGCAATATCTTGAGCCAGCTTACGCAGCACCGGCAGACGCACACCCAGCACATTATTAATCGTTGGCAGCAATGCAGCCGTAAATTTCTGAAAATCCGTATCCACTTGTGACAGTATCTGCTCTCTGATGGTCTTCTCCATATTTTCCACTCCCTGTTTGTTAACGAAATGAAATGCTCCACAAATAAATGGAAGCCACTGAACCATAAGGTGAATACACTCGGCGATACTCCTCAAATTGCTGCTTGGTCAGTGTATCTAAATGGTACAACTTCATCATTCCCCGCCGAATAGCCATATCGCCCCAACTGACGACGTCCGGACGTTCCATGCAATTAATCAGCATCATTTCAGCTGTCCAAGGGCCTATCCCTTGTAGCGAGGATAATTTCTGGATCACCTGTGTATCAGAAAGCTCATATAATTCCTGTAAATCCAACAATCCCTGCTCGATCGTTTGGGCTATATTCAGGATACATGCTGCTTTTTTCATGGTTATGCCACAGCTTTGAATTTCCTGAGCCGTCTGAACGGCTATATTTTGCGGAGTGATCGCGCCTAATTTCTCCTGCATCCTTGTCCATATGGTCTGAACCGCCTTGGCCGAAATAAGCTGCCCCACAATCGCATGAACAAGCGCTGCAAACAGGTCGGGAATGATTACGCGTTCTACCTTGCCCATTTGCGTTATAGCGGCACCAAGTACGGTATCTACCGTTTTCAGGTAGTTGATTTCCTTTTCTCCATAGTCAAAGTTTTTGGTCATGACCGTTTCCATTCGTTCTCCCGCTCCCCTTGTATGGTACACTCTTCATTTTAATTGCATAGGCTGCTTTCATATCAGGGCTCAAATCCTTCTTTGCTCACATAGAGCTGTTCTTCGGGAAAAACATGAAGAAAACGCTCATAAACCGCCTTATAGGCGGCAGGGTGATACCATTCTTCCAGCCCCAATGACTCGTACAGCGCACCAATGTTCAAGCTGCGCGTCCGCCTTCCCCCGCTGCCGTCTCCCATAAAATAATCATCAATACAGACACGGTTGACCAGAGGCACAAGCTTGTCTGCAAAATGCTCACTGCTTGGCAGCATCGGAGCAATAGTAGCTTGCGTCGGCACACCTGCCTCTTTTAAAAGTTGCAGCGTTTGGAGACGAGCCTGGATGGGAGGAGCTTCCGGAGTGAAATGTTTGCGTATATCCTCACGGTCTGTTTCTACCGTGATACTCACACGTACACGTTCCTTCAATTGGAGCAATAAATCAACATCTCGTCGTACAAGCGGACTACGCGTCTGTACAAAGAGAAAATCTGGCGGATCTTCCACCATCACTTCCAGCAGAGATCGGGTCACCTCTTCCTTGTACTCGGCCGGCTGATAAGGGTCAGTGCTTGACGACATAAAAATCGTGACTTTCCCTCTAGATTGGGCCCTGCGAAGCTCCTTGCGAAGAATATCTGCCGCCTCTTTTTTAATATCAACCCATGTTCCCCAGGCTTCCCTCCGAAACGTAGAGACTGGCAATTGGCGTACATAACAATACGAGCAACCAAAGGTACAGCCGGTATACGGGTTCAACGAGTGTGTATACCCTGACAAGAAGCCGGTTCCTTTATTCAATAGAGTCTTGGGAGATTTGTAATACTCATTTTTCATACCTAACCTCACTACTATATTGATTTGTGTGTGCGATTTTTTTCAAGCTGCAAAAGCTTCACCTTCATGTCCAGCCCCCCACGATACCCGGTCAAAGCTCCATTCTTACCAATGACCCGGTGACAAGGGATGGTGACCAAAATCGGATTAGCACCGATGGCAGAACCTACCGCACGAACAGAGTTCGGCTTTTGAATAGCGTTGGCAATATCTGAATAGGATTGTGTCTCCCCATACGGAATATTACACAGCGCGTTCCATACAGCCATTTGAAATGCAGTTCCATGAAAGTCAAAAGGGAATGTAAAATGTGTGCGCTCCCCTTGGAAATATTCAATCAACTCCTTGGCATAGAGCTGTAAAACGATATCCTCTTCAACTAAAGGACTGTCGGGAAATCGACTTCCTGCCCATGTTATCAATTCCTCTACAGGTTGATTAAGCGAACCGACATAACATAATCCTTCCGATGTAGCTGCAATATATAAATTCCAATCCTCGTGCGTCAATAATGACCAATAGATCGTTTTATTCATTTGATGTACCATGCTGTGTACCTCCTTTTTGAGTTGCTTTGGATTCGAGTTGGCGATACTGCAACGGGGTGTAACCTGTATTCTTTTTAAACAACGTAATAAAGTAAGGGATATTGGACAGACCTACGTTCTCCCCCACTTCCGCAACAGATTGATGTGAGCAAATAAGCAGCTTCTTCGCTTGTTTCAACCTAGTACGCTGTATATATTCCATCGGAGTGACATGCATGATTCGCTTGAAGGTACGATGTAAATGATACGGGCTTCCATGACTTATCTCTGCCAGGACGTGCAATGTTAAGTCCTTCATATAGTTCGAATCTACGTATTCTGCAACTCCTGCGATCCAGTCGTGATCAGGCAATCGTTGTCCTGTCGGTTTACATCTTTTACACGGACGAAAATGCTCAGCCAAAGCCTGCTCTGCTGATGTAAATAAACGGATGTTCTCTCTTTTAGGAGGTCGGGATTTGCAGGAGGGGCGACAAAATATTTTCGTTGTCTTCACAGCATACAAAAATACCCCGTCATAAGACTTGTCATTTTCTACAATAGCTCTCCACTTTTCGTCTGTTATGGATAAATCGGATGTGCTCATGTTAATCCCCTCTCTTGTGCAATGTCCCCTTCCTCATATCCAAATTATAAACTAAATAGTGAACATATGTACCCCTCCTGGAATGTAAAAGCAAGATAACGAAAAAAAGTGACTCCGCGCGGAGCCACCTTTGATTTTAGTTCTCTATCTTATTTAGGCTTGCAGCTTACCGGGTTCAACCGTAATCTTCGTCTCATCTGAAGGATGCTGATATGCCTGTGACCAATAATCTGCATTTGAAATTCCCGCCTGCTTCGGGTCAAATACCGGGTCTAGCCCTTGGCGCCGTTGCCGCTCGTAATCCTTAAGCACGAGAAGCGCAGGCTTGGCCAAAAGGATCATAGCAATCAGATTCACCCACATCATAATACCGACCCCCATATCCCCCAGTGTCCACGCCAACGCAGATTCCTTGACGACCGTTCCATAAAAGGTCGAACCCAGAATAACCAACTTTAACAGGAACATAGGCCATCTGGCTTTACGGTCGGCAACCAGGTAGGCCATATTGGTTTCAGCGATGTAATAATAGGCGATAATGGTGGTAAAGGCGAAAAAGAACAAGGTTATGGACAAGAGGCTTGATCCGAAACCCGGGAATACCGATTCAATAGCAGCCTGTGTATATTGTGTTCCTTCTTCAACACCCGGGAGATGCTGCACAATATAACCCCCACCCGGTCCCTTCACGTTGTACATCCCTGTAAACAAGACCATGAAAGCCGTGGACGTACAGACTAAAAAAGTATCTACATACACGGAAAATGCTTGAACCAGCCCCTGTTTTGCTGGATGGGACACTTCTGCGGCTGCTGCCGGATGCGCACCAGAACCTTGTCCCGCTTCATTCGAATAAATGCCTCGTTTTACCCCCCAGGCAATGGCTGTCCCTGCTATACCACCGAACACTGAATCGATACCGAAGGCACTGCGAAAAATAAGGGTAAATACATCGGGAAGCGCAGTAATGTTCGTCACCATAATATAGAAAGAGACAAGGATGTAGCCAAGTGCCATGAAGGGTATGACTACCTGTGCCACATTGGCAATTCTTTTTACACCACCAAATATGATAAGCGCCAGCAACACGACAACTACTATCCCGGAAACCTTCATATCCATACCAAACGAATTATGAAAAGCTACCGCAATCGAATTCGATTGAGTTCCCGGCAACAGTAAACACATAGCGACCAACGCTACAACTGCGAAAATAACCGCAAACCATTTTAAGCCTGTCCCTTTTTCAATATAAAAGGCCGGGCCGCCTCGATACTGACCATCACGCTTTACCTTATAGATCTGAGCCAGTGTAGATTCAACAAACGCAGTGGCCGATCCGATAAAAGCCATGACCCACATCCAAAATATTGCCCCAGGTCCCCCCATACCGACTGCCAATGCAATCCCAGCAATATTTCCCGTCCCTACACGTCCCGATAGCGCCATCGTAAAGGCTTGAAAAGAAGAAACGCCTGCCTCTGAACTTTTTCCTTTAAAGACGAGGCGAATCATCTCTTTGAAATGTCTGATTTGCAGAAATCGAGTCATAATTGAAAATAATAGCCCCACGCTCAAACAGACATATACCACAGGATTGCTCCAAATGACGCCATTTACTGCCTCTGCCCACTTCTCTAACATTCCTTGCATTTCCCCCTGATCCATCAATTCATATTCAGTTAATGTTTTCAGAAAATTTTTTCATATTTACAAGAAATTATAGATTAGTTTTTACAACCGTACAAGCTAATTTAATTGACATATTGTCAATTACAAATCGACTTATCTGCTACCTGAAAGGACGACAAAAAAGCTCTGAGGACCCAAAAAAGTGGATCGTCAGAGCTTGGTCTTTAAGAAATTCAGGCGATATCTTCTTGCACATTTGGAGCACTAGATAGTTTCAACAGCGGTGCCTGCTCAGCTATCTGCCCTTGAGAGATTGGGAGAATTTCCGTATATTCAGAAGAATTTGTGATGATAACCGGCGTAATCGTAGGATAACCCTCTGCCTTGATTTGCTCAACATCAAATTCGAGCAGCAGATCTCCCGCTTTAACTTGATCGCCTTCTTTAATATAGGAAGTAAAATGTTTACCGTCCAGCTTAACCGTATCTACTCCGACGTGAATTAGAACTTCTGCGCCCTGATGCGAAACCACTGCCAACGCATGCTTTTTCTTGAACGCCACCGTAATGGTTCCATCGAACGGGGCTACGACTCTGCCTGTTGTCGGCTGGATGGCGATACCTTTACCCATAGCTTCTGAAGCAAACGCAGGATCGGGAACTTCCGTTAGAGCGACCACAGTTCCTTCAATCGGGCTTAATACCTCCTCATTAGAAACGACAACTGTAGAAGTCGACTCTTTAGTCGAATTGTCAGTGGTTTCTTCCTCTTCAACTGGATCTTCGAAGCCTAAAATATAAGTCAAGATAGCTGAGATCAAAAATGAAACAGTAATCCCTAAAATCAATCCCGGGAAACCTTGTCCGCCAGGACCGTAAAAGATCGGCAAGGTCAGCAATCCAGGTGCGCCAGAGGCAAATGCCTGCGTCCCAGCTTGGCCGATAATGGCACCACCGACAGCACCGCCGATAATACCTGCAATAAACGGACGTTTCAGCGGTAGCGTAACCCCATAGACCGCTGGCTCTGTGATACCGAACAACGCTGTAAGCGTAGCGGAACCCGCTAGCGTTTTCAGCTTTTTATTTTTCGTTTTCAGCATGACCCCAAACGCTGCACCGGTTTGAGCAAAGATAGAAGCCGCAGCAGAAGGCTTAATACCGTCTCTGCCGTTAACAGCAATGTTATTAATAAATACAGGTACAAGACCCCAGTGAACCCCGAAAATAACGAGCAACTGCCAGCAAGCACCAAGAATTGCTCCAGCCAGCAGCGGACTAAAGCTGAACGCAGCAACGAGCGCGGTAGCGATTGCGTTGCCCACATACACCCCGACTGGACCAAAAACCATCAGGGTCAGAGGAAGCATAATTACAAGTAGAATTAAAGGTGTAATAAAGTTTTTGACGCTCTCATGGATCACGCGATTGCACCATTTTTCCAGCTTACTCATGACGATCACGGCTAAAATAATCGGAATAACGGTAGATGAATAACTCATCATCACAATAGGAATACCGAAAAAGTCTGTTGCTGTACCTTCTGTTTTCAGCGTGACAATCGTCGGGTAAAGCAGCCCTCCGGCGATGGTCAGAGCAACGAAGATATTACCTCCGAATTTCCGTGCCGTTGTAACCGCTAACAAGAGCGGCAGGAAATAAAACAAGCTGTCGGCCGCAGCATACAAAATCATATAGGTAGTGTCTTTCGGAACCAGCCAGCCAAGGTTGCTCGCAATCAGCAGCAGACCTTTCAAAATACCGGACCCCGCCATAACTCCGAGCAACGGTGCAAAAATGCTGGAAATTACGTCGATTACAGCGCCAAACCCTTTCTTGCCTTTAGCTGAATTCTCTTCTTTTCCAGTTTCATTCAAAATGTTGGATACTTGGCCGATGGCATTATATACTTCTGGTACTTTGTTACCGACCACAACCTGGAACTGGCCACCGCTCTGCTTGACCGTAATAATTCCATCGGTTTTTTCCAGCTTTGCCTTGTCTGCTTTTGCCTCATCTTTTAGCACAAAACGCAGGCGTGTGGCGCAGTGTACGAGCGATACTACATTTTTTTCGCCGCCTACCAGGTGCACAATTTCTTTAGCCAGTTTTTCATAACTCATGATGGACACCTCCATGTTCTAAGGGGCTTTTTACCATATTTAGGCACACAAAAAACCTAAGCCTTGAAAAATGGTGGGCACTTGAGTCCCGCAATTTTTCATGACTTAGGTTTTGCCTGCATAACCAGTAACAATCCCAGTTAAAACTTATTAAATTCCTGTTACTCACATAATATAATTAAACTACCATATTTGTCAACAAAAACATTTAACCTTTTATTTTGATCCTTTTTCGAATAAAAGGTTTAACTTATCTATTCACCACTCGTTCAATATGCACAGTCAAATACAGCTTTTCTTCGTTCGTCAATTCGTGACCGTATTCTTTTTTTACAAAGGTTCCGATTTTCTCCGTACAAGCGGCTGCTTCCTTGTGCTTTTCCTTAATCATGTCATATAAATGATCATAGTTATTTTCATAGTGATTTCCCTTAAATACACGCTGGGCGAAAAATTTCAGATGCGTAATAAAGCGGAAATAACTCAAAGAATCCTCGTCAAAATCCACCTTAAAATGGTACTTGGCGATATTGATAATTTGCTGGATGAACTTCGTAATACTCATGGTCGTAATGACTTCCTCGTTCATTTCAGCATTCACGATGTGAAGGGCAATATAAGCCGCTTCATCCACAGGCAGTTCAATACCGAGCTTTTGTTTGATTTGTTCCAGCGTTCTCAGACCAATAGCGAATTCTTCTTTGTACAGCTGCTTGATTTCCCACAATAACGCGTTTTTGATTTCCAGTCCTTCCCGGTACCTTTCAATAGCAAAATTGATATGGTCGGTCAGAGAAACATAAATATTTTCGTTTAGCTTTCTGTTCAGATTATGCTTGGCGTCATTAATGACTTCCTCCACAATCACGATCAAATCCATCGGTACCTCGCGCAGCAGCATTTTGAAGTTATCGGATGTCTGCTTGTTTTTCAGCGCAAATACCTTCTGAATCCTGGTTTCGTCTACTTTGTCTCCTGGCTTTTTCTTAAAAGCAATCCCTCGACCCATGACCACGAGTTCTGTACCGTCTGTCTGGTAGACACTAATTACATTGTTGTTGATGACCTTTGCTATATTCATCTCGATCCCCCGTTCCCTATGCCAGCAAGAGCCACTCATGCTCCATCCACTTTATTGCAAACAAAAAAAACCGAAGCACGCCAAATAAACTAGACTGTAAAATCCGCTTATTCGTGGCTTAGGTTTTGCCTGCTATGCAGTAACAATCCTAAAAATGATGGAATTGGGTCAAGTATAGCCCGAAAAGGAACGATTGTCAACGCTTTCAATCAAGTAACGAGGATCGGAAATCCCCGTTGATTCAGGACGTCCGATCCTATTTCCTTGTGGTACGATTATTCGCCGAGATTCTCACCGTCGGAATGAATTACGTTTTTGTACCAGTGGAAGCTTTTCTTTTTAACACGCTTCAATGAACCGTTGCCTTCGTTGTCACGGTCTACATAAATATAACCATAGCGTTTTTTCATCTCTCCGGAGGAAGCGCTGACAATGTCAATCGGTCCCCAGCTGGTGTAACCGATAATTTCGACCCCGTCTTGAAGAGCCTCGCCCATTTCGGCAATATGCCGCTTGAGATAGTCGATTCGGTAATCGTCATTCACTTCTCCTTCAGGCGAAACCACATCATTGGCCCCAAAACCGTTTTCCACTACGAATAAAGGCTTTTGGTAGCGGTCATGCAGTTGGTTGGCTGTGATGCGAAATCCTTTTGGATCGATCGTCCAGCCCCATTCTGACTTGTCCAAATATGGGTTGGCCACGGAGCCGAATACATTACCGCTGGTCATGTTTTTGACAACTTCCGGGTCTGTGCTGGTTGTCCGGCTCGAGTAATAGCTAAATCCGATGTAGTCGACGGTATGATCTTTCAAAATGGCTGCGTCGCCGGATTCCATCTCGATGTTTAGTCCATGATCCTTGAAGAAGCGTTTCGCATAACCAGGATATTCGCCGCGTGACTGCACATCGATGAAGAAGTAGGATTCGCGGTCTTTTTCCATCCCCTGATACACATCTTCGGGATTACATGTATACGGATAGAAGCTGCCAGCAGCAAGCATACAGCCAATCTTTGCATCTGGAATGATCTCGTGACATGCTTTCACCGCCAGCGCACTTGCCACAAGCTGATGATGCGCAGCCTGGTACTGAATTTGTTTAACGTTTTCACCTTCTTGAAATACAAGCCCTGCACCGAGAAACGGCAAATGAAGCAGCATGTTAATCTCATTAAACGTCATCCAGTATTTGACTTTATCCTTGTAACGAGTGAATACAGTTTTGGCATAGGTTTCAAACAAACCTACCAGTTTCCGACTGCGCCAGCTTCCATATTTCTCGATCAGAGCTACTGGTACGTCAAAATGAGCAAGGGTCACAACCGGCTGAATGCCATGTTTATGCAATTCGTCAAATAAATCATCGTAAAATTGCAGCCCCGCTTCATTTGGAGTAGCGTCTTCTCCAGTTGGAAAAATACGAGCCCAGGCAATAGAAACACGCAGTGCCTTGAATCCCATTTCCGCAAATAGTGCAATATCCTCGCGATAGTGATGATAGAAGTCAATGGCTTCGTGGGAAGGATAGAATTCGCTTTCAAGTGGAGTCAACGAAGGAACATTCCCTTTCATTATGCTTCTTCTCTTCTCTCCGGTAGGCAGCAGATCCACCAGACTCAACCCTTTACCGTCTTCCAAATAAGCCCCCTCAGCCTGGTTGGCAGCAAGAGCACCACCCCATAAAAAGTCTTTAGGAAAAACATAACTGGACATAAACGTTCTCCTTCCAAATGTGTAATAAAAGGGATACAGAAAGGGTGATGAGTAATAAAAAAACCCAAACCAGCCTGATTACACTTGCAGTGTAAACAAGCCAGTTCAGGTTATGCCCTATCGGTAACATCCCATGAAAAGGTTATTCATATTTGATTGAAACTCTAACAAAGATTTAGGAGCCTGTCAAATTTAATAGATATGATACATACGTGATTCACTCTAAATCAAATACATTTTTTTAGTTTATTTTCGAAAAATAACTAAACTAAACACCTAAATTTTTATAAACAGACTAATTGACAGCGGTTTATAGAGGTGATACGATGACTTTGAAAATAAAACTTTATATAATTCGTACACAATAGTTTAGTTTTGTTTAGTGTGATTTTAATTTGTTTACTTCTAGTACAAGGAGAGTTATTCATGAAAAAGCTGAAACTGGGGTATGCGCCTACTCGACGATTCACCTTCAGTGCTGAGGATGCATTCCGCTACAAAGTTGCCATTCGCAAACAAATCGAGAGCTTCGGAATGAACATGGACATCGTGGATTTGGAAGGACTTAATGAAGAAGGTTTACTGTATGACGATCATATTAACGCAGACTTGATTATCAAACGTTTCAAGGAAGAGGAAGTAGACGCCGTTTTCTTCCCCCACTGCAATTTTGGTACCGAGGATACGGTTGCCCGTGTGGGCAAGGCGCTTGGCAAGCCGGTTCTATTGTGGGGTCCACGTGATGAGGCTCCTCTAGCCGACGGGATGAGATTGCGGGATACCCAGTGTGGATTGTTCGCCAGCGGAAAAGTGCTTCGCCGCTTTAATGTCCCTTTTACCTATATCACAAACAGTCGTGTAGCTGATCCGGTATTTGAACGAGGCTTTAACAACTTTATCTCAGCTGCCAATGTAGTACGACAGTTCAAGAGTTTACGGATTCTTCAGATAGGCCCTCGTCCTGCTTCCTTTTGGACCATGATCTGCAATGAAGGGGAACTGTTAGAGCGATTCGGTATTGAAATTCATCCAATCACACTAGTAGATATTCAGCTCCGTTCAAAGAAAATTGCCTCCGGGATCAGTGCTGAGCTTTCAGAAGCGATTGATTATATCAAAGAAAAGCTGGACTACAGTGAAGTCACCGAAGAAGATATCAGACGTATCGCTGCACTTAAAGTAGCCATGAAATCCTACGCTATCGAAACGGGAAGTACAGCTATCGCCATTCAATGCTGGTCCTCCCTCCAGGAAGCCATGGGAATTATGCCTTGTCTGGCAAATGCTATTTTGACAGATGAACAAATTCCGGTCACCTGCGAAACCGATATTCACGGAGCTATTACTTCGGTTATGGTGCAAGCGGCTGCGATGAACGAACTGCCAACCTTTTTTGCTGATATCACAGTACGTCACCCTGAGAATGACAATGGAGAACTTTTATTTCACTGCGGGAACTTTCCAGTATCCATGTCTATTGAGAACAAACCCAAACTGCGCAAGCACTTCCTGTTCGATGATCACGCACCAGGCACACATGAAGGACAAATCAAAGGCGGCGGCATGACCATCGCTCGTTTTGATGGTGATCATGGAGATTATTCCATTTTCCTCGGCAAAGCTAAAGGAATTGAGGGACCCTATACCCGCGGCTCGTATGTCTGGGTAGAAGTCAACGACTGGCCGTTTTGGGAAGAAAAACTCGTCAAAGGTCCTTACGTCCATCACTGTGTTGGCATTCACGCTAACGTCATCCCGGCTCTGTACGAGGCCTGCAATTACCTTCCAGGCGTTAAGGCAGATCCGGTCGATCCTACCGAACAGGAAATCCAACGCTGGTTGCGTGGTTCCGATCTCGCTGTCACCAAGTCGGGTATTCTGGTTTAACTATATTTTTTCAGGAGGACACTATGGAAATCCTAGACTTGAAAATCAAAGCCGCACAAATCCGTAAGGACCTGCTCACCATTATTCATCGTGCCAAAACAGGGCATACGGGAGGCTCGCTGAGCAATACGGATATACTCACCGCCCTATACTACGAAATCATGAATATTGATATCGCTAATCCTAAATGGGAAGAACGCGACCGCTTTATTGCCAGCAAAGGACATTCCGTCGAATCTTTATGGTGTATTCTGGCAGACCTTGGTTTCTTCCCTAAAGAAGAACTGGAAACCTATAGCCAATTCGGTACCCGTCTGATTGGGCATCCGAACAATAAGGTTCCCGGTGTTGAGATGAATACAGGCGCATTGGGCCATGGCCTCCCCATCTCCGTCGGCATGGCACTGGCTGCCAAGCGTGACGGACGATCCTACCGTGTATTCTGTCTAATGGGTGACGGAGAGCAAGCTGAAGGCTCCAATTGGGAAGCCGCTATGGCAGGTGCCCATTACAAACTGGATAATCTTGTCGGCATCATTGACCGCAACGGCCTGCAAATCAGCGGTACAACCGAGGAGGTTATGGGACTTGAGCCGCTGGAGGAGAAGTGGGCCGCCTTCGGCTGGAATGTTATCTCCATTGATGGCAACAGCATGGAGGAACTAATCCATACATTCCGCAATGTCCCCGAAATTGAAGGCAAACCAACGTTGGTGCTGGCAAACACGATCAAGGGAAAAGGAGTATCCTTTGCCGAGGGTGTTCCAGGCTGGCACCATCGTATTCCAAGTGATGATGAACTTGAACGCGCACTGGCGGAACTAACGCAAGAAATAGACGAATTATCCGGGGAAGGACAGGTGAGATAAACAATGAACAAAATCCCTAATCGTCAGGTCATCTGTGAAACGTTGCTTAGTCTTGCCAAAGAGGATCGGGATATTATGGTGTTGGCTAGTGATTCTCGCGGCTCTGCTGCTATGGCCCCCTTTGCCGATGCCTATCCGGAACAATTTGTGGAAGTAGGCATTGCCGAGCAAAATATCGTCGGTATGTCTGCCGGACTCGCACACAGCGGTAAAAAGCCGTTCGTCACCTCTCCTGCCTGCTTCCTGAGTATGCGTAGTATTGAGCAAATCAAGGTAGATGTAGCTTATTCCGGAACCAATGTAAAACTGATTGGGATAAGCGGTGGTGTTAGCTACGGCGCACTGGGGATGTCTCATCACTCTGTCCAAGATATTGCTGTGGCCAGAGCGATTCCTGGTTTGATGGTCTTACTCCCCGCCGATCGTCATGAAACCAAGAAAATGACCGAAGCGCTGGTTCAGCATGAAGGAGGCGCATATGTACGGATCGGACGTAATGCTGTTGAGGATATCTATCCGTCTGATGATTATCCATTTGAGATTGGAAAAGCTGTCACCTTGCGAGAAGGATCAGACATTACTCTGATTGGCGCTGGTGAGACCGTCCGTATTATTCTGGATGCGGCTGAGTTGCTCCAGCAGATGGGTGTGAAAGCTTGTGTTCTCAATATGCACACCATCAAGCCACTTGATGAGGAAGCGATCATCGCCGCAGCCCGGGAAACGAGAGGTATTGTCACCGTGGAGGAACATAGTGTATTCGGAGGCTTGGGTGCTGCCGTAGCAGAAGTGGTGGTTCAACATCAACCGGTTCCTATGAAAGTGCTGGGCATACCGGATGAACCGGCGATTGCCGGCAAAACAGCTGAAGTCTTTGAACATTATGGACTTACCTCTGACAATATCAGCAAGATTGTGCTCGAATTGATGAACAAGTAAGGAGCTGTAGCTGTAATGAATATCGAGACCTATATTCTGGCGATCGATCAAAGCACTTCTGGAACCAAAACTCTGCTGGTCAATCAGCAGGGCGATGTGATTACCCGTTATTCTTTGGAGCACAAACAATATTACCCACAGCCGGGCTGGGTTGAACATGACCCGCTTGAGATATATCACAATGTGCTTATTGCTGCGAAAGGCGTACTGGAGAAAGCCGGACTTTCTCCCTCCTCGCTGGCCGCAGTAACGATTACGAATCAGCGAGAAACGGCTCTGATCTGGGACCGTTCTACTGGCTTGCCTATCTATAATGCCATTGTATGGCAGTGCCAGCGAACGGCAGAGGTCTGCACACGCTTGAAGAATACTGGCTATGAAGATGTTATACGCTCCAAGACAGGTCTAATGCTCGATCCTTATTTCTCTGCCGCCAAGTTCAATTGGATTTTGGAACATGTACCTCATGCCTCCCAATTGCTTGCTGAAGGTAAACTACTTGCGGGGACCATTGACAGCTGGCTGCTATGGAAACTTACAGGCGGTCAAATACATGCAACCGATTACAGCAACGCCAGCCGTACTTCCCTTTTTAACATTCACACGCTGGCTTGGGATATGGATTTGTGCAGTATATTTGGTGTGCCTTCCTCCATACTCCCTGAGGTAAAAGCATCCGATGCCTTGTATGGCTATACACAGGAAGCGGAATTATGGGCCGAACAAGTAGCTATATCAGGCATAATCGGAGATTCACAGGGTGCACTGTACGGACACCGTTGCTTCGAGACTGGCGACGCCAAAGCGACATATGGGACTGGAACATCTGTACTTATGAATATTGGTTCGCAACCCGTGCAGGGCGGTGACGGCCTGGTCACAACGATTGCCTGGGGGGCTTCAGGAAAGATTACTTATGCATTGGAAGCCGTTATACGTACGACCGGAGACAGTATAAAATGGACAAGGGATAATTTAGGATTATTCTCGTCATTTGAGGAAATGCAATCCATGATCACCGAATTGCAGGACAATGAGGGCGTATATCTGATCCCTGCTTTTGTTGGTTTAGGTGCTCCCTACTGGAATCCCTCTGCACGTGCTGCAATTGTGGGTATGACCCGTGGAAACGGCAAAGCACATATTGTGCGCGCAGCGCTGGAGAGTATCGGGTATCAAGTGAGAGATGCGGTAGAATTTATACGTGAACAATCCGGTGTACCCCTTACTAGTTTACGTACAGATGGCGGGGCCTCATCTAACAGCTGGCTCATGCAGTTTCAGGCAGATATTTTGGGTACCCATGTTACCCGCTCTACCTGTGCCGAGCTGTCTGCAATGGGCTCTGTGTATCTGGGCGGTCTTGGAGTCGGATACTGGTCAGATTCTAAAAGCATCGTCACGGGAAACACCTCTGATCAGAATCTATATGAGCACTACACTCCTAGTATGGATGAAGTCAGGCGCCAGCGGCTTTATACAGGTTGGCAAAATGCTGTGCAGATGGTAATACGTTCAGACCAACCGCTTACATCATCTTCTTCCGCTAACTGTTGATTGAATCTTCCTCATTTACTTTTGAGCTTACTACAAGCTTCCGGTTATTTTACAGGTGTTACACTTGGATAATCGGAGGTTTTTTATGTACACTGCTTGTATTCCGCTTTACAGAAAGGGGGAAACCTTGAATGAATGCACGCATGGTTTCAATTCTTCAGCACTTGCTGGCTGCCGATGCTCCTGTCAAAAGTGATTATCTCGCCAAATTGATTCAGGTTACTTCACGTACCATCCGCAGCGATATCCGGGAACTGGATGAATTTCTATCCAAGCACGGGGCAGCAATTGAACCTGTTCGTTCAAGGGGATATGAACTAAAAATTACGGATAATCGTAGCTTTCGTGCGCTGCTGCAGCAGTTGTTCCTGTCCGGCGAGCCCGATGATCCAGGTTCTCCCGGCTACCGGCAATTGTATTTAATCAAGCGTCTCCTGCTCGCTGATCATTATGTGAAGCTGGAAGACCTCGCAGATGAGCTATATATAAGCAAGTCTACGGTGCAGAATGATTTCAAAGAGGTCAAACAAACCCTACAAGGCTACGGAATCACCATTGACAAACGGCCAAATTACGGAGTCAAACTGAAGGGTGATGAAGTTCAGCTTCGGTTTTGCTTGTCCGAGTTTATTGTAAGTCGTTCCGAAGAACAAGGCGGAACACTTCATGCAGCGCTGCGCATCGTCACCCCGCACGAAATGACGCTGATTTGCGGAATCGTTCTGGAACAGACTCAGAAATATGAAGTAACGCTCTCCGATATCGCGTTCAGCAATTTATCTATTCATATTGCAATCGCCTGCAAGCGTATTCGTGACGGAAACCAGGTAGCTATGCTCTCGACGGAAATAGGAGATCTGCGGGGCACCGACGAATTTCGGGCTGCCGAGCATATTGTCGGGCTGATCGAAAAGGAATTGCAGTTGTCTTTTCCCGAAGATGAAATCGCCTACATTGCCATGCATCTTGCCGGAAACAAGTGGTTTGTCGGAATTGAAGGACAACAAATAGAGGACATGGGACCCGAGAAGCTGCTGGACTGGAACATCTATGAATTGGGCAAGGAAATGCTCGCCGAGATCGACAGGGATTTGAATCTGAACATCAGCCGTGATACGGAACTGCTCATAGGCATCTGCCTTCATCTGAAGCCGGCGCTGAACCGGGTAAAGTACGGGATGAACATCCGAAACCCCATGCTGGAGCATGTCAAGAGCAACTACTCTCTGGCTTTTCAAGCGGGAGTCATTGGTGCCAAGCTGGTCGAGAGCAAGCTGAATATTGCGATCCCGGAAGCGGAGATGGGCTATCTCGCCATTCACATCGGAGCAGCCATCGAACGACAGCGTATGAACACCCGGCCAAAACGCTGTCTGGTCGTCTGCACTTCAGGAGTTGGAAGCGCCCGGCTGCTCAAGTACAAACTGCAAAGCACTTTTGGCAGCTCGCTTGAAGTGGCGGGTACAACGGAATATTACAAGCTTCAGCAGGTCCCCCTCCATGACATTGACTTTGTGGTGAGCACCATTCCCATTCAGCTGCCATTATCGGTTCCGGTCGTGGTCGTGCAGACACTTCTTGGCGGCAGCGATATGGGCAAAATCGGAAGTTTTCTGACTGGTGAAGCCGAGTTTGATTTTCATTACATTCGGGAGGAACTCGTATTTCTGAGACAAAATTTTACCACCAAGGAAGAGGTCATCTCTTTTCTGGGCCAAAAAATATATGCTGAAGGGCTGATCCGCTCTGCAGAAGGTTTTATAGGACTCGTTCTGGAACGAGAACAGGCTGCACCCACGGCTTACGGAAATTTGGTAGCCGTTCCTCACCCTATCATTCCGCAAAGCAATCAAACCGTATGGGCGGTCTGTACCCTTCAACAACCTATCGAGTGGGGCGACAAACCAGTGCAGTTCATCTGTCTCCTCAGCATTGAAAGAAACGGTAAAGAGCCACCGTCTAAAATGTATAACCATCTCATGGAACTGGTCGACAATTCGGATATCGTCCAGCAGATGTTAAAATGCGAAACGTACGAGGAATTCTCCAGGATTATCGTTAAATATAAGCTGTATTGAACCAAGCTTCGCAGTGCATCTAGCTGATATTCACAGAGCGGGTGCTGCTTGGAGCTTTTTAAAATGAAAGCGTAGTAGCAATGAATGAATTTCCGTTACTGGCGGAAAAGACTTGGGTTTAGATCTCGGCAGCAAACCTATACACTGAATCTGTAAGTTAAAGAGAAAAAAGCATGAGGTGAACGAGATGGAGGAGTATCAAGAAATTATTATGGGAATTATCACTAACTCAGGTGTTGCCAAGAGTAAAGCGATGGACGCGATCGCTCTTGCTCAAAAAGGTAACACACAGTTGGCGGCAGAGCGGCTTGAAGAAAGCAAAGCCGAGTTGGTTAAAGCGCATAAATCACAAACGAGGCTGATTCAACAGGAAGCTGGCGGAACCGTCCACGAAGTCACACTGCTTATGGTACATGCTCAAGATCATCTTATGTCAGCCATCACAACTAAAGATCTGGCTGGACATATGATTGAGCTTTACAACAGATTGAATCGCTATGAAGAAATCACAAATCACACTTCCAACGGAGGGAACAACGGATGAAACAAATTACACTGGTATGTGCTGCAGGAATGTCTACAAGTATGTTGGTACAGAAAATGCAAAAGGCCGCACAAGCGCAAAACCTTGAGGTTGAAATCAGGGCTACTTCCGAAGGTTCGTTTAAAGAATATGCCGACAAGACGGATGTGCTGCTGATTGGACCACAGGTCGGCTACCTGGAGGATGATTTCAAGGCAAAATATGAACCTAAAGGCATTAAGGTAAGTGTTATCAATATAGTAGACTACGGTATGATGAACGGCGAAAAAGTGCTAGGAGACGCGCTTAAGCTGTAATGGTCAGAGTCAGATGCTCACTCATCAGCCCGAACAAGGAGGTTGGTCAAATCGGGCAACGATATATGATGATTCTACATGGTGTTCCATCAAATGAAAGCGTTATCTAAGTTATTATATAGGCGGATGAAAGTCTATAGTAGGAGTTGAATAAATATGGCTAGCCAACAAAAATTCTCTTATAAGCTTCAAAAAGTGGCGGGTACAATTCAGCAAAACCGTTACATGAGCGCAATTTCCAACGGGCTGATGTCCACCCTTCCTTTTCTGATTATCGGAGCATTTGCAACTCTCTTCTCTGCACTTGCTTGGGAACCTTACCAGAATCTTATTGCGCCCGTGAAGGCCATAATCGGGTTGGCATCAACGATGACCACCGGCATCATTGCTCTGTATGCGGTATTTTTTATAGCCTACAGACTGGCGCAAGCTTTTGACAAGGACCCCCTTGTTCCGGCGGCAACCGCCCTTCTCTCTTTTCTTATTGTTACACCGATCCAGACCTTTGATAAAGTCCGTGCTTTGCCACTTCAATGGCTCGGCGCGCAGGGATTGTTCGTTGCCATGATCGTCGGTTTGATTGCCGCACGGTTGTATATTTGGATTGTCGACCGCAATTGGACGATTAAAATGCCTGACGGGGTCCCGCCTACCGTTGTCAAAACCTTCTCAGGCTTGATCCCGGCCGTCTTGGTAGCCCTTGTGTTTGTTATCGTTGCTGGTTTGTTTATGCAGACTTCATTTGGTACAGTCCACGATTTTATCTATACTTATCTCCAAATACCACTGGAAGGGTTGGGCGGATCACTCGGCGCTTTGATTATCGCGCTGATCATTATGCAGGCTCTGTGGATGTTCGGAATTCACGGTGCAATTGTTATACTCGCTATCGTGAAGCCCATCTGGATGAGCCTGGATCTAGCCAACCTTGACGCTTTCCAGGCAGGCGCTCCACTTCCAAACATTATCGGGCTGGCCTTCTGGTCCATCTTCTGCAACTATGCACCAATGCTCGGATTTGCCCTACTATTGGTTTTCCTGGCCAAGAGCAAACAGCTTCGCACGATCGGCAAGCTTGGTCTTCCAGGTACCTTTTTCTCAATTCACGAGCCGTTGATCTTCGGAATTCCAATGGTATTGAACCCGTTGCTAGCCATTCCGTTTATCGTTGCCCCCATCATTTGTGCGGTGCTCGGCTATATTGCCACCAACATCGGCTTGTTGCCCGCACCAATCGGGATTTACCCGCCTTTCGGCACCCCTATCTTTGCTCTGGGCTTCATCGAGGGCAGTTGGAAACTAGCCGCCGCACAACTGGTACTCATCCCGATCAGTATGCTGATCTACTATCCGTTCTTTAGAGCGCTGGACAAGCAGGCTCTGAAGAAGGAACAAGAAGCGCAAGAGCAATTGGAAAAGCAAGCAAGTGAAACCACAGCAAGTCCCGCTATCCTATAATAGAAAAAAGGCAGAAGCGGCGGACGGATACACGGTCACCGTTTCTGTCATGACAATCGTTAGGAGAGGAAGCTTTTGATTCAACTGAGTATAGCTGAGAACAAACGATATTTCATGAATGAGGGTAACCCCTTTTTTTATTTGGCCGATACGGTTTGGAGCGCATTTACCAACATCACGCTGGAGGAATGGGCCTATTATCTGGATTACCGGAAAAGTCAGGGCTTCAATGTCCTGCAAATCAATATGCTGCGCCAATGGGATGCAAGTGGCAGCGATTTGAACTATGAGCCTTTCGCATATGCCGAGGATGGCAGCTACAATTTCTATATGCTGAGCGAAGAATACTTTACCAGAGCCGAGACGATGATCGAAATGGCTGTAAACAGAGGTTTTGTTCCTGCACTGGTCCTATTATGGTGTAATTATATCCCGGATACGTGGGCTGCCAAGCTTCGTGAGGAGAAAAAAATGCCGCTTGGGGCAGTGGAACCTTATGTGCGTTATGTTGCCGATCGGTTCTCCAAATTCTACCCCATATATATTATAAGTGGTGACACCGATTTCCCCTCCGAGCGTGCCAACCAATATTACCGACTTGCTCTCCATACCATCAAACAGCACAGCCCGCAGTGCCTGACCACTCTGCATATTCAAGGAAGATTAGCTTCACTGCCAGAGGAATTTATTAATGACCCCCATTTGGATTTTTACATGTACCAGTCAGGACATAATTCACAATTTCAACCAACAGCGTATACACTCGCACTGGACTTCTGTAATAAGCCTGTCACCCGACCGGTGCTCAACTCAGAGCCCTGTTATGAACAGATGGGCTACAGTCGAAAAGTCTATGGCCGCTTCAGCCGCGCCGATGTTCGTAAGGCAGCTTGGCAAAGTCTTCTGTCCGGGGCGTCTGCTGGCATAACCTATGGAGCCCACGGTATTTGGAGCTGGCATCGGAAAGGCAAAAAGTTCGGTGTAACTGGGGAGGGATTCGACAGTCCATATGATTGGCAGTCTGCACTTAAGTTTGAAGGGGCATGGGATTATGGATTGGCCAAATGGCTCTTCGGGATATATGGAATTACGGATATGCAGCCTTGGAACATAGTGCTTAAAAATACGGAAGAAATCCGTGCGGCTGTAAGCGCCGATTACACCAAGGTCGCCATCTACGTTCCAATCAACACTGTGCTGAAGCTAAACGTGGATTTAAGTGAATATGACTTCACGGTCATTGACCTGGAGAATCGTCGTTTTGGCACAGCTTCAATCTCTATGCAAGAGCAGATCACGATCATTGGTATGCATGATTTTGAAGCTGATGTCTTGCTGATCGGCATAAGAAAATAACCGTGATTACTTACCGCCTTTTTCACCATTTCACCTACTATGTACAACATACAAACAGCCCCGCAATCAAGAACTTTCTCATCGGGACTGTTTGTCTTACTTCTTGTTTTAAAAAGCAAGTACTCCATATTGTTTAAGAAATAAATCTCAATTTAATACGTTGGGAAGCTCTGTGAAGCGAAGACTTCACTGCATTTTCACTCTTGTTTAAAATTCTAGCCGTTTCCTTTATGGAGTATCCTTGGACTAATCGCAATTCAAGTACCGTTCTTTGCTCTGTATTACTAGCCAGCAAAAGAATGCGATTGACCTCTTCCTGAATTTCAAAATCGAAGGTATCCCAGTGGTAGTAGAGCATTTCCTTACGCAAAGTATATTCATCCAATTTTTTTCGTTTTCTCATTAAATCTATAGCTAAATTTTTGGCAATTCTCAAAAGATAGAATCGAATACGATCTTCGGGCAAATCAGGAGAAGCTCTTATGAACCGAATAAAGCATTCCTGCAACAAATCTTCAGCATCCTGTTTGTTATGCAACATCCTCAATAGATAACCAAAGAGATCTGATTTGCAAGATACATATAGATCCTCCAGATCTTTAATATCCATATTATTGCTTATCCCTTCTGTTTTGATTGAATCGGTACGTTACTTGATCGTTTTAAATTCATATCCCTGCTTTTTTAAATATCTTATGATTTCAGGCAGGGCTTTGGCTGTTTCTTCCTTCCCGTAAGTGTCATGCATGAGTACCACTGCTTTTTCTCTATTCCCCATATTCCTCATGAATTCGCTAATTAATTGCTCAGCATTCTTAGGTGCACCTTCTGCATCTTTAGGTAACACATTCCAGTCAATCTGATGATAATCCTTATCATGTAGAGCTTTGTCCAGCACTTCCATACCATCGGGGTCGTTTTTCTGCCATGTCATATGACCGCCTGGAAATCGAATCACTCTTGTCGAAAAATTCTGCCCCAGTACTTGTTTTAAAATTTGATTTGTTTTTTCAATATCGCTCATAAAAATGCTCGAATTCTTCTTCTCTTCCTCTTCATTCGATGAGCTCTGGTTCTATTTTGCACATAGCTTTTTTCCATAGTATTTGTTCCTCCAAAAATCTAGAAGCAGTTCACGTTTTATGTTTCGACCATATGCCCATTCAATTATTCGTATCTCAATGCATCTATTGGTTTTAATCTTGCTGCTTTATAAGCCGGGTATACCCCAAATAGAATGCCTGTGCCTGCGGAGCTAAGAAACGAGTATAGGATCGGCGAGATTGTAAATTCAATGGTCATGTGTGCTGTTACTTCGATTATTTTGGAGGCGCCTATGCCTGTAACCACCCCGAGCATACCTCCCAGCAGACCAAAAATGACGGCTTCGGACAGGAATTGAATCATAATATCTCTTGGCTTGGCACCGATGGCTTTTCGAATCCCAATTTCTTTCGTGCGCTCTATAACCGATACCATCATAATATTCATAATTCCGATTCCTCCTACCACGAGCGAGATCGCAGCTACACCTCCCAGCAAGCTGGTCATGATATTATCTACACCGGATGCTGCACCTGCTGCTTCGGACAGACTCATTACTTGAAATTGATCCGGTTCCGAAGGTTTTAGCTGATGCGTCACACGCAAGCTTTCCAATATGTCTGATTGAGCCTGACCCATCAAGCCTGGTGACTTGGCGGATACCTCCAGACCAGTAATGTTTTTCTCACCCAGACGGTTCATCATGGTTGTAGCAGGGATGTAGATTTGATCATTGGTACTGTAGCTTAAATTCGTAACAGGCTGGGTATTTAATACTCCGATTACTTTGAAAGGGATCTGTTTGATTTGAATCGTTCGTCCCAATACATTTTGGGTATCCCCACCAAAAAGACGCACAACCGCTTGGCTTTCCAAAATGGCAACATTCCTACGTTTATCCATCTCATCGTTGGTAAATGTTCTGCCCTCGGCAAAGGAAAACTTTTTGGCCTTATAAAATGAAGCAGATGTCCCTACAATGGTTGCATTATAGTTATATCGACCCCACGCAGCTTTTGAACTGTTTGAAATGCGGGGCATCATTGCTGCAATCGAACTCTTTTGTTCCAATGCCTCGACATCTGTCCAAGTAAATGAGGGCAAGGTGTCCTGATTTATTTCTTCCTCGGTCATTGGCATGACGGGAGCAACCAGAAGCACGTTATTCCCTAACTTATTGATTTCCTCCTTAATACTGGCCTTTGAGCCGTTTCCGATGGCCATAATGGCAATCACCGCTGCCACCCCGATAATAATACCGAGTATCGTTAAAAATGAGCGCATCTTGTTGGTAGTTAAGCTATTCATCGATACACGGATCGTTTCCATCAAATTCATAGACTTACCACCCTTGATGAAATTCGTCTATTCTTAATCGGCTCATCTCGCTCAATGTTACCATTCCGAAAGCTGATCAATCGTTTGGCATATTCCGCTATTTCAAGTTCATGAGTAACCAGGACAATGGTTTTTCCCTGCTCATTCAAGCCTTGGAACAGCTCCATAATCTCGATGCTTGTCTTCGTGTCCAGTGCGCCCGTAGGCTCATCCGCCAGCAGAATGACCGGATGATTCACCAAGGCTCGGGCGATGGAAACCCGCTGCTGCTGACCACCAGAGAGCTCATTAGGCTTGTTATACATCCGTTCTGCAAGACCCACCATCCGAAGCGCCTCTATTGCTCTTTCCCGACGCTCCTTGGCAGGAACACCTGCATACATCATAGGCAGTTCCACATTTGCTAAAGCTGTAGTACGAGGCAGCAGATAAAATTTCTGAAATACAAAACCTAGCTTCTCATTTCTAATCTCCGAAAGTTCATTTTCACGAGCATCTAATATGGAATATCCATCCAGGTAGTATTCGCCTGTATCCGGATGATCCAGACAACCGATGACATTCATCATGGTGGATTTGCCTGAACCAGAGGGTCCCATGATAGCCACAAACTCACCTTCGTTAATAGATAAGTTCACACTGCGTAGAGCCTGAATCTCCTGACCGCCTACCTCATATCTTTTTTTCAACTCTTTAATTTCAATAACGGTTTTACTGGATTGAGTTTCGCTCATTGTGCCTGTCCCCCTCCACTGCCATTCGGGTCAGCACTGCTGTTCTGAGGAGGAATCACAATGGTTTCACCCTCTTTGACACCGGATTTGATTTCGGCCTGGTCCGCTGTATACACACCCAGTTTCACCGGTCTAAACTCATAATCCGCCGGATTCGCCTCGTTCTTCGCCACATATACTCCGTCCACACCGCCTTCAGACCTCAAGGCAAACAACGGCACAGACAGCGCATTTTTGTGTTCAGCTAACAGTAGGGATACATCCATATTCATCCCCGGTTGCAGCCTTATGTTTTGGCTATCCAAAGACAATTCAATTTTGTATGTAGTCACATTCGCTTCCGTCACCGGCTCTGGTGAAACAAAGCGTACTTCGCCTTTAAATTGTTTGTCTGGGAATGAGTTCGAGTGCATTGTCGCCTGAAGCCCGGTCTTTAATTTAGCAATATCACTTTCGTTCACCTTGGCAAGAACCTTCATAACCCCTGTGTTGGAGTTATTCATGACAATAAAAGGTGCAGTAGGACTAGTGCCTACATCGCCGTTGACCTTCAAAATGATTCCGTCCCACGGCGCCGTAACCTGCAATTTACTCAGAACACTTTTCTTCTGCTCCAATGCCGTTTCAGCCTGCAATAAAGAAGCTTGTGCAGATTGGATGTTGGAAGCTTCAGGCGGGGACTGTGCAGCCTTTAATTGTATTAATGCTGTTTTATAGCCCATTTCCGCCTCTTCGATCGCCTCAGTTTGCTTGGTCTGTGCCTTCTTGTACTGCAGCTCCGCATTGCTCATATCCAGTTTTGCCTTGTCCAGATTTTGCTTGGCTGTCGCCAGGTCACTTTCTGCAGCCGCATCATTCTGAACCAGATAAGCCTGGTCATCATAATCCTTCTGGGCTTTATCCAAAGTCACCTTGGCTGCCTCCTTTTGCGCAGCAGCTTCCTCTAATTCCATCGCGTTCTTGGCTGTTTTAATCGCCATCTGTGCCTTTAAGACATTTGCTTTCTGTAGCTCGATATCATTCGTTTTGGGTCCGCGCTTGGCTTCGTCCAGTTTGGCCCTTGCAATTGCGACATTGGATTCGGCATCCTTAATTTGCAGCCTGGCATCTGAATCATCTAGTCGTGCTAGCACCTGACCTGCCTTGACGCTATCTCCTGCTTTGACATTGACAGCGACGAGCTTGGCACCCTCGACATTTGTAAAATTAATATTTACTTCCTTGGAAGCCTGAACGGTTCCAGTCACGCTAAGCGACTCGGTTATGTTAGCTTTCTGTACCTGTACGACCTGATTCGCCGGAGCCTCCACAGGCTTTTCCTGGCCCCTTTTCATGTAGATCGTACCGCCAATTCCCGCTATAATGAGCAAGATCAGAATACCTATGCTCCTTTTCACTCTTCTTTTCTTTCTTAATACTTGTAATGAATCTTTATCTTTCTTTTCTGTTTCCGACAATGTTATATCCCCTTAAATTGTATTTTTGCTAAATCCTATACACTCCACGGCTTGTTTAAAGCATGTTGCAGCAGCGTCATTTGAACAATGAGTTCATCCATATTCCGTTCGATTTGCTTTACTTTCAACTGATTCGTGGCGACCTCCGTACCTGTTGCAAGTCCACGTGCCTTTCTTTTGCGAGAAATGTCCAACACTTTATTAAGGTTCTGTAGATTACTTCGCATTTGCTCGTATTGTTCTTCATTTTGCTGTAAGTTAAAGTACATACTCTTCAGTGTTTCTGCTAGTTGATCCTTGGTATTTTCCAGTCCGCCTTGTGCTGAATCTACATCTATCTGTTTAATTTCATAGTCATCCGTCCCCGAGTTCCACGTGTAATATTTAATTTCCATTTTTGCTAGCTTGACTGCCTCCTCCTGTCTCCATACCGAAGGACTCGCTGAGATGGCACGCGACACCAGTGTATCCAGATTTACGTTATCCATCTTCCGGTAAACGGGTCGGTCCACCAGTTCATATAAATTTCCTTGTGACTGTCCCATTTGTGTATTAAGCGAATCCTGCGCTTTTTGCAGTGCAGCTTTAGCAATGTCTACATTTTTTTGAGCCTCTATACGAGTCTGAATAATCGTACTTCGATCACCTGGAGAAATTTTCCCACGGTTGGCCTTCGCTTCAGCAGCTTTTTCCTCCAATAACGCAAGCGAAAGTGCATCCTCACTACTCTTGACTTTGTTATCAGCCAGAAGTACGTCATAATAATTCTTCATTGCAGTGTAATCTGTCTGATCTTGGGCAAGTTCGATTTGCTTTTTGGATTCCAAATAAGAAACTGTCGATGAAGCATACCCCTTCCATGCTGAACTACTAGCCGCATCTTCTTCACCGTTGCCTTGACCTGCAGGAATGAAATCCAGATTCTTGCCTGCATTTTTCAGCATAATCCGGTTGCGATCTATCGTTTGCTGGGCTTCCTTCAAGCTAAAACTATTGGATCGTGCCCACTGCTGGGCTTGACTCAATGTTAATTTCACACTTGCTTTGCTAACCTGCTGCTGTGCCTCCTCTGCTTGAACAAAGGACTCTGATAAAGAACTGGCCGACAAGGCGAGCAGCAATAAAATGAACATACGTTTTTTCATAGATATCCCCACTTTAAAAATATGGTATCGATTTAAATATAGTTTATAATTACGTTGTTATACGAATTATGTGTTTTCTTCTGTATCCCACTTGAGACTTTTCTTCTTTTCAGTGCAAAATTCCAGAAAGGAGGAACTTCATCCTACCCTTCTGCAACTTTTTACACACAACTTATCCTTCCTTACAGTATCTTTAAATCTAATTGACGAAGATACAGGGAACGTACAATAAGAAAGGAAAGAAACTGGATAGACCAGAAGCACATCATAATCTGAATCAGCGTAAGATGAACGGGTAATCCATATATTCCAGACGGTTCTGACATCACTAAACAAAGCACTATTCCTATAGATGATACGACTAATGGCAGAAGAAACAGAAATGCAATTTGTCTGGAGGCAGCTTGTCTCATTTCCCTTGAGTTTAGTCCAATTTTCGATAAAGCTCGGTATATTTCCTCATCCCGCTGAAGATCTACATACAATCTGAAATACAGCAGGCTTACCGTGCTCGCCAACATAATAATGGCGATAAATCCACCAATAAATTCACTAATAACCAGATCCATTTCCGATGTCAAATAGTCTACGGCCCTAGAGTTAAGCACTCCTTTATTCACCTTGTTGGCCAACACAGAATACAACCATACCTCTTGTTGAGTTTCAGAAGTTTCTAAGGAAAGCTGGCCATTCTTCCATTTGGGCACAAAATAATAAATAGATTTATATGCCAACGGATCATTGAAATACCGATGTTCAATTAAATAGTCGTAAGTTCGATCAGAAACAACAAGTAAGCTTCCTAGTTCAGAGACGATATTTCCATCAAACTTCAGGTTATGATCTATTATCTTAGTATCCATAATCTGAAGATTCATCATATGAGATTTCCCTTGCTTGTAAGTTAGCTTTTTTTCAAAAAAGGTTTTCTTTTCTTCGAAAGACATCCCGTTTGGATCGAAAAGGAAAAAACCTTGATTCTCCCGAAGCGTAGGTACCTGTTTCAGCTTCTTAAACTTGGAAGCAAGTGCTTCATAGTTGGATTGTTTCATCACTGGCGCGACCTGTTCCCGAAAGGGGAAGACTAACACTTCACCTTTCCCATAATCTACCCCAGCCGTATAAAGATTTTGGTCAATCTCTTTTTCAAGCTCGTTAGAACTTACAACATCAGAAGTAAATGCAAATGAATAAGACTGCTCCCTAAGAAATCTTTTTTGCTGCTGCATGGAGTCAAAGGTTGACGCTGCTCCTACACAGGAAATGATAGAAATGAGGGTAATCAATGAAAAAAGCCCGGCATTATTTCGCATTTTATATGTGATCTCAGATAACCATAACAAACGCGATCCGCTCCAAGACCATTTCCTGTTAGCTCTAAGCAATTGAATGAATAGTACACATGATTGATTATAAAATAAGTAAATACCCAGAGATCCCATTATAATTGTATATTTAAAGGTGTCTCCGACCGAATAGTGCAATATATAAAAAGAAAGGGTCCCTAAACGATACGGTGCCAGATAAATGTATGGTGAAAAATCAAGCTTCATTAAACATACAGCTGCTCCTATGAATACTATGGCAAGAATGGAAAGACTCCAAAAAGCTTTAGGTTCTTTGTTAAGCTGAGGAGCCTTGCTAAAAAGCTGCTGTAGTTTAAAATGTCGGATAAAGAAAACAGACACAAGTGAGATCAATATAAACAAAAACATAAAGCCGATTCCTGTAAAAGCCAGTGCTTTCCAGGGAAAATAAAATCTTAAATACATTCCTGTGACATTGGAACCCATAAGCAGGAAAAACTTCGCTAAAACAAATCCTCCGATCATCCCGGTAACCAATGATAAAAAGCCTATAATTAGATTTTCAAAAGCTACCAAAAAACAAATTTGCCTATGACTTGCTCCTAAAATGGTGAGTATACCAAATTCTTTCTTACGTGCAGCAACAAAGATATTATTTGTGTATAATACGAAAAAAAAGGAAAATACAAAAATCAACAGATCCGCAACCTGTAATCCCTTTTTTACATTAGCTGCTGTGATTACATTCGAGACATCCGGGTGAAAAATAAATACCGCATATACGAAAAAAATCGTAATCATCAAGGAGCTGCTTAAATAATAAGGAACGTAAGCACGCGCATTGCGTTTGAGATTATTCCATGCTAACAGACGAAAGCTCATGTGCATGTCTACTTCCCCCCAAAAAGGAGAGCATATCTATGATTTCCTGAAAAAATATTTGCTGACTATGACTACGACGGATTTCATTATATAACTCACCATCTTTAATAAAAATTACCCGGTCGCAATAGCTGGCTTCCAAGGCGCCGTGTGTTACCAGCACAATTGTAGAATAGTCTACACGGTGGACAAGGCTCAGCATTTCCATTACAACACGCGAAGACTTGGAATCGAGATTTCCGGTTGGTTCATCTGCAAGCAGGAGCGAAGGAGAGTGAATCATAGCTCTGCCTATGGCTGCACGTTGTTTTTGTCCCCCTGACACCTCATAAGGCCGTTTGTCCAAAACATCTGTAATATCCAGTTTTTTCGATACTTCTTCCAGTTTGTGCTCCATTTCCTTTAACCCTTTTTTATTCAGCATCAGAGGAAACAGTATGTTTTCACCCAAAGTGAGGGTTTCCAACAAATTATAATCTTGAAATACAAGCCCCAGTTCTTTGCGGCGAAATAAAGCCAGCTTATCCTTCTTGAGCAGATGTGGATTTTCCCCTTTAATGCTAACCTCGCCAGAAGTAGGCATATCAATGGTCGAAATCATATTTAATAATGTTGTCTTCCCACTACCAGACGGACCCATAATGCCGACAAACTCACCTGGTTGAATCGTTAAATGGATATTGTTGAGAGCTCGGTGTGGAACCTTACCATAGTATATTTTGGTGACTTGATCCATTCGTACAATCTCCATCGTTCATTCCTTTCTTTTTCCTATGTCATGATCATAATCCATCCGGAACAGAGCGTCGATCGATTAACATTACAAAAACCTTAAATGTGTTGTAAGGTTTCTTATGGGTGTATTGGAAACAGAATCTCAACAGTCGTTCCTTCACCTACCGTCGATGTGAGTTGAATATTATGATTCAACCTTTTGCAGATTTCTGCCACCAAATAGAGCCCCATCCCGGTAGATTCACTATACTTCCGTCCATTTTCACCTGTGTAATAAGCCTCAAATACCCGCTCTATATCTTTTTTAGGGATACCAATCCCTTCATCCTGTACTTTCAACACAATCACATGATCTCTTACGTCAGATATCAGTTTCAGGCTGTAAGCATAACCTGAAGAATACTTTATCGCATTAGTCACCAATTGATTAATGATAAATCTTAACCATTTGGCATCGGTAATCACACTCAACTGCTCGTCCACTTCATTGGAAGGATAAATTTCGTTGCGGATCAATAACCTTTTGTTATCGTAAATCACTTCACTAACCAGCTTTCGTAATACAACAGGCTCTACATGAAAGTCTGGTTCAAAGGATTCCAATCGTGACATATACAAAATCATTTCCAGTCCTTTTCCCATTCGATCAATCTCATCGTGAATCTGATCCGACTCGGGATCTATTTTTCCTTTGAGAATTAAATGAATCACAGATAGGGGCGTTTTCATCTGGTGAACCCACTGGTTAATGAATGTGATGTGATCACGCTGCTGATGCTCCAATTGATGAATCCGAGACTGGTGCAACTGGTAGAACTGCAAAAGCAAATGCTGTAAAGAAGAGGCTAACGGATTAAGTACCTTCATCTGAATAAGCTCATCTAAATCTCTAATGTTAGCAGTGGATAAAATTCGATATAAACCAGAATACATGACGTACCGAAATAGCAAATAGACCAGCAAAAGGATAAACCCAAAAAAGACCGAATACAAGGCCGTCGACAAGTTACGATAACCATCCATCCAGTAAATAATCAACACAAGAAAAAGTTGGATAATATTAAAAATGATCATGGAAAAATGATCACGCCAAAACAGCTTCACTGTTCTTCCTCCTCAGTCAAGTGCAGCCGGTATCCAGCTCCTCTAACCGTTTCTATAATATCCTCCAACCCCAGTTCGCTCAGCTTTTTACGGACACGGGTAACATAAACGTTCAGCGTATTTTCTCCTACATATTGGTAATCATCCCATAACGCTTCTAAGAGATGAACTCTCCCTACAACCTGCTTGGGATATGTCATCAGTAGCTCCAGCAGTGCAGCTTCTTTATGGCTCATTTCTACTTGCTTGTCATGAAACACCAGCTCCATAGTATCAGGATATAAAGTTAAGCCTGACACTGTTATGGTGCGTGATTTTTGGGCAACTGCATATATACCATAGGCACGTCGCAGATTGCTTTCTACCTTGGCTAACAGTACTTCGGGATGAAACGGTTTGGTAATGTAATCATCTGCTCCGTTTTGCAAAGCAATGACCTGATCCATTTTATCATCACGCGCGGACACAAACAGGATGGGACAAGTAGATTGAGTACGAATTTGCCTGCACCAATAAAATCCATCAAAACGAGGTAAATTCACATCCAGTATGACCAAATCAGGCTTTACCTTCTGGAAAACACCTAAGACTTGATCAAAATTTGAAACGACAACTCCTTGATAACCATATTTCTCAAGATAGGATTGGAGTAAGGAGCTAATTTGAGGGTCATCCTCTACGATTAATATTTTATGCATCGTGTTTTCTACCTTCTTAGTGCTTGAATTTTAAATCACATGATTTTCTCTATATAATGCCTTTATTTGATCGTCCAAGCAATAACAACAACCGAATTCCTTTTATTTGTAGCTTAGGAGAGTCTCATGGTGTAAATTGAATCCCGAATGATATGCATGGTGCCAAACACCAGAGTGATTAACATGATAATTATAATGGCGATAACTATTACTGTAATCATGATCTCTTTATAGTTTTTTAACGTTTCATTACAACATAATTTCGACTTAAATACCTCTTTAATTTTATGCTTTGAATATTTCATACTTTGCTCACTTCTCTCCTCGGCTCGCTATTTTCCATACTAATTAGCTTCTATCTAAGGAACAACAGCCAAAGCTTACAAAAACATTACTTTGTTGTAAGGTATAAAGAATTCAGATCATCAGAAGCGTGTGTCTTTATAAAAAAATGAGTCGGGTTCTATGACCCGACTCATTTTCCGTATTTCTACTAATCCCCATAGGAATGTCCCGCGCTTATGCCTCTTAATTTTGACTTGATGCACTTCTCTCTTGAAGTGATCTACACTTCAAACTTATTTAGATAAAGAAACTGCACCTCTGTTTGTCGTATCCCCTTGTTGTTCCGCTAGTGATATACCTAGCTTCAACTCAGAAAGAATGCTCTCAAAATCACGGATCGTACTTTCAATGGAAATTGTGAAACTTCACATATTTATGCAGTCCAGTTCGCGAGTTGTTTGTTTAGTGTCAACAAAAGTTCTTCCTTCAATTAGTTCAGATTTAAACTCTGCGATACGTAATGGAGCAAGATTCCCCCCATACCACCTGACGTCCGCAAAGTTGTTCCGGAAAATATCTTCTTGTAATCGGAGCTGAGGAATGTTAAAAGCCCTCAATTTTTGTCATAAAGATACAACTTCCTTCCTATTAATGTCACTCATTTCTTAACTTTCACAAAATCAATCTCAAACCAAAAAGTTAAGCTTAAGGTATTCATTTGATACAATGCCATGCTTAAGGAATCTATAGTTGTAGTCAAAGAATAGCAAGACTTATAGTATAAACTCTTTTTAAAAAATATCTTTACCAAGTTTAGTGTCCTTATTATCTTTTATTAAAAATTCTATATTTTTGCGGAGATATTCCCTCCCAGTTCACAAACCACCCTGTAAACGACGATGAATTCTCTAATCGCAATTCTTCACTAATATCAGACATGGACCACTCTGTTGACTTGAATACATGTTTCGCCTCTTTCAATCGAAGTTCAGATATGCATACTGTTGGGACTGACCCCATAACGTGAGACAAATCATAGTGAGCTGACAAATGAAAAGAAAGCTTCAGACCGGATGAATCAGTCTGAAGCTTTCTTTGTTTCGTTTATCGCGTTTTACTTAACTATATCAAACACCATACACTCTGTATTGCTCTCCCTACCAAGGCGTTTCCGTTTTGTGTTCAATCACTTTCAATACTTTGGGTTCAAGAATCCGTTTCAATAGTTCCAGCGTACGATCGTCAACAGTAGCTCCACCATGCGGATCGGCTTGGATTTGTTTTTTAGCCTGCGTACTTGCGATAACGTCCATGACTTGTTGTTTGGAAATCTTTTTAGATGCTGCGATCTCGACGACAGATGCCCCCTTTGCCAATTCTTCTTTCAAGTCTGCTGGACTCATGTGAAGTAAAGAAAAGAGCTCTTCATCGTTTAAAAAGGCATCTGCAGTATAGTCAGGCTTGCCGTTAGTCATGAAAAAGCCTTCCACGGATGGAGCAGGGCCGCCTCCGATCAGAGAAACGCTGATCGTATTCCCTTGAACGAATGCCTGATAAAACGGCGTTGTTGATCCCTTTTCGGTGTAGTTCAATATAAATGTTTTTTGGTCCGGTGTCTGCATCGGCTCCATGTTACATTCGTACTTACTGGAGCTGCCGTACAGTTTGTTAATGAGGTCATCTACTTTCGATTTGATTTCTTGATCGGATAAGGAGTTGACCGGCTTCTCCTGAGGCTCCCAATTCTCTTGGTTCACTTGTTCGATTTCACCCGTGATACCGTTCAAATCAAGTCTGACCTTTTTGCCGTGAGCTCCCTTTTCCTGCAGCACGATGCTTGTTTGAATGGCTTTCCCCTGACTTGTATTCGTGGGGTCTCCTCCAATCTGGCTGGCGTCGATAATTTCAAACGATTTGGTTTCCGGATAAGAGCGATACAACTTTTCAAGCGCTGCTTGGCCAACCGCATCCATCTTGACTTGTTTGGCTGTCATCGGTGTTCTCGTAATCATTTCAATCAGGGGAGGGGCCGCGAATGCCGCGGTTGGAATCATAATTATTGCAGCGACGATGCTGCCGATCAATCGTTTTTTCATCGTTTTTTTGCTCCTTTGCCGTTGTACGTATTGAGAATAGGATTGTTCGACTCGTTTGGAAACAGCCGGGGGGCATTCCATGGTCTCTGCTTCTTGGTGCAGGTACTCGCTGATTTGGCTTTCAATAGGCATTGTTCTTTTCCATCCTTTCCAAGGAGAGATTTCCCAAGTGTTTTCGAAGCGACTGCAGGCCGGCATGATATCTGGACTTAACTGTACCCAGCGGAATATCGAGTAATGTCGCAATCTCCTCCAGCCTATAGTCGTGGTAAAAGCGGAGTATGATCACCGTTCGCTGTTTATCGGTCAGCTTGTGCATGGCCTTCGATATTTCAGGGTCTGTCCCATCCGTCCTCACCGTGGTCTGATCCCAATGACGCTCTTCCCGAGAAAAGACACGGATGCGTTCGAAAATTCGGAATCTCCTCCAGCTTTTCACCCGGAATCTTTGCACTTGTCGGATGACCAAGCCGTGCAGCCAGAAGTGGAAAGGACGATTCGGATCGTAGTTGGGAAGCGAGGTCCACATTTGCATGTAGATCTCATTCATAATATCTTCGCGATCCTGCGGATGATCCACCAGAAAAGAGACAGTCCGATAGACATCCTTATAGGTGGCATCATACAACGTGTGAAACGCCTGCTGATCTCCTTCAATCATTTTTGTGAGCACGTGGTACATAGATTCACTTTGCATTCAGAGGGCCCTCCTAAGTAAGCAGCTTACACCCTATATTGTCGCTCGATGGAAAAAAGGTTCGGTTTTTATGGTCTCGGTTGGGAGTCTATGGATTGCGGGAAGGCGAGCAGTGGCATGAAAGCGTGGAAGACATCTTGTTCTTTCCGTCAGATTGAACGGTGAGTTCAAAGAACTGGGCCTGCTGTCGGACGATTATAACAAGGTCTGGAGATGTAAAAATGGCCTTCATGCAGCAGGTTATATTTCTACTAAAATCAGAGACAATAATTTGTTAGGTCAAATTGAATATGGCTACCAATACCCCCAATTTGCAAGAGACGAAGCCAACAAAACGCAACACTGGCTGCTATGCAGCTTAAGTTTCCAACTATGTCTACAATTGTGAAGGTCCCTGTTGCTTAACGACGTAGCTAATCCCAAAACGTGAGACACATCAAAACATCTTCAAGAGAATCAAGCCATGTCGTAAGATATGGAGATAACCTTGTAGGTGTTTTTACGTCTGAGATTAATCTGGGCTCAAGCTCATCAACTTGTACGCTGAAAAAACCTATGCTTCTATTAATGCTCCTTGTGATACCCCAATGATCTGTGAGAATTCAGTTTGATTATGTTGTTCCTCATTAGCCCTCCTTCTGTCTAAAAATTAAAAAACAGCCCCAAAAATAATTTTATTTATCGGGACTGTCAAGTTATCTAAGCTATTAAGTTATTCTTATGAAGAGGTTTATCTTACAACATCATATATAAAATACCCTGTCCATTTTCACTATAAAAACATGAAAACTCGAATCAGTGAATAATAAACACTCAGGTATTATCTTCGCTGTCTCATCGCCTCGAATAATAACACCGTAGAGGCCATGGCTGCATTCAGTGATTCCGCTTGTCCCTGCATTGGAATGAATACTGATTCATCCACCATACTTGCGGTAGCAGCAGAAATACCCTGGCCCTCGTTGCCAATCACGAGCCAAGTGGATACACGCAAATCTATGGTATAGCATGATAAGCTTGCATCGAGCGAGGTGCTGAGCAAGCGGGCACCTTTGCTTTTGGCCTGCGGCAAAAGCTCTTCCAGACTGCCTTCGATCACTGGCAGATGAAACAATGATCCCATCGTGGAGCGGATCGTTTTGGGATTATATAGGTCGGCGCAACCATGGCCCAATATAACGCCTGCGGCTCCAGCAGCGTCCGCACTGCGAATGATAGTGCCTACATTGCCGGGGTCCTGCACACCGTCCAGCACCATAACCAGCGCATCTGGTTGCTCCAGCAATGCTGCGAATGCGCTACGCTCCTCCTTACGCACGATGGCAAAGACAGACTGCGGCGTCTTGGTATCGGTGCATTTGGCAATGACTGCCGCCGACACGGGAATCCATTCCACCGGCTGATCGGCTGAATCCAGACCATTCAGCTCGGCAGGAATCCCCTTGTCCAAATCATAGGCGACGCTTTCAACAGCCGCGTTCGAACGCAGCGCTTCCTGCACTAGATGAATACCCTCGACAATATATTTATGCTGCCGTGTGCGATGCTTTTTTTCGAGGAGTTGCGACCATTCTTTTACACGTGCATTATTCGGTGAAATGATTTCCATTGGTTTAACCTTCCGTTTCTAGGTCTGTTTCTTTAAAAATAAATGATGCATCACTTGTACTTGAACATCAAACCTCTCTAAGCTGCAAAAGCCAGCTCCAGCTTGGTTAGATCGTCCTTGTGACCCACAATGATCAGCACATCACCCGCTTCCAGACGATCCTCGGCATACGGTGAAATGTTCATCTCCTGGTTTCTGCGGATCGCCATTACATTGCAGCCGAAGCGTGCCCGTATGTCTAGCTCCTTCAAATTTTTGCCGATCATGGAATCAGCGGCTCGCATCTCCAAAATACTGTAGTCCTTGGACAGCTCAATATAATCCAAAATATTAGGAGACGTTAAATGGTGGGCTACCCGCAGTCCCATATCCCGTTCAGGATAAACCACTTTATCCGCACCTATTTTTTGCAGCACTTTTCCGTGCAGTTCATTTTGTGCTTTGACCACAAGAGCAGGCACACCCATGTCCTTGAGAATCAATGTCGTTAGAATGCTGGCTTGTATATCTTCACCAATTGCGACTACAATTACGTCAAAATTGCGGATACCCAGTGCTCGTAGTGCTTCCTCATCGGTCGAATCGGCAGACACCGCATGCGTCACAATATTCGACATTTCCTGTGTACGTTGCTCGTCCGAATCGATAGCCAGCACATCAAACCCCATCTCACTCAGCGCGCTGGCAACACTGGAACCAAAGCGCCCCATGCCAATGACCGCATACTGTTTTTTTGCCATTCCTTCTTTACCTCCCGCTCACCATACTATCCGTCATAGTATAGCATATCATGCTACAAACATAAATTTTGACATCCCTATTCCAAATGCTTCTCCATGTATACTGGGCCACAGCCCAAGCCATAATACATTCGATCACTATTACAACATACGGGAGGTACACATGCCCATTACAATGGATTTACGACAAGCGATTGTTCACAAAGTTCACGGCAAATCAGAGGCTGATCTTACGGATATGATTATTGGGTCAGTGGATGGACCGGAAGCCGCTTTGCCTGGATTAGGTGTCATTCTTGAAATCGCATGGAAGCATATGAGTCCAAACCAGCAGCAGGATTTCGTCCATTTGGCACATGAACAAATCGATAAAATCAAACCCGTGCCCTTAACCTAACCCTAGCTATTCAACTTCTTGTTATGCTTTAATTGTGCTCATTATTTTTACCCGTATTCGAAAATGAGAATAGTCCACTCGCATTCATGTCGAGTGGACTATTCGTGGTATATATCAAATGACTGAAATCAGACTGCACTGCATATAAAATTTTATGGAGCCATTTCCAAAAACTTAGCGGTCGGATTTTTTTCTATAGCCGTACGCATGGCATACTCATTTTCGAACAAGGCTACATAATTGCCTTTCTTATCTTTTACCAGCGTAGAGTTGATACGGAACTTGCTCGGATCAATCTGCTCATCCACAATCCAACGTGCAAATTGGAACGGCATACGTTGAAGCTGTACATCTACCCCATATTCACCCTTCATGCGGTATTCAAATACTTCAAATTGCAGTTGGCCGACTACACCTAGTAGCGTATCATCAAAGCTTACCGTACGGAACACCTGAATCATACCTTCTTCGGTCAACTGGTCGATACCTTTCAGATACTGCTTGTGCTTCAAAGCATTTTTCACAGTAACCTTGGCAAAAATCTCAGGTGAGAAGGTCGGCAGTTCATCAAATACAACCTCGCTGCCTTGACTGAGTGAATCGCCAATGCGGAAAATACCCGGATCAAACAAACCAATAATATCCCCGGGAAATGCCTCTTCGACAATATCACGGTCCTGTGCCAAGAACTGCTGTGGTTGGGACAGCTTAATTTCCTTGCCCATCCGAACATGCTTAACACTCATCCCACGTTGAAACTTACCGGACACGATACGCAAAAATGCGATACGGTCACGGTGAGCCGGGTTCATATTGGCCTGAATTTTAAATACATAACCGGTAAATTTCTCGTTCGTTGGCTGAATTTCCCCAACTGTACTGTGGCGCGGTTCCGGCTTAGGAGCAAGCTGAAGGAAGTTTTCCAAAAATGTTTGCACACCAAAATTATTAATCGCACTTCCAAAGAATATAGGCGTTAATTCTCCACGCTGTACTTTTTCCATATCAAAAGGGTCACCTGCGACATCAAGCAACTCTAAATCTTGGCATAATTGGTCGTGCAAATATTCGCCCGCCATCTCGCGAATAATCGGATCATTGTAACCTTCCACTTTTTGTACTTTGATCGTGGAATGGTCATCTCCCTGAAACAACTCAACCTGATTTTTGACACGGTCATAAACACCGCACAGATCACGCCCTGTACCAATCGGCCAGTTCATAGGCACTGAACGGATACCAAGCACCTGTTCCAGCTCCTCCATTAGATCAAAGGGACTGCGTCCTTCACGGTCCAGCTTATTAATGAAGGTGAAAATCGGTATTCCGCGCTTCGCACAAACCTGAAACAGCTTGATCGTTTGCGCTTCCACACCTTTTGCTACGTCAATCAGCATGACCGCACTATCTGCGGCTGTTAATGTGCGGTACGTGTCTTCACTGAAATCCTGGTGACCCGGGGTATCCAGAATATTAACGCGATGCCCATTATAATCAAATTGCATCACTGAGGATGTTACCGAAATCCCCCGCTGTTTTTCAATCTCCATCCAGTCACTCGTCGCATGCTTGCTGGCTTTACGAGCTTTGACTGTACCTGCAAGACGAATAGCGCCCCCGAACAGCAGCAACTTTTCCGTCAATGTCGTTTTACCCGCATCCGGGTGAGAAATAATCGCAAACGTACGCCGTTTGTCGACTTCCTGTTGAAGTATATCTGTTGTTTTACTCATTTCACATATCCCTTCATGATCAAATCCATTGCATTTCTGCTCAAGCTATTCATAAAAAGGCCATGATGCACGCCTATTTTCATAAGTTCATCGGCTCATTGCCGTTAGCTCCAGTATTCGGCATACTCCGTCACCATATTCATGATAAATACGATCTATTTACATGTTTTAGCCTGCCTTTAACGTATAATCAGTTGCAAACTGAAAACCTGAGACTAAGCTATTATAGCATACTCCGAACGCAAAGCATCCCCTTACATCCTAAACAGGACATAGGGGGATGCATGACAAATCGGGATTACTGAGTGCCGCCTACTCGCCAGATGACATTATCTTCATCCTGACCGCTAACCGGCCACCACTTATAGCCATCCTGCTCCAACAGCTTGTGAGCACCATCAGGTCCCCATGAGCCTGCAGCATAGGTTTCCAGTGTATCCGGGGTCTGCTGCCATGCTTTGGCGATTCGATCAACGAATCCCCACGCTGTGGCAACCTCATCCCACCGCGTGAAGTACGTCGAATCACCCTCGATCGCATCCATCAGCAACCGTTCATACGCCTCCGGTGAGTTGATCCCCACCATACAGCTTTGGCAAAAATCCATAGCCAGCGGCTCAATATCTGATTCCGAACCGGGTTTCTTGGCATTAATTTTAATGTAAATGCCCTCCATTGGATTGACCCGAATGACGAGCAAGTTTGGTTCCAGCTTATGCTTTTGACCGAGATATACATTGGTTGGCATGCTCTTAAATTCCACAACGATCTCCGTAGTTTTTACAGGGAGACGTTTGCCTGTACGAATGTAGAACGGTACACCAGCCCAACGGAAATTATCTACAAACACACGTGAAGCAAAATAAGTCTCTGTATTCGATTGTGGATCAACCTTGTCTTCTTGACGATACCCTGGCAACTGCTGACCTCGGTAACTGCCTTCAGTATATTGACCACGTACCACGTTGGTCTTCACATCCTCAGACGATTCAAAAGGTCGTAGTGAACGCAACACTTTCACCTTTTCATCACGGATATCCTCTGGTAACAGACGACTAGGCGGTTCCATCGCGATCATCGTAAGCATTTGCAGCATATGGTTCTGTCCCATATCACGCAAAGCGCCAGAATGATCATAGTAACCTCCGCGTTCCTCCACCCCTACCGTTTCACTCAGCGTAATTTGCACATTGGCAATATGCTTGTTATTCCATAGTGGTTCAAAAAAGGCGTTAGCGAAGCGAATCACCTCGATATTTTGAACCATTTCCTTACCAAGATAGTGATCAATCCGATAAATTTCTTCTTCGGCAAATACTTCACGTATTTCGATGTTCAACTCTTGTGCAGACTCGAGGTTGTAACCGAAAGGCTTCTCTATAACTAGACGATTCCAGCCCTTGCCGTCCAACATGCCGCCCTCTTTCAAGCTCTTCGAAACACTTCCGAATAATTCAGGCGCCAAGGCCAAATAAAACAACCGATTTCCCGGTATGTTAAACTTACCTTCTATAGCCTCCGTCTGCTGTCTCAGCTCATGAAACCCATCAACATTGTTGATATCCAGCGATTTATATTCAAAATGCTCGGCAAATGCCTGCCATTCTTGATCATTTTCTGCTTTGTAGCGACTAAACTCCTGTATGGAAGCGTACAGGTCATTACGGAATTCTGCTTCTGTGCGGGGACGTCTTGCTACACCAATAACAGCAAAATCTTCAGCAAGCTTGCCTTCGCGGTACAAGCTGTAGATAGCAGGAAATAACTTGCGGCGAGCCAAATCGCCCGTAGCACCAAAAATAAACAGAACTGCACCTTGTGTCACAAGAGATTCTTTAACAGGTATGTCAGCCATGAAGTACCTCATTCTTCCCATGTCAAGATTCCGCAATCCACAATCCTCGAAATCCGCATGTAGTATTGTGTATATTTATACAAGATCATACTTGATTTTCGAAAAACATGGAACTAAAGATTTGATGACATTTTAACATATTCTACATGGATAAGCTATCCGATGAATCATAAATTTACCTTATAAGTCAGTATTCAATTGTGATAATCGGAAAACCGAGTGTTATACGTTTATTCTGCTGCGCTCTATTTTCATGTACCGCCATCTGCATCTGGACTTGATGCTCACCGCTTTGCACCATTAATGGCAGTTCTGGAGCTTCATAAGATACAGCTACTGTGGTTGCATCTGTGTATCTTTCTTTAGCCTGCATGGAGATATCCCCTGCTAAGCTTGCTTCTGTCCGTTTCATCAGTTGATCCACGCTTTCCTTTGCTTGCAGCGAACGCTGAACGGAGGTGTTCCACTGCGCTTGAACCCCTATCGAATGTAATTGCTCGGCACAAAGCTTATGAAGCTGAATCAACTGCTCACGTCCTGTGTCGCTGCTTTCCAGTTGAACGACTACATACCATTGTCCAGCTTGACGTTCCATCATATTTAAACGAATTTTTAAATCCTCACGATCACGAACAGAGCGATATAGTGTGTGCCCATTTTCTACGAGTTTGCTTGCTGTGGGTATATTCAGTTGCTCAGCTATCTGTGCCACTATATCTGCCGGATCTCCATGATTAGGAATCCAATCGCCTTGCCATTTTACAACCAGCTTATCCAGTGTACCCGGGGTTTGATCCGAGAGGATTAATAACGAGCGTAAAGCCGTTTCTGCCTCACGGGAATCAGTTCCGTTGGTCTGAAGAGTTCCGTAACGCCAGCCAGCCAGTACCAACACCGTTCCTAATACCAAAATTGCAATAACTCCCTTTTTAATCATTTCTACTTTTAACATGGCCGTTCTTCCCCCTCCATAACCATTCATTCTCCGCATACACACGATGGAATGCTTCTTTTTTCGGCTCGATTGAAATCTATGAATCTATCAATAGCATGCCCGTTGCCAGAGGTTTTATACGCAGAGGAAGTCAGCACAACCTTTCAGAAATATTCATTCGCCTACTGGGTGTTCGACCATACACCGTAGGCACGATAAGAATAGACTGTAATCACAACGCATCTTACACCAAAAGAGGTGAAATCATGTTTCCCATTTATCCAGTAAATGAAGCCAATGTGGCACCTCATGGCGGACGGATGGTCTGTGCCGTTATGCGTGATGGTACACGACACATTGGCATCTTAAGTGGGTGTAGCAAAGGTAAGCTGATGTTGAACGGATATCCATCCTCCTTTCCTGGTAGTCTCTATGCCGGAAGCTACAGTAACAAAGGAAAACAAAAAGCTAAAAAAAACTCCTCTAAAAAGCAAAAAAAGAACTCTAAAAACAAAGCTCGCTCTTCTGCCAAGCTAAATTCCTTTAATAGACCGCCGGACGAACTTCTAAATCCATACTTTCCTTATAACGTAGGCGCATTTGATTCAAATGGAAATAGGGGTTATGGAAACGGCAGAGCAGGCTATCGCGGCAGATATGGATACGGGGCAGGACTTGCACTAGATCTGGCTTTAATCGCCTTTCTATTCCTCCTTATCTAAACGCCGTGTTACAGAACACAAAAAAACCGGAGGACCATTCATCGTCTCCGGTTCTTTGTATTCGTCGTTTTACAATTTACTCTGCTAAGCCGTTCTTATAAGCATAGATTGCCGCCTGTGTGCGGTCTTCCACTCCTAATTTGGCGAGAAGGTTCGTGACATGGAATTTTACCGTCTTAATCCCGATAATCAGTTCATCTGCGATATCCTGGTTGGACTTCCCTTGTGCCAATAAGCGAAGAACCTCCATCTCACGATCTGTTAGCTCCGTATGTGCGGGCGCTTCAGCCTGTGGCTGGCGAAACCGATTCATCATCTTAGAGGCCACCTGCGACTCTAGTACGGACTGTCCACGTGCAGCTGCACGGATCGCATCCGCGATCTCGGAAGCACGAGACGTTTTAAGCAAATAGCTGAATGCCCCTGCCTCAATGACCGGATACATTTTCTCATCATCCAAATAACTCGTCAGTACAATCACCTTTGTCTCTGGAAGCAGGCGTGTCACTTGGCGTGTCGTTTCGATACCATCCATGCCATCCATGACCAAATCCATTAAAATCACATTTGGCTTGTACTCTGATGCTAAGCGTATGCCTTCTTCTCCGCTACCGGCCTCGCCGACCACTTCAATCCCTTCTTCTGTCCCCAGCACCGCCGCAAGCCCGATCCGCACCATTTCATGGTCGTCTACCAGCAGTACGCTAATCGGTAATTCCGTTTCCATGATCATCGTTCCTTCCGCTTTCATCATAAATAACTGGCACAGACACCTCGATCCGTGTCCCTTTTCCCGGAGCCGTTATATACTGAATAGCTCCCCCAATTTCACTGACCCGCTCCTGCATGGTGGATAATCCATATGATGTCTGCTTTTTCTCATCCATTTCAAAACCAATACCATTATCCCGAATCGTCAACCTAATGGAATCCGGGCGTTGCACAATACGAATTTCCATACGAGTTGCTTTGGCATGACGCAATGTATTAGACATCGCTTCCTGAACAATGCGAAACAAGTGATTCTCAATGCCCTTAACCAACTGTACTCCGCTTTCCATCTCAAAATCAATCTCCATCGGTACCTTTGCCTGTAATTCCTGTACCAAATCACGCAAACCCTGCTCAAGCCGTTTTCCTTCCAGATAGACAGGCCGTAGATGAAGTAGTAACGCCCGCATTTCGGATTGTGCCACGGAGGACATTTCTTCAATTAATGCAACTTGACGCTGCGCTTTATCAAAATCCTTGTCCAGCGTCCTACCCACAGCCGTCGCTGTCATTGAAATAGCAAACAATTGCTGCGATACTGCGTCATGTAACTCTCTGGCCAGCCGCTGCCGTTCCTCCACAATCGCAGTCATCCGTGCCTGTTCTGCTAACTGAGCATTATCCGTAGATAAGCGTTGTAAAGACGTTACTTGTTCCTGCCATTTACGCCCGATTCGTTCCAACTGCTCTCCTAGTCTGCCAAGCTCATCATGCCCTAGAGGTGGCAACTCACGTGCAGGGGTTCCCTTTTCCCACATCAGCAATGTCTCTCTCAACATTTCCAGTCTGCTTTTAAAGCGATAACTTTCATAAAATCCGTACATTGCCCCTGTACCAATCAACACCAGTATAACGGCTCCTGCTACTTTCAGTATCATTCCCCAGGTTGGGAACGACTTCACATATCCATATGTATACAGCATATAAAAGACAACTACGCCCACAACAACACACAGGAGGATACCTTCACCCATACTGCGGGTTACCATGTTGGACGTTTTTTTGTGATTCATCCCGGTTCCTCCTGGTTCAATAAAATCGAATACGGACATCGCCCGCCAAGTACGAAACGACAAACTTCACTTTATATTCACTCTGTTCAAAATGAGGAGACTTCCACACCAGTCGATTGAGCATCCCCGCCTCATGATCCCGGTCGAACTGAATCTGACCGAACAATACGAACATCTCCACCTCTACACCGTAATTATCCGGCAGCGTGATGTCAATGTCACCGAAGATCCCCTGTAAAAATATGACGGGCTCACGTTCCTCTGGAAGAGCGAGCGTCAAATCGGCATCCACATCACCAACCACATGCCATATGCTTGTGCTGCGCAAGCTCCATGGCACTTCATCCCATTTATGATTGGATATGAAATTGTGTTTGAATATGGAGCTTTGACCTTTATGCAGCTTCCTGGAACGTGAATAGAACACAGCCAGCGAAGCCAATGTGATCACTACAAACAAGAACAAATGATCCAGCACCAGCAGACCGGCACCGATGGCAAGCATCGTATAGCCCTTTTTGATTTTGGAATTGCGGATCTTATATATTCCGGCCAACATTAGGATCAGTGCAAACACGGAGAGGAACCCAATCCACTGACCGAATAAAATGATAATCCCGATGCCAATCCCTGCCAGTGCCAAGGCTGATTTTCTTTTCTCCATGCTGCACCCCCTTTTTTGTTTATACCGGAAGGAAAAGCCATAGTGGCGAAATATATCGCCATATGGCTTCCGAACCGTACAGATTGAGCACTGTTATTGGTCAGTGTCCATCTATACAGCATATCATAATGTTTGGGTTCCGAGTAGTTAGTCCTTCTTCATATCTACAGGTTTAGCACCTGCCTGAATTTTGGACTTCAATTGTTGAAGCTGCTCATCCACTTTAAATTGTTTTTCAGTTTCTGCGGGATTAACATATGCCTCTCCCGGTGCTTGACGATAAGGGGCACGCAGTACGTCAGCTTCTGCCTCCATTTGCATGATTTTTTCCTCCATGCGGTGGAAGCCCAGCGAAGCAGACCCGCTTTCAATCGTGTGCAAACTATTGATTTGCGACATTTGCTTTTTGGCTTTTGCCATTTGAGCACGAGATACCAGCTCATTACGCTTATTGCGCATTTTGTAGAATTCATCCTTCATTCCATGAAGCTGCTGTACCAGTTCTTTGGCTTGGAGCTCGGCTTGAGTGTGCAAGTCACGGTATTCATCCTGCTTTTGCACAAAATAAACCTTCTCGCCCAGTAGCTTGCGTGCTACTTCTTCCTGGCCATTTCGCAATGCAGATTCAGCCTGCTTTTCGCGCTCATTGGATACACGCACAGCCTCCTCCAAACGCTGTTTCATACGACGCTCATTTGCCATTTGCTTGGCGACTGTTACCTCAGCCTCGTGAATTTCTGCCTCCATATCGCGCAAGTACTGATTTAACATGATAATCGGATCTTCAACTTTATCCAACATTTCATTCACCGATGCTCTTGTCATATCCTTCATTCTTTTAAAAATTCCCATTATTTACGTTCTCCCTTCTCGAATTGCTCTACTTTTTTACGTAACTCTTCCAGTTCCTTTTTCATTGCTTTTTTCTCGATATCTTCCATCATGGAATCCAGATCACTGTTGTGCCCTGTATTAAATTTGGATGAATAGCGGGCATCCTGACCAAACGGGTTCGAGTTGCCGTATGCTCCGCCTTGATTGTAACCAGTTCCTTGTCCATACTGCGTTCTAGTACTACTACCGCCATAATAGCGTGGATCTTGATGGGTATAGGGACCACTATCTGGACCAAATCCTCCGTCGTAAGGAGATCTTGGTTCCTTGGAAATAACCAACGCTGCAATCACATAAATCATAAATGTGGTGCCTGCTGTAATAAAGAAACTGATCACAACCAAAATACGTATCCAAGTTGAGTCCATTCCTGTTGCGTCAGAAAGACCGCCACATACTCCAGTTAATACTCTATCCCGGTTTGATCGGTAAATTCGGGTCATAATTTACTTACTCCTTCCCGCTGTTGTTCAGCTTGCTTTTCAGTCTCGCCCACTCTTGTTCGAGCAGCGATCCACCGCTGTGAGCATCCGTTGTATACTCCTCACCCCGGCGCAATTCACGCAAACTCATCGTTTCTGCTTCCATATCAGCTACCCGGTCTTCCAAGCGGTTGAACATTCGGGGAACATTTCGTCCGCCGTATGTACCTGCCCGTTCGTTCATTTGCTGCTGGAGTCTCAACGTTTGTACACGTGCAGCATAATACTGACGCTTACTGTGTACCGTCTGGTATTCTGTTTTTAATGTATCCAGCTGTTGCTCCAATTCACGTAATGATTCACGGCTCTGCTCCCACAGTTCTCTATACTGCTCTTCTTTTTCTGCATACAGCATTTTTTCCTGAAGGGCTAGCTTTGCAACGTGTTCTTCATCTGCTTTCAAAGCCAGAAGCGCCTGTTCCTCCCGTTTGGCCTGCATGGATAATGCATGATCCAACTGCTGCTTCATTTGTCTTGTATGCACTGCATACTGCTGTTGAAGCTTTTCCGCTTCAGCGATTTCCTGACGGGTATTATATAGGAACTGGTCAATGAGTTGTACCGGATCTTGGCTTTGTTCCAAATGCTCATTGAAAGTTGCTACCGTAATATCACGCATTCTTCGAAAAACACTCATTGGCGTCTACTCCTTTCACAATTTCGTATTTTCATCATTTCTTGCTCTTTGCTTTCGTACATTATTCTTCATCCTCAAACTGTCACATTCAGTAGCGACTTCTACGGTCACTCAGCATGGATACACCAAATATGATTAACCCGATTGCCAGCAGTGGTCCAATTAGCCAGGATAGCTTGCCCAGTAAAATCAGTACCCCGAGCACAAGCACGATCCAGCCGAAGAGTGCATTTCCTCTTTTCACACCGTAGTACCCCAGCATAACCATGGCTATCGGAATTAAGTAACCAATCAGATGTCCTACAAAGTGACCGAAAAACGGAGTAAACTTACCGAGCAGCATAATCGAACCCAACACGATCAGTACAATGGCTAACCCATTCCCTTTGTTAACTCTCATCATCTCTCACCGCCTTTCACTGTGTCTTGCTTATGTCCTTATTGTACGCTGACCTAGCGTTTGACAAAACGGACCCCAGACGGTTTTTGAACCTAGACCTAAGTCGGGGATGGATATAGACCTGCGGCTATCCTCCTCTATGCTGCTCTGCTGCAAGGGATGTTGAGTGCCGCTTTCCTGCATGCTTAGCGCGTAGTGAAAGGACGAGACAAGCAAATAAGGCTACCGCTGCAACCATATAAGGCATATTAATATGAACATCAAACAGCAGTCCCGCAATTAACGGTCCAATGACATTCCCCAAGCTGGTATAGGACGAGTTCATACCCGCTACAAACCCTTGCTCATCCCCAGCCTGCCGCGATAGAGAAGTGCTTACTGCCGGGCGAAGGATATCCATAGCCAGAAAAATGATAAAAGTCGTCAGCATAATCATCACGTACTGCTCAGCAAATAAAGTTAGGAAAATAAACAGTCCTCCAATAGCCAAGCAAAGGTGAATTACTTTTTTCTCACCAAAACGATTAATGATCCAACCAAATATAGTTGCTTGCACAACTGCTCCTAAAATAGAGCCTGTCGTTATAATGATGGCAATATCCATTGGTGTAAAACCATATTTATGGTCAACAAACAGTCCAAATACCGTTTCAAAATTTGCCAATCCAAAAGCAACGACAAATACAATGAGCAAGCCCATGAAATACGGAGATTGATAGGACTTCGCAAATTGCTGTAAAAGGTTTTCTTTTTCACGCGGAAGCTCTCTATTGTACTGTTGCTTTTCCTTGCTCAAAGACTCCGGCAACACGAGCAGAGACAAAATAGCCGCTATCCCTGCAGCACCTGCCGCCGCAAAGAAGGGAATACGTATTCCATAGGCAGCAAGCAAACCGCCAATCCCTGGTCCGATTATGAAGCCTGTGTTAATCGCTGCATTAATCATCCCCATACCCTTGCCTCTTTCTTCAAACGAGGTCACATCAGCGACGTAGGCCATAATAGAAGGAGTAAGCAACGCTGCCCCTACCCCGCCCATGATTCGTGCAACAAACAAGGTAGGGACGGAACTCGCCAGTCCAAAAACAAGCTCTGACAGCATAAAAATGAACATTCCAGAAACAATCAACTTTTTACGTCCATAACGGTCAGACAATTTTCCTGACAGCGGTGATAATAAAAGCTGTGTCAACGCAAAAGCTGCAACCATCAGCCCCATGGAAGAACCGTTCATCCCTAGCTCGCTTATAAATTTAGGTAAAACAGGTACAACTAATCCAATCCCCATGAATGCTAAAAAAATGTTAAGCATCAATAACAGCATTGCTCCCCGATTTCTTGTCAGTATAGACATATTTCCACCCTTCCTTTTCAGAACCCCTTTTATTTATCAATAGTTAAATTCAGTATCCCAACTTCAAAAAACAAAAAAACTCTAATTGTTTTATTAGTTTTCACATAAAAAAATAGCCTCTTTTAATATGCACATATTATTAGGCTATTTTTGTTTTTCGACTAACCCAAATAACAATATATCTACAATGGAATAAGTTGCTTCCTCTACCGTCACACTGTTATCCAGAAAGAAACGCTGATCAAGCGTTAAATTTACTGAATCAATAATAAGCTTCATGATCAGAGCTTCATTTTTGTTCACAATAACTCCTTCTCGGATACCTTCCTGAATTAATGTTCTAATCGGCGACCAATCATTTAAATCAGCATGTACTCTTTTCCATTGCTCAGGATAATACTTTTTCATCTGGTCTAATATTCTTAAATCATAAAACTTATAATACAGCGGCATAACCCTAATCGACTGTTTAATCTTTTCTAACAAAGTTAATTCATTGTTTTGGATAATTTCTTCTGTCTTTTGAATCATATCATCATTTGTACGCTCAATCAGTGTCTCTAAAATAAGCGTCTTAGATGAGAAATTCTCGTACAATGTACGCTTACTGATGGCAAGTCTTTTCGCAAGATCGTCCATAGTAAATTTCAAACCATTCTCATGAACTTCCTCTACAAAAGCTTCCAAAATTCTTTCCTGCATATGCATTCCTCATTTCTCTTACACTTAATAAACTATAAATGTTTTTTCAGTACCATCATCCTACTACAACTTCAAAGTCCCAGTCAAATATAAACCTAATTAAAAAGGATCTCTGCAAAGTTCTTATCTTCCACTCATCTGGATCCAAGTTAATCTTGTTGCCAAAGTTAAGAATACGAATAATAAAAAGGATGATAAAATGCATTAAAGCATTTTATCATCCTTTTGTGTATACCGGCGAGAGGGCTCGAACTTCCACGGTTTCCCACTCGATACCGAATGTAATCTTTCTAACACCTTGTTTAATGAAGGTAAAAAAGCACTGCTCGTCGATTTCGACCCGCAAGGTAATCTGTCGATGTACTTTGGTATTGAGCAGCGGGATCAACTTCCGTAGCTATGGTCTGCGACAGGACTAATTCAGTTGCTCAGTATCAAGGAATTTAGAATACTTGTACAACTTCTTTAATATCATCAATTTCCTCAAGAATTGCGCGCTCAATAGCAACCTTTAACGTAATCGTAGCACTTGGGCAACCATTGCAAGCTCCCAAAAATCTTAATTTTGCTATACCGTTCTCAACTTCGACCAGTTCAGCATCTCCACCGTCACGCAGTAAGAAAGGACGTAGTTTGAGAAGAACTTCCGATACTTCATCGAATAAAACTCCATTTTCATCCATTATGTCAACTCCTCCCATTGTTTTGCCAACCGTCAATTCAGACCTTTTTTCACCCTAGATCGTCTGAGTGATCCTTTGCTTTTTGCCTAAGAGTGACCTCTTGATCCGAAAGTTCCCTTATAAGCGTATGAATAGAGTCTAAAGGTATCATCACACCACAACTTGCGCTCAATCCTGACAGCATATGGAGGCAGAACTGAAGTTTTCGTATCTCTCGAGTAATTTGAGCTAGTTCTGAATCGTCCGAATTATTTTTCTTCATTACTAGCACCTCTTTAAAGAATGATAAAGGTTTGATCTATTAAATTAATGAATCAACCGATGCTTCCTTCCATCTCAAATTGAATCAACCGATTCATTTCAACGGCATATTCCATTGGCAATTCTTTGGTAAACGGTTCAATAAAGCCCATTACAATCATTTGTGTAGCATCTTGTTCTGTAAGCCCGCGGCTCATTAAGTAAAACAATTGTTCCTCGGACACTTTGGATACTGTTGCCTCGTGCTCCAAAGTAATCTGATCGTTTTTAATTTCATTGTACGGAATCGTATCTGATGTTGACATGTTATCCAATATCAACGTATCGCACTTAATATTGGACTTGGACCCTGCGGAATCGCGGCTGAAGCTGGACAACCCTCGGTAGTTTACTTTTCCGCCCTGCTTGCTGATGGATTTGGATATAATCGTAGATGTTGTCTCGGGAGCAAGGTGAATTACCTTCGCGCCGGCATCTTGATGCTGATCTTTACCGGCTACGGCAATAGACAGGATGGACCCCTTGGCTCCCCGTCCTTTCAATAATACTGCCGGATACTTCATTGTTACCTTGGAGCCGATGTTGCCGTCTACCCATTTCATTGTGGCATTTTCTTCTACCACAGCCCTTTGGGTTACCAAGTTGTAGATATTAGGAGCCCAATTCTGAATGGTCGTGTAACGGACACGGGAATCTTTCCGGCAAATAATTTCAATAACTCCACTATGCAGGGAACTGGTACTATAAATAGGTGCTGTACATCCTTCAACATAATGGACAAAGCTGCCCTCTTCGGCAATAATTAATGTCCGCTCGAATTGACCCATATTTTCAGAATTAATACGGAAATAACCTTGTATCGGAACCTCGCACTGAACACCCTTCGGAATGTATACAAAGCTACCGCCTGACCAAACCGCACTATTAAGCGCCGCAAATTTATTGTCGGCGGGAGGGATGATCGTTCCAAAATATTGCTTAAACACTTCGGGGTATTGCTTTAATGCAGTATCCGTATCAAGGAAAATAACACCCTGATCCTCCAGTTCCTTCTGCATGCTGTGATATACCACTTCCGATTCATATTGAGCGGATACGCCCGCCAGGAACTTTTGCTCCGCTTCAGGGATGCCCAGCTTGTCAAAGGTTGCTTTGATCTCGGAAGGAACCTCCTCCCAGGTCTTTCCCTGTTTTTCAGAAGGACGAACGTAATACTGGATGTCATCAAGACTAAGCCCGGTCAAATCCGCTCCCCATTCAGGCATCGGCATTTTGTAGAATTGATTCAAAGCTTTCAACCGAAAATTGAGCATCCACTCCGGCTCTTCCTTGATCCGGGAAATTTCCCGGACAATCTCTTCCGTCAGACCTTTTCCAGATTGAAAAATAGACTGGTGCTTGTCGCGAAACCCATATTTATATTCGCCCATATCTGGTGCTTTTTTTGCCATTAGTATCACTCCTTTTTAACCTTTCAAGATTCATTTTGATTTGCTATGATCTGCCGAGTTTGCTTTCCACTAAATCTTTTAGGCGACTGCGAACACCTTCCAGCGGGATCTCCGAAATGACAGGAGCGAGAAATCCAAAAATAACAAGATGTTCGGCTTCACTCCGTGATATCCCGCGCGACATCAGATAATAGAATTGCTCTGCATTTACTTGCCCCACGGATGCAGCATGACCCGCGGTTACATCATCCTCATCTATCAGCAGGATCGGATTGGCATCGCCGCGAGCTTTAGGACTTAGCATAAGCACGCGTTCTGTTTGCTGACCATCACAATGGGTTGCACCTTTTTCAATCTTTGTAATGCCGTTGATAATGGCCGTAGCTTCTTCAAGCATGACTGCACGCGTAATCATCTGGCTTACCGAGCTTCTGCCAAAATGCTGAGCTTGAGTTGTATAGCTCGATTTTTGATTGCCCGTGCCAATAGCAATCACCTTATTGTCGGAGACCGCCCCGTTGCCTTGTAGCAAAGTCTTGGTATCGCTGGCGGTATAACCATTGTTCATCTCACCGATAATCCACTCCACACCCCCATCAGCAAGAACGACCGCCCGTCGCTGGGTGAAATCTGTTGTAGTTGCAGCAAGCTGATGAACCGAAGCTACTTGCACCTTTGAGCCCGCCCCCGCGAAGACCTCCGTCACACTGTTATGCAATACCTTGACATCATCACGACTCGATACACAATTATCCACATAAGTAATCTTGCTGTTGCTCCCTGCCACAATTAAGACGTGAGGAGCAAAACACACACCGCTTGTATCGTTAATAAAGATCGCTTGAATAGGTGCTTCAACCTCTACACCGTCTGGGACATATAGAAAAACGCCACCACTCCATAAGGCACTGTGTGCAGCAGATAAACGATGTTCTTCCGGCTTCACTGCCTGAAAGAGATAACGTTGAACCAGCTCCTCGTGCTCATTTGCCGCAGTATGCAGATCCGTTAAAATGACTCCCTGGGCGGCTAAGCTCTCGGACAATTTCGTATACACTACATCCGAGTTGAACTGAACGATTAGTCCGCCTTTCACCGGAGAAGCAACCAAACCTCGAACAACCTCCGGCGCTTCCTCCAAACTAGACCACGCATTCTCAGCTTTGTAATCTCCACTTTCGTAGATATCCCATTTTTCAAGATTGATTTTCTCCACTTTAGGCAACTCCAGCGTCCCTGCCAGTTCGAGTGCGTGAACGCGGCGTTCAATCAGCCAACGAGGTTCATCCTTAGCGCTTGACCATGCGCGTAAATCGTCCACATTCATTGAAACTCTAGCTTGTATATCCACGTGCTGTTCCTCCTCTCCGGCTTTTAAGCTTCACTTACCGTCTCATCCGTAATCCCAAGTTCCTCCTTCACCCAATCGTACCCTTCAGCCTCCAAACGGTGGGCAAGCTCCGGACCGCCAGATTTAACTATCCGGCCTTGCATCATGACATGCACAAAATCCGGGGTAATATAATTCAACAGTCGTTGATAATGGGTGATGATTAAAAAGCCTCTATCCGGGCTGCGCATCTCATTTACGCCATTGGCCACAATACGCAGTGCATCAATATCAAGCCCTGAGTCCACTTCATCCAGGATCACAAACTTGGGTTCAAGCAGCATCATTTGCAAAATCTCATTCCGCTTTTTTTCACCGCCAGAGAATCCCTCATTCAAATAACGATGCATAAATTCCGGGTTCATCTCCAGCCCCTTCATTTTGCTCTCCATTTCACGGATAAAACGGATTAAGGATATCTCATCACCTTCTTCACGCCGTGCATTGATGGCAGTTCTGAGAAAATCCGAGTTGGTCACGCCAGCAATTTCACTTGGGTATTGCATAGCGAGGAACAAACCTGCCTGGGCACGCTCATCCACCTCCATCTCCAGAAGGTCTTCATTGTCCAATGTCACCTTACCGCCAGTAACCTCATATTTGGGATGGCCCATTAAAGCTGAAGCCAATGTACTTTTTCCCGTCCCATTAGGCCCCATAATCGCATGAATCTCTCCGCCATGAATCTCCAGTGTGAGCCCTTTTAAAATTTCTTTCCCTTCAATCTTGGATCTTAATTTCTCAATCTTTAATGTCGTCATTTATCTTAAACTTCCCTTCGGAGTATTCTTCGGCACGCGCCACCAAATCACTCATAAATTTTCCAATAGTCTGCAGCTCAACCTCTGAATAGGATTCAATGAATTGGTAAAATCTTTCTTCTTTTTCTTTGTGCAGTTCTTTATGCAAATGATAAACGTGTCTTCCCTTATCCGTTAAACTAAAGTAAATCTCCTTACGATTGCTGTTCAGTTGGCTTCTCATAATGAAGCCCATTTCCAGCAGCTTTGCACTAATTTTAGTAATGCTAGCTTTGGACAACCCCATCTTCTCCACAATCCCGGTATGATTTATCGGTTCATAATCACCAATGCAATCAATAACGTGTACACTAGTAATATTATTGGAGAGCATGTCAATCTGGTACTTTCTAGCCTGTTGCCGAAACGAGTTAATTTCTTGTTCAGTATACAGCTCATTCAGATGTAGCATTTTAATATATTGCTCGTAAAGATGACCTTTAAAATGATTTTGAAACTCCAATTTCCCAATCTCCCCTCTCTTGTAGTAGTTGCAGATCAAGTTCAGTGTCACCATTAGATTATATTTTGTTCACTAGTAAACAAAATTATATTAACACAATTGATATTGATAATCAATATCAATTGTGTTAAATGTGACGCAATTTTGGAGGCGTTTTTCATGGGTTTGTTGTCATTGTCATCGGCCTCATGCTGTGTTTTGACTATGGCACGTCCCAGAAATGGTCTTGTATACCTCTGATCAATCCTGCTTTGCGAGGATTGATCAATGGAACCCATTCGGCAGCACCCGGATGGTTCTGGTAACCGAAGCCAAGTCCAATACCGTGGCCTATTGAACGTCATGGTACACCTGCCACAGGCCAGGGTCGCTATCGTAAAAAGAGGACAAAGGTGGTGCTTGGCCGAGCTGTTTTAAAGCCGTATCGCCGCGTTTGAGTACGCTATCGTGAGCATGTATGGCAATGAATAATCCGTCAGTTACCTGTGTCTGGATATGTTATGGGGTCAAAGAGTATAGCAAAAACTGTGGTTTTTGCTGGTGAATCCGAACAGGCGATGCTCCATTCTAACCCGCACCGATCTGACACTGGAGGCGATCTAGATTATCGAACTTTATACCGCCCGCTTCAAAATCAAACACCTTCTGGGCGCTAAAGCAATCCATCGGCGGATTCAGCTACCACTTTTGTAGCAAATCCATTCCGAAGCTCAACCGGTATTTGAAAAAGGATCGGGTTCACCCTCTGGGGTTGTTGGAAGAGGAGAAAGCACAACGGGACATCCGCCTAACTGTAAAGATGAGAATGGTAAACGATAACCAAAATGGATCCCCACGGGGCTTAAGATAAAAGGAACCAAGAAAAGAACCGAAATCTTGCTTCAGGAAGCCAGGAAGAATTATCATATGGAAGGACAAGCACTCGCGGTTGAAAACGAAGATATGCGTAAGAGTAAAAGCAGCTACTCCATTCGTTAATAGCAAAAGGCTGTTCGCAGACTTTATGCTTCGATGGCTAGAGATGATGAAAAACAGCATCGGGCTTATCTCCTATATCTCCTATTCCGACACTTAAAAGGCCACGTAGATCCTTTTTCCGAGAGAAAGGGATGTATTGCTTGATGATTTAACTACAGAGGATTTTCAGAACTTGTATTCCCATGAAATGAATGTGCAAGGTGTCAGCGCCAATACCGTTATTCATTATCACGCGAACATTGCAGAGCCCTTCAGTATGCCATGAAAATAAAGCTGATTGTGGCGAATCTCCCTGACTTAGTTGAAAGCCCAAAAAAGAACAATTACGTCGTGAGCTTCTACAATGCCGAGGAGCTGAATCAACTCCTCGCAGTAATCCGAGGCGAAAGAATTGAGCTTTCCGTTATCCTGGCTGCCTTTTATGGGCTAAGCCGAAGCGAGGTCCTAGGATTAAAATGGTCGGCTATTGATTTATTAAATTGGACTATTAATATTAAACATACCGCCACATCGGGCAGTTAGAATAGTAGATATATTGAACTTGAAAAGGACCGAACCAAGAATAAAGCCAGTCGCCATATACTGCTACTGATGGACACGTTCTATGAGCTTCTGATTCGTATGAAGGAATAACAGGAATTCTATCGCTTATCTTCTGACAATTCTTATTGTCTTGAATACCTGGAGTATATTTATGTAGATGTATTAGGGGTAAGCATGAAAGAAGTTTCAGGAATGGTTAGGCCACAGCGATTATGCAACAACGGCAAATATTTATTCGCATATGGAATACAACTCATTCAGCTCAAACAATGAGTGGGGTACTAAAGCTCAAATAAAAAAAGCTCACTAGAGAATGTCTCTAATGAACTCTTTTAGTTAATACCGGCGAGAGGACTCGAACCTCCACGGTTTCCCACTCGATTTTGAGTCGAGCGCGTCTGCCATTCCGCCACGCCGGCATATTTAATTATGGAGGCGCCACCCAGATTTGAACTGGGGAATAAAGCTTTTGCAGAGCTTTGCCTTACCACTTGGCTATGGCGCCAGAGTATAAAAAGCGGACGACGGGAATCGAACCCGCGACCCTCGCCTTGGCAAGGCGATGCTCTACCGCTGAGCCACGTCCGCATAAGATGGCTGGGGATATAGGATTTGAACCTATGCATGACGGAGTCAAAGTCCGTTGCCTTACCGCTTGGCTAATCCCCAATAAGAAAGGGCGGCCGATGGGGCTTGAACCCACGAATGCCGGAGTCACAGTCCGGTGCGTTAACCACTTCGCCACGACCGCCGCAAGTAATAATTGTATGGCAGGGGCAGCAGGAATTGAACCCACACCAACGGTTTTGGAGACCGTTGTTCTACCTTTAAACTATGCCCCTATAAAACTGGTGGAGGATGATGGATTCGAACCACCGAACCCGTAAGGGAGCAGATTTACAGTCTGATGCGTTTGGCCACTTCGCTAATCCTCCAAAATGGTGCCGGCGAGAGGACTTGAACCCCCAACCTACTGATTACAAGTCAGTTGCTCTACCAATTGAGCTACACCGGCACAAAAACTATTCAATTAAAAGTGGCTCGGGACGGAATCGAACCGCCGACACGAGGATTTTCAGTCCTCTGCTCTACCGACTGAGCTACCGAGCCTCACAATAAGACCCTTTATCAAGTAATACATTAAATGGCGGAACTGACGGGATTCGAACCCGCGATCTCCTGCGTGACAGGCAGGCATGTTAGGCCTCTACACCACAGTTCCATAATAGATTTAAATTGGTTGCGGGGGCAGGATTTGAACCTGCGACCTTCGGGTTATGAGCCCGACGAGCTACCGAACTGCTCCACCCCGCGACAATAATAAGTATTTATTTTCAAATGGTGGAGGCTGAGGGGATCGAACCCCCGACCCTCTGCTTGTAAGGCAGATGCTCTCCCAGCTGAGCTAAGCCTCCTCAACGGAACACTTCTCATATTATACCATAACAAACTTTTTAATGCAACTTTTTTTTATGACCCGTAGGGGATTCGAACCCCTGTTACCTCCGTGAAAGGGAGGTGTCTTAACCCCTTGACCAACGGGCCATGCTATAGAATAATTCTGGCGGAGAGAGAGGGATTCGAACCCTCGAGACGCTTTTGGCGCCTACACGATTTCCAATCGTGCTCCTTCGGCCAACTCGGACACCTCTCCATATGGCTCCCCGAACAGGACTCGAACCTGTGACAACTCGATTAACAGTCGAGTGCTCTACCAACTGAGCTATCAGGGAATATTAACACTTGTTTCAAGGTTACACCCTGAAAACTGGATCCGAAACTTCATTGCGCTTTATCTTAGGATAAGCCCTCGACCGATTAGTATTGGTCAGCTCCATGCATTACTGCACTTCCACCCCCAACCTATCTACCTCGTCGTCTTCAAGGGGTCTTACATACTGGGAAATCTCATCTTGAGGGGGGCTTCACGCTTAGATGCTTTCAGCGCTTATCCCTTCCGTACATAGCTACCCAGCGGTGCTCCTGGCAGAACAACTGGTACACCAGCGGTACGTCCATCCCGGTCCTCTCGTACTAAGGACAGCTCCTCTCAAATTTCCTACGCCCACGACAGATAGGGACCGAACTGTCTCACGACGTTCTGAACCCAGCTCGCGTACCGCTTTAATGGGCGAACAGCCCAACCCTTGGGACCTACTTCAGCCCCAGGATGCGATGAGCCGACATCGAGGTGCCAAACCTCCCCGTCGATGTGGACTCTTGGGGGAGATAAGCCTGTTATCCCCAGGGTAGCTTTTATCCGTTGAGCGATGGCCCTTCCATGCGGTACCACCGGATCACTAAGCCCGACTTTCGTCCCTGCTCGACTTGTAGGTCTCGCAGTCAAGCTCCCTTCTGCCTTTGCACTCTTCGAATGATTTCCAACCATTCTGAGGGAACCTTGGGGCGCCTCCGTTACTCTTTAGGAGGCGACCGCCCCAGTCAAACTGCCCACCTGACACTGTCCTCGTACCGGATCACGGTACCAAGTTAGAACCTAGATACGATCAGGGTGGTATCCCAAGGATGCCTCCCTTCAAGCTGGCGCTCAAAGTTCTACGGCTCCCACCTATCCTGTACAGATCGTACCCAAATTCAATATCAAGCTGCAGTAAAGCTCCATGGGGTCTTTCCGTCTTGTCGCGGGTAACCTGCATCTTCACAGGTATTAAAATTTCACCGGATCTCTCGTTGAGACAGCGCCCAAGTCGTTACGCCATTCGTGCGGGTCAGAATTTACCTGACAAGGAATTTCGCTACCTTAGGACCGTTATAGTTACGGCCGCCGTTTACTGGGGCTTCGGTTCATAGCTTCGCCCGAAGGCTTACCACTCCCCTTAACCTTCCAGCACCGGGCAGGCGTCAGCCCGTATACTTCGCCTTGCGGCTTCGCACAGACCTGTGTTTTTGCTAAACAGTCGCTTGGGCCTTTTCACTGCGGCCCCCTCGGGCTATTCACCCTACCGAGGCACCCCTTCTCCCGAAGTTACGGGGTCATTTTGCCGAGTTCCTTAACGAGAGTTCTTCCGCGCGCCTTAGAATTCTCTTCTCGCCTACCTGTGTCGGTTTGCGGTACGGGCACCTTCTCCTGGCTAGAGGCTTTTCTTGGCAGTCTGAGATCATGACCTTCGCTACTATAATTTTCGCTCCCCATCACAGCCCAGCCTTACGATGCGCGGATTTGCCTACACACCAGCCTCACTGCTTAGACGGACATCCATCAGTCCGCGTCACTACCCTACTGCGTCACCCCATTGCTCATCACGGATTACGGTGGTACAGGAATTTCTACCTGTTGTCCTTCGACTACGCCTATCGGCCTCGCCTTAGGTCCCGACTTACCCTGAGCGGACGAACCTTCCTCAGGAACCCTTAGGCTTTCGGCGGATCTGATTCTCACAGATCTTTTCGTTACTCATACCGGCATTCTCACTTGAATGCAGTCCAGCGCTCCTTCCGGTACACCTTCAACCCGCATTCAACGCTCCCCTACCCCTGATGCAAAGCATCAAGCCATAGCTTCGGTGGTGTGTTTAGCCCCGTTACATTTTCGGCGCAGAGTCACTCGACCAGTGAGCTATTACGCACTCTTTCAATGGTGGCTGCTTCTAAGCCAACATCCTGGTTGTCTGTGCAACTCCACATCCTTTCCCACTTAACACACACTTGGGGACCTTAGCTGATGGTCTGGGCTGTTTCCCTTTCGACAATGGATCTTAGCACTCACTGTCTGACTCCCGGAACTAAATCTATGGCATTCGGAGTTTGACTGAGCTTGGTAACCCTTGCGGGCCCCGCACCCAATCAGTGCTCTACCTCCACGATTCTTTTTTCCGAGGCTAGCCCTAAAGCTATTTCGGGGAGAACCAGCTATCTCCGGGTTCGATTGGAATTTCTCCGCTACCCCCACCTCATCCCCGCATTTTTCAACATGCGTGGGTTCGGGCCTCCAGTGCGTG